>NZ_FRAU01000002.1:0-300000 GCF_900142415.1 Rhodothermus profundi
GTTTTCTCCAATAGATATGTGCTTCGCATTACTCTGGTATTTATTCTCATTGCAGGAATCTATGGAATGCTTAATGGTTTATTGTATGAGGATAGAAGAGATATTATGCATATTCTAATCCGTCCATTATACACAGCAAGAATCGTTTCTTTCTTTATATCATTTGAATTATTAATTATAGCTGCACTTACAAAAAAGATTGATTTAGCTTTAAATTCAAACAAAGATGTTTTATTCTGGTCTACCATAACCACTTATTATTTTTGGAGTATTTTGTTTTTTATTATTCGAATCACACATATATTGTCTGCAGATTATACAATTATATCAATTACACTTTTTGCCATAATATTTATTATGTTTTTCTTGGCATTTTGTCTTGTTTATCGAATACAAAAACGGATGGAATCAGCACATTAAAAGAGCCTGAGGTGCAGTGCATGGGTAGAGGCGTTTGGGTCGGTGGTTCGGGCGTTATTGAACGAGGCGGGTTGTAGCGGGGGCATGGCGTGTTGGGGTATGCTGGGTGGAAGCGGTTGGCTTCGGCTGGCGCAGCAGAATGCGACGTGTGAGCTCAACAGCATGCCGCAGATTGGAGATGATCGGACCGTGGAAGGGGCGCTCGAGAGCATGCTTGAGGGAGCTGTAGAGGGTTGCGGTATTGGAGCGGCACTTTTGAGTGGACTTACAGGTCCTGTTGCGGGCTGTCTCATTGGTATTGCGCCGGGAATGTCACTGGGCGTTGTGCTCTGGCTTTTAGATACTGCAAACGAGTACCGGGTAGACTTTAGCCGTTGGTGTCGCGAAAATTATACTAATTGTAGGGGAAATGAATATTACGCTCGTGCCTGCCAGGATTTGATAGAGATCCAATAAAATGGAGAAACAAGCTATGATCAGAGTAAAACAGAACATTGTTGAGGTACCACCTTCTTGGTTTATTTCTGCATGGATTAAGATGATTTTGATTTTGACTTTGATAAGAACAATGTTTTCCTACCTGTCGGAAGGGATAGATCTATCTGAGATTATCAGAGTAATTTTTTCTTCCATAGAAACATCAACTTTTCTGCTCATTGGCTTTTTAGCGGTAAAGGCTTATTTAGAAGCACTTTGGAAAGAGATAAAAAGAGAAAGAGCGGTCTATGTATACCCTCATCTTTTATTTATTACATTTATGATTCTAATTGCGTTATTTTATCTAATATTTGGAGATCTGGAGAACATCGCTGAAGTAGTTAAGATTGGAGAAGATCTTATTCTTTTGACAATCGCTTTCGCTATATTGTCAGGGTCATCTTATATGATTGTTTATCTTTTATGGAAGGGGGTAAGCAAGGAGTAACATAATTTCCTGTTTCGACGGGGCTGGTGCAAAAGATGTGAGCTGGTGTGCGTCAGACAGATTGGGTGGCGGCTTTTTCGGCATTCGAGTCGGCATACCGGGTCAGCACGCGGTCCAGCAGGACTTCGGCGGCTTCGTCTTTGGGCAAGAGCGGCAGTTCTTCCTGGTGGCCGCTTCGATGGAGTAGCGTCAGACGATTGGTGCCGGTGCCAAAGCCGGCGCCGGGCTCATTCAGGCGATTCAGGGCGATCCAGTCCAGGTTTTTGTGGCGGAGTTTGTTGCGGGCATTGGCCAGGGCATTGTCGGTTTCCAGAGCGAAGCCCACGAGCACCTGATCGGGGCGGCGGCGACGGCCCAGCTCCGCCAGAATGTCGGGCGTGCGGCGCAGCCGCAGCACCAGTTCGTCGTCGGTTTTTTTAAGCTTGGATGGGGCGGTTTCCACCGGCGTATAGTCGGCCACGGCGGCAGCCATAAAGATAAAGTCGGCCGTCGGGGCGTGCTGGAGCGTGGCCTCATACATTTCCTGCGCCGAGGTAACGTCGATGCGCGTGACGCCGGGGGGGGTGGGGAGCCATGTAGGGCCACTGATGAGCGTCACCTGGGCTCCCCGTCGAGCAGCCGCCCGAGCCAGCGCAAAGCCCATCGTACCGGTGGCGGGATTCGTCAGGCAGCGCACGGGATCGATCATCTCCCGGGTGGGACCGGCCGTGACCAGCACATGCTTGCCTGTCAGGGAAGCCTGTCGTCGAAGCAGGGCCGCGATGTGGGCGACGATGCGCTCGGGATCGGGCAGGCGGCCGTCGCCTACCAGGCCGCTGGCCAGCGCTCCAAATTCGGGCGGCAGAATCTCGTAGCCATAGCGGCGCAGTTGCTCCAGATTTTGCTGAGTAGCGGGGTGGTGGTACATGTCATGGTCCATAGCCGGGCAGAGCAGCACCGGGCACCGCGCCGAAAGCAACGTGGCGCTCAGCATTGTGTCACAGAATCCGTGGGCCAGCCGGGCCAGAGTCTGGGCTGTAGCCGGAGCGACGATGGCCAGGTCGGCCCAGCGGCCCAGGTGCACGTGTTTGGTCCAGGAGCCGGGTTCGTTTTCTGGAAAAAGATCGATGAGCACTTCGCGTTCGGAGAGGGTGCCGAGCGTCAGCGGCGTGATGAACCGGGTAGCATCGGGGGTCATGATAATCTGCACTTCGGCACCGGCTTTTTTGAGGAGCCGGACCAGCTCGGCCGCTTTATAGGCCGCAATGCTTCCGGTCACGCCCAGTAGCAGGTGGCGGCTTTCGAGCGAAACGTGGGTCTCCAGGGCCATGGGAATGGGGGGTTAGGGCCGTTCGAGAAACGAGCGCACCAGATGGAGGGTTTCGGTTGCGGCGCGTTCCAGGTCGTCATTGACGACCACGGCGTCGAAGCGGTCGGCCAGCGCAAGCTCCATGCGGGCGCGTTCCAGCCGCTGGCGCAGCGTGGTTTCGTCTTCGGTGCCTCGGTTGCGCAGGCGTTCGGCCAGCGTTTCCAGGGAAGGAGGCCGCACGAAGATGGCGAAGGCTTCGTCGCCAAACTGCTGCTTGACGCGCAGCGCCCCTTTGACGTCAATGTCGAGCAGCACCGGATGGGTGCGGCTGGCCGTCTCGATTTCTCGGCGGAGGGTGCCGTAAAAACGGCCAGGATATACTTCTTCGTACTCGATCAGCGCATCCTGTTCGATCAGCTTGCGGAAAGCCTCCTCAGACAGAAAGTAGTAATCGATGCCATGTCGCTCGCCGGGTCGGGGCGGGCGGGTCGTAGCCGACACGGAGAAGCGAAGCTGGGGCAGCGCTTCCTGCAGGCGACGGGCCAGCGTGGTTTTGCCGGCCCCGCTGGGTGCGGTCAGGATGACGATTCGGGGTTCCGGCATGGGCTACTCAATGTTCTGAATCTGCTCGCGGATTTTTTCGACTTCTTCTTTGATCTGGACAGCCAGCAGCGCGATGGTGGCGTCGTTGGCTTTAGCGCTGATGGTGTTGGCCTCCCGGTGCAGCTCCTGGGTCAGAAAGTTCAGACGCCGGCCGCTGGGTTCCTGGGCCTGAAGGGCTTCGCGGAAATGTTGCAGGTGAGCCCGTAGACGGACACATTCTTCGGTGATGTCGAGTCGGTCGGCCAGCAGCACGATTTCGAGTTCGAGCCGATCCGGGTCGATCTGGTCATCCCGAAGCAGCTCCTGCACGCGGGCGCGCAGTTTTTCGCGGGCTTCGACCAGACGTTGGGGAGCGCGGGCTTCGATGGCTTCCAGGTGGCGGGCGATGGTTTCCAGGCGGGCTTCCAGATCGGCCTGGAGCAAAGCTCCTTCCTGGCGACGCGTAGCCTGCAGGGCTTCAATAGCTTGCTGAAGCGCTGTCATGAGTACCTGGCGAATGCGGTCGTCCTCTTCGGGCAGGTCTGGCTTTTCAAACAGATCGGGTAGCGCCAGCAGGTGTTCGAGACGAATGGGATCGTGCAGGCCGGTTTCTGCGCGCAACGCCTCCAATTGGGTCAGATACTGCCGGGCGACCTGGAGGTTCAGGCGGGGAAGCAGGCCTGCTTCCGGAGGCAATCTCAGATCGACCTGTGCCGTGATGCGGCCGCGGCTGAAGGCCTGGCGAATAGCGGCCAGAACGTCGGGTTCGTAGAGCGTGGCAAGACGCGGGAGACGTACTGAGACGTCCAGATAGCGGTTGTTGACCGAGCGTAGCTCGACGGTGGCGCTGAAGCCATCCTGTTCCGCCTGGCCGCGCCCGAAGCCCGTCATACTGGTGATCATAGCAGCAAAGGTCGATTGCGTTTCATGCGTTTCAAAGAAAAAAGCCGGATTGCCTTGCGTGATGGGCAACCCGGCCTGCGTGGCGGAGAGGGTGGGATTCGAACCCACGGTACCGGTGAACGGTACACACGCTCTCCAGGCGTGCCCCTTCGACCGCTCGGGCACCTCTCCGCAAGCGTTTTACTTTATGGCCTCGGTCGGCCGGGAGTTCCGGGCCAACCGTCAGACTTCCATGATTTCGGCTTCCTTACGCTCCAGCAGTTGATTGACTTTTCCAATGTAGGTATCGGTTAGCTTTTGCAGTTCTTCTTCCGCCGTGTGGCACAGGTCTTCGGGCAGGTGCTCTTCTTCTTTGGCTTTCTTGATGTGATCTTTGGCGTGGCGTCGGATATTTCGAATGGCCACCCGGGCTTCTTCAGCTCGAATTCGGGCAGCACGGACCAGTTCTTTGCGCCGCTCTTCAGAGAGGGGGGGAATGGGAATGCGGATGATGTTGCCGTCGTTCGAGGGGTTCAGGCCCAGGTTTGCATTGATAATAGCTCGTTCGATAGCACCCAGTGCCGAGCGATCCCAGGGTTGCACAATGAGCAAGTCAGGCTGGGGGGCCGTAATGCTGGCCAGTTGCAGTAGCGGCGTCATTGTGCCGTAGTACTCGACGCGTACGTCTTCGAGCATGGCCGGCGAGGCGCGTCCGGCCCGGAGAGCGGCCAGCTCCGTGCGCAGATGCGCGAGCGATTTTTCCATATGCTCGCGCGCGTCGTCCAGAATCAGTTGCAGGTGTTCGTTTGGTATGGCCACCATGGTACCGCTCTCGGGTTGGTTGTCGCGATTAAGTGGGAGCTGTTTCGGTCAGCGAAGGCGGGGTTTCAGTCCAGTAGACCAGCGTACCGACCGGCTCGCCGCAGACCACGCGTAGCAGGTTGCCAGGTTTGTTCATGTTAAACACGATAATGGGGAGCCCTGCTTCCCGGCATAGCGTGAAAGCCGTCATATCCATCACGCGGAGATCCCGCTGGATTACTTCCCGTCCATGGATGGAAGTAAACAGGCGGGCGTTGGGGTCGCGTTCCGGGTCTGCCGAATAGACGCCATCGACCCGGGTGCCCTTGAGCAGCACATCCGCCTCGATTTCCAGCGCGCGGAGGGCGGCCGCCGTATCGGTGGTGAAGTACGGGTTGCCTGTGCCGGCTCCAAAGATAACCACCCGGCCTTTTTCCAGGTGCCGGATAGCCCGGCGGCGGATAAACGGCTCTGCGATTTGCTCCATCTTGATGCTGGATTGCAGGCGCGTGTCGAGGCCGGCCTGTTCCAGGGCATCCTGCAGCGCCATGGCATTGATCATGGTGGCCAGCATGCCCATGTAGTCGGCATGGGCGCGTTTCATTCCACGCGAGGCGTTCTGCACCCCCCGAAAGATATTGCCACCACCGATCACAATGCCTACGGAGACGCCCAGGGCAACTACCTGGCGGATTTCCTGCGCGTAGGTTTCCAACACGTGCCAGTCGATGCCGTAGGGTTTCTGGCCCATCAGGGCCTCGCCGCTCAATTTGAGCAGAATGCGCCGGTAGCGGGGGCGCCGTCCATTATTCGATGTGTCCGATTCGCCTGCCATGATTCGGAGGGTCTTGCTTGTGAAAAGTAGGCCCTTTCAGGCAGGGTTTCAACGCCCTAATGGAAGAAAAGGAGCCGTCCGGTTACAAAAAAGCCCGAACCGTAAGGCTCGGGCTTGCCGTGCTGCTACGTATTATTCGCCCAGGGCATACCGAATGAAGCACCGCACGTCAATGCCGGCCTGCTGGAGACGTTCCTGCACCGTGATAGCCGCATCCTTGATGAAGGCCTGCTCCAGCAGCACATGATCTTTATAGAAGCGCTCCAGCTTGCCCTGGGCAATGCGGTCGATAATATGATCCGGTTTCCCCTCACTGCGGGCGGCCTCACGGGCGATTTCCAGCTCTTTCTGGCGCACTTCCTCGGGCACTTCTTCGCGGCGCACCGCAATGGGGTTCATGGCCGCCACCTGCATGGCCACGTCCCGGCCGGCTGTTTCGAGCTGACCATCCCCGACAACTTCGACCAGCACAGCCAGCCGGGAGCCCGGGTGAACGTAGGAAATGATCTGGCCGCTGTCGGTCGTCAGCACCTCAAAACGTCGGATGACAATTTTTTCGCCAATTTTGCCGGTCAGGTCAATAAGGGCTTCTTCGACGGTGCGCCCGTCGGGTAGCTTCAGCTTCAGCAGCGTTTCCAGATCTGCCGGTTGGACGTCCAGAATCAATTGGGCTACCTGCTTCGCAAACGAGGCAAATTCCTCGTTGCGAGCTACGAAATCGGTTTCGCAGTTGACCTCCACGATGGCCCCAGCGCGGCCGTCTTCCCGGACGGCGGTAATAACAAGACCTTCTTTGGCTTCGCGGTGTGCGCGTTTGGCGGCAACTTTCTGCCCTTTTTTGCGCAGGATTTCAATCGCGGCCTCGAAGTCGCCGCCCGCTTCTTCCAGCGCCCGTTTACAGTCCATCATCCCGACTCCGGTCATTTCCCGGAGTCGTTTTACATCCTGAGCAGAGATGGCCATGGTTTATGTCGATCTTTTATGTTCAGTAATCAGGAGCCCTTTTTGCGACGTCTGCTGCGTGTTTCCTTGGTTTCTGCATCGGCCGTCCGCTTTTCTCGCGCGGCCTTACGGGCCGCCTCTTCCTGTTCACGCTGTTTGATGCCTTCCGTGATGGCGTTGGCGATCACCGAGGTGATCAGCTCAATAGAGCGGACGGCGTCGTCGTTGGCCGGGATCGGGTAGTCGATCAGTTCTGGGTCGGCGTTGGTATCGACGATTGCAATAATAGGAATGCCCAGCTTGCGCGCTTCACTGACGGCGATATGCTCGCGCACCACATCGACAATGAACAGCGCGCCTGGGAGCTTTGCCATCTGCGCAATACCGCCGAGCGTTCGCTCCAGCTTTTCTCGCTCGCGGCGTTTCATCAGCCGCTCTTTTTTCTTGAGCTGGTCCAGAATGCCCTCTTCTTCCATTCGGGCCAGCTCCTCCATGCGGCGAATGCTCAGGCGGATGGTCTGGAAATTGGTCAGCGTCCCGCCCAGCCAGCGTTCGACGACGTAGGGTTGCCCGCAGGCCTCCGCGTATTTGCGGACGATGTCGCGCGCCTGCTTCTTAGTGCCGACAAACAGGATCTTTTTGCCCTGCCGGGCAAAGCGGGAAGCTGCAGCAGCCGCGCGGTCGAGGAGCTGCTGCGTCTGCACCAGGTCAATGATGTGGATTCCGTTGCGCTCCATGAAAATAAAGGGGCGCATCTTAGGGTTCCACCGACTGGTCAGGTGGCCAAAATGGGCCCCTGCCTTGAGCAGCTCCTCGATAGAGACGCGGTGTGCGGGTTGGGTTTCGGTGGAGGCCGGCGTTTCGGCCGGGACTTCGGAGGCTTCAGCGGTTGTTTCGCTGGCCGTCGATGCTTCGGTTTCAGAAACCGGCTGCGTTTCGTGTTCACTCATGGCTGGATTCGGGTTAGGCCGCTACCTCCGTCTTCTGTCCGGCTTAGCCGCCTTGCGGCGACCACCCGACCGGACATCGGGAGGTATGGGTGATGGAACGTATAATGAAACGTATTACCGCTTCGAGAACTGGAACCGTTTGCGGGCTTTCGGCTGGCCGTACTTCTTGCGCTCGACCATCCGCGGGTCCCGCGTCAGGTAGCCAGCATCACGCAGCGGCTTGCGAAATTCTGGATTATAGGCAACAAGCGCCCGGGCAATGCCGTGGCGGATCGCCTCCGCCTGTCCGGTCAGGCCGCCGCCCTTCACGTTAACGAGCACGTCAAATTGTCCCATCGTTCCCGTCACTTCAAAGGGCGCCAGGATCACTTTGCGGCGCCACTCCAGCGGGAAGTATTCTTCAAAGGGGCGGCGGTTCACGGTGATCTGACCGCTGCCTGGACGCAAGTAAACCCGCGCAACGGCCGTCTTTCGGCGACCAACCGCAATCCACTGGGTTAAGGTTGCTGTAGCCATCATGCGCGCACAGGCCTCAATTACAACGTGAGTTCAATAGGTTTCTGGGCTCCATGGGGGTGGGAAGGACCGGCGTACACCTTCAGTTTGCGCAGCATGCGCCGCCCGAGCGGTCCTTTGGGGAGCATGCCCTTGACCGCATGCTCAATCAGAAATTCCGGGCGACGCTTGCGCATGTCGGCCGGCGTGCGCAAACGCACGCCACCGGGATACCCAGAGTGGTGGAAGTACTGTTTCTGCAATTCCTTTTTACCGGTCAGGCGCACCTTCTCGGCATTAATGACAATCACGAAGTCCCCCATGTCCACGTGCGGCGTGTATGTGGGCTTATGCTTGCCTCGCAGGATGGTAGCAATCCGCGAAGCCAACCGGCCCAGCACCTGACCTTCGGCATCAATTATGTACCAGGTGCGCCTGACTTCTCCAGGCTTGGCGCTGTACGTTTTGTAGCTGTTGACATCCATGGCGCTTTCGGGCAAAAGCCAATAAAAACGTCCGGTTTTTCCCGGACGTCTATGCTCAAGAAACGTAGCCGCCAAATTTAGGGTTTCAGAGCGCGTGTGTCAAGTAGCGTGCTTGTGCCTCAAGGCACGGCCTCTCACGCCTATGGAGCCAAATGGTTTTGGGGGGTAATGATTCTTCCTTTATTCTTGACGGAACAATGCTTAGCTTTTACATAGAGCAGGCAGCAAGGTTAAGATGGCCGTCTATTCTGACTTAGGGGGGCTGGATGCGCTGGCGGCACGGTTGCCCTTTCATATAGACGATCAAGCCGCAGTGCTGGCCCTGTATGAGCGCTGGCGGGCGTTTCGTCAGGCGGCGGATTATGCGCAGTTAGAGCTGTGGCTTTACTGTTTTGTAGGGCGATACTTTTTTATCCGAGCGATCCGGGAGCCTCATCTATCGGAGGTAGAGCTGGAGCAGCTTATTGGTGACACGTTTTTGCGGCTTCGCAGCCAGCTCGACTCGGTGCGTGAGCCGGAGCGTTTTGTGAGTTGGGTAGGGACGTCGTGCCGCAACGCTTTTTTGAATTACCTGCGGAGCGTGCGGCGACGGCCCCAGCCTATGCCAGACGATTCGCCTTTTGAGGAACCGGAAGTAGAAGCGCATCTGGAACGCCACGATCTGGCGCGGCTGCTCCCGCTGGTTGCAGCCGCTATTGAGCGCCTTCCCGAATTTTTGCGTGAGGTGGCCCGTCTGGCTTTGCTGCAAGGGCTTTCTTACACCGAGATCAGCCAGCGACTCAACAGATCGCCAGGTACGGTGCGGGTGTATCTGAGCCGGGCTTTTCGACGCCTGCGAGAAGATCCGAGGTTACAAGAGTTTCTTTAGAATTGCAGAGGTAACAAAACACTCCTTTTGGGTTCTTAATAATAAAAAGCAGAGAACCAGCATCATTTAGGGGAATGAACCAGACCTTAGGGGATAAAATTTTGCGTTTTCCGTGGCTTTCTGCGGAGGAGCAGCAACAGGTGCTCGAGGAAGCGCGTCGCGCTCCCGAATGGAGGGAGTTGCTAGACGCTGTGCAATCCATTGCACCGCTTCTGCAATCGGTGCGTGTTACGCCGGAGGATCCCATGTCAAAAGAATTATTGGCGTTCTATCTGATTACCCGTCGACTGTCTCCGCACCCGCTTCCTTCAGCGCTGGCCACCTTTTTTGCGCAGCTAGAGGCGCAACTTGAGGCCGACGCCGCCCTTCGCCAGCGCTGTGAGGAAGTCGCCCAACAGGTAGAAGCGCTTGCCCGCACGTTCGATGCCCGGGTGCACTTTGAACAGCTTACCGGACGTACGTTGTCAGAAGAAGCCTCAGTGGAGGCGGTTGAGGAGGCCACCGGCGCACGCGTTTTGCGCCCGCCAGCGTCAAGGTGCACCGGAGCAGGAGACCGGTCAGCTCGGCCATTGCGGCGCCAGACTATCTGGCGCTGGGTGGAGCGCGGCGCCTTTGTCGTCGTGGTGCTCTCGGTGATCTATGGAGGGCTGTTCTGGTGGAGCCGGGTCTCTCGCTCTGAGCTGGAGCAGCTAGGGTTTATCGCGCCGGCACACCTTGCCGTGGAGCACTACCGGGGCGAGGCGCTTTCGGCCCAGACAGAAACCTATCAGGAGGCACTTCAGCAGATCCGGGCAGCCTACTCTTCTTTTCTGGGACTGTTTCCCCGCTACGACGCAGCACGGTTAGCCCGCGCTGAGTCGTTGCTGGTAGCCGTTGTGGAAGCTGAGCCGCCCTCTTCACCCCTTCGCCAGGAAGCACACTTTCTGTTGGCCAAGGTTCGCATGCTCCAGCATAACGTAGAGGGGGCACGCGAAGTGCTGCAAAAGATAGCTGCCGCTGAAGGACCGTATACCGAAGAGGCTCAGCGTCTGCTGACGCGTCTTCAGTGTCTGGAGACGCCGGCTCGTTGCTAGAATCAGGCATAGGTGTTCAACATCACCGGCATAATCAGCATAAGCAGGTCTTCTCCTTCTGCCTGTTCGTGCGGCATGACTACACCGGCGCGATTGGGCGAGCTGAACTCCAGCACTACCTCGTCGGAGTCCACATTGCCCAATACCTCTGTCAGATAGCCTGCGTTGAAGCCGATCACCATCGGTTCCCCATCGTAAGCGCAGGGCACGCGCTCATACGCCTCACTGGCCCGTTCGATATCTTCCGCGGCAATTTCCACATGATCCGGCTCCAGCGTCAGCCGCACCTGGTTGGTGGTGCTGGAGGCATAAAGGCCTACGCGTTTAACAGCCGACAGAAAGGCGTCACGGTCTACTACCAGACGTCGGTCATTTTCAACCGGAATGACGGCTTCGTAATTGGGATACACTTCGTCGATCAATCGGCTAATGATGCGGGCAGGACCCATCTCAAAGGCGACGTGGCGCTCGTCCACGCGAATTGTGCAGGTGCCATCGAGCTGCGCAGCCAGCTTGGCTACCAGTGCCGTAGCCTTTTCCGGAACGATGAACTCCAGAGGCGTTTCGCTGACAAGCTCGCGCAACCGAAGCCGGACCAGCCGGTGGCCGTCGGTGGCAACAACCCGTCCTTCTTCGGGCAGCACCTGGAAGAAGATGCCCATCATAGCCGGGCGCAAGGTATCCTTGCTGACGGCAAAGGCTGTCTTCTGAATGGCGCGGCGCAGCAGCGCCGCATCGACAGGCAGGCTGTGGGCCTCTGCCAGTTCTGGGAGCGCAGGATAGTCGGCCCCATCAAAGCCAACCATCTTGTAGTGCCCCTGGTCGGTAGTCAGCGTTACGTTGAACGATTCGTCGGCGCTGAACTGGACCGGCAAATCAGGCAGCGCCCGAAGCGTCTCCAGCAGACGCCGGGCCGGAACGGCCACACGACGCGCCCCCTCCTTTCCGTTTTGAAGCTCTAGCTGGATCGGAAGGCGCTCGACAATGGAGATCTCCAGGTCGGTTGCGCTCAGGCGCAGCGCCTGGTCTTCCGCCTCAAATAAGATGCACTCCAAGATAGGCATGGTGGCCTTGGAAGGGACAACGCCCGCAACGGCCGTAAGAGCTTTCAGCAGGTCCGTGCTCGATACGGTAAAACGCATGGCTTCCTTTCAACCGGATTGTCAGGGGAGTGCTGGAATATAGGAAAGATAGCGATGCTTCAGCGACTGTAAAGCGAAATTTTGTGCCGGAGCTCTTCTATTATTTCCCGAAACTTTGGATCGGTTTCCATCAGGTTCTCCACGCTCTGGCAGGCATGAATGACTGTGGAATGGTCGCGCCCGCCAAAGTGCAGTCCGATAGACTTCAGGGAGTGCTGCGTGAACTGCTTGCAGAAGTACATCGCTACCTGGCGCGCCTGGACGATTTCACGCTTCCGGGTTTTGGAACGGACCAGATCAGGGTCCACGTCGAAGTATTCGCAGACGATTTGCTGAATCTGTTCGATGGTCAGCGTTACCCGATTTTCTTTGATCAAGTCGCGCAGCGCTTCGCGCGCAAGCGCCAGATCAATTTCTCGGCGATGGTAGGCTGCATGGGCTACCAGTCGGAGCAGGGCGCCTTCCAGTTCCCGGAAGTTGCTTTTAACGTGATGGGCAATGAACTCAATGACATCGTCGCTCAGGGCAATACCTTCATCTTCAGCTTTGCGACGTAGAATAGCTATGCGCGTTTCCAGATCTGGTGGTTGAACGTCCGCCATCAATCCCCACTGAAAGCGAGACAGCAGCCGCTCTTCGATCCCCGGAATATCTCGGGGCGGACGGTCGGCGGAGAGGACAATCTGCTTGCCGCCCTGATGCAGCGCATTGAAAATGTGAAAGAATTCTTCCTGCGTTTTTTCTTTGCCGCCGAAGAACTGAATATCGTCGACAATCAGCAGATCAATGTGTCGGTAAAAAAGCGAGAACTCATTGATGCGGTTGTGCTGGATGGCCTGCACAAACTCGTTGGTAAACTGCTCGCTGGAGACGTACCGGATGGTTTCAGCCGTGTGGTGCTGGCGGGCGTAGTTGCCAATGGCCTGAATCAGGTGCGTTTTCCCCAGCCCGACGCCTCCATAGACCAGAAATGGATTGAAGCTCGTGGCACCTGGCTGTTGGGCAATGGCCAGCGCCGCGCTACGGGCCAGACGGTTGCAGTCTCCTTCGATGAAGCGTTCGAAGGTATACTTTGGATCTAACTGGCTGTCAACCTGGATTTTGCGAATAATCCCGGGAATGGCAAACGGATTGGCCGGTACCGGCGGTTCCTGTTCGGTGTTTTCTACAGAAGACTCGGAAGCCGGAGGAGGGGTGGCCGTCGGGCGCGGGCGCGGAGGCGGGGGGGGCGCTGTCTCCGGAGGATGTGCGGGCATCTTAACGGAGAGGCCTTCAAAGCCACTCTGCGGATCTTCTTTCTCAATAACAATCTTATAGAAAAGCCGACCCTTCGGGCCCAGGACTTTTGTGATGGTTTTCCGCAGCAGGCTATAGTAGTGCTCTTCCAGCCACTCGTAGTAGAAGCGGCTTGGCAGTTCAACGGTCAACTTGACCTGATCCTCTTCTTCGGTCAGGCTGACCGGCTTGATCGGCTCAAACCAGGTTTTATAACTCTGTCGATTGACGTTGTCCCGGATGATCTCAAGACAGGCCTGCCAGACCGCCTCCGGTGTTCGTTCCATAATGGGTTGTCGGCGTTTCGGTGGCCGGGTTGGTGCAGGCGGGTTGGGGATACGTCCGCCGAAATTATGCACAGGTTATGCACAACCCGTGCATTCCACGTCGATTAAACAGCAGGGTTCAGGTCAGACACCTCGCTGTTTTCCACAGGTTATCCACAAAGCGCTTTTTGTGTAAAGCTATAATTTTCAATTGTTTGTTGTTTTATCTTTTGGTTAAAATGCACAGAGTGCACCCCTGTCGGTGCATTTTGGTGCGCGAAGCAAGGCGTCGGGGAGCCAGGGTGAAGGTTTTCCACAGGTTATCCACACTTCCGGTGGGTATCAGGGCTCGCCCGTTACCACAACGAAAACTCCGCTCAAATGCTACGGCATGTTGCGCTGAACTTCAAGATGTCCGGGACATTTTCACGATGCTGAACCTTTCTGTCTAGGGTCTGAAAATCTTGAACCCTGTCCTCGCTTTCGAGTTGGTGGACAAAAACGAAGATCGCCTAAAACCGAACGCGAGCAGCCATGCGGGAGTGTCCTGCCTGTGCGTTGCCGGTAGCAGACGAAAAGGCCTCGGTCTGCCCCTATTGTGGCTATGAGTTCCCGACAGCTGCTCCCGGACAGCGGGTCGTGGCCTGGCTTATGATCTTGCTGCTGCTGAGCTCCGGGCTCTATGCGCTACTGGCCTGGCTCCTTCGGTGAGAAGCGGCAAAGCCGGAACTCCCTCGGGCTCGTCTCGTTGATTTGCGGCTGTTGCCAGGACGAATGGGAGCCGAACGGAGCATGGTGCGGATTGAACTAGCCGCCCTGCGCGAAGGATTTCAGCGGCTGGAGCTGACGCCCTCGGCGGAGGCGCTGGACCTGGACCCTCAAGTGTTTGAGGATATTCGCGTAGAGCTACAGCTTACCTACGAAGACGGTCGGCTGCTGGTGCAGCTCTGGGCAGGGGCTACAGCCACGCTGGAGTGCGACCGCACCCTGGAGCTGTTCAAGCAGTCCATTGAAGGCGCTTACTCACTATTCTATGCGCCTCCCGGGGCAACGGTGCGGCGAGATGATGTGGAGGAATTTCGCGAGCTGCGCGCCTCGGATCGGTTCGTGGATCTGACCGACGTGGTGCGGGATACGCTGCTGCTGGCGATTCCCATGCGTAAGGTAAAACCAGGCGCTGAATCCATACCGATTCCTACCCAGTTTGGCGCGCCGGCAGCGCCCGAAGATGCTCCCGTAGATCCTCGCTGGGAAGCTCTGAGAAAACTCCGAAATCTTTGAAAACCCAAACCATTCGTTTGCGTCATGGCTAACCCGAAACGGAGACATTCAAAGTCGCGCACGCGGAAACGTCGGGCTGTCTATTATCGGCGGTTGGTGGAGGCGCCCTTGCCGCTCATGGAGTGCCCCAACTGTGGCAACATGAAATTGCGGCACCACGCCTGCCCTTCGTGTGGCTACTACCGGGGGCGCAAAGTGGTCGATGTGGAGGAGTTTGCCTGAACCAGAAGGGCCGCCCGGGGAGATTTTCGGGCGGCCGCTTGTTTTTTTCCTTTCTCAAGACGTAGACTTCCTGTAGTGCCTTAAAGAAAGCCGGCAATTAGCGCTCATGGCCCTACGCGTTGCCGTCGATGCGATGGGAGGCGACGCCGCGCCTGCGGTGGTCGTGGAAGGGGCGCTGCAAGCGCTTGATGCAGCGCCCGAGCGTCTGGAAGTGCAACTCTACGGTCCCCGGGCTATCGTGGAGGCCGAACTGGAAAAGCGCCGGGCACTGGGACGGGAAGGCTTGCTGCTCAGCGATGCGCCGGATGTTATTGGCATGGCCGAGTCGCCTGCGACGGCTGTTAAAACCAAATTGCGCTCTTCGATTCATTTAGGATTACAGGCAGTTGCCCGGGGCGAGGCAGATGCCTTCGCCAGCGCCGGAAACACTGGGGCCGTTATGGCGGCTGCGCTTTTCATTCTCGGACGACTGCCTGAAGTAGCCCGCCCCTCGGTGGTCGGCTTTTTCCCTACGACACGCGGGCGCTGTCTGGTGCTCGACATCGGGACAAACGTTGACTGCAAGCCAGAGCATCTGTTGCAATTTGCCCGAATGGGCGTAGTATTCGTCGAGCGAGTCTGGCAGGTCGAGCGGCCAGTTGTCGGACTGTTGAACGTTGGCGAGGAGCCAGGCAAGGGCAACGCGCTTACCAAGGCAGCCTATGAACTGCTGCAGGCGGCGCCCGATCTGAACTTTCGGGGTAATGTAGAAGGCCGGGACCTGATGCACCACGCGGCCGATGTGGTTGTGTGTGACGGCTTTGTGGGCAATGTGATGTTGAAGGTGGGTGAAAGTATGGTAACGGCTTTTGTAGAAATGCTGCGCCAGGAAATGCAGGCGCGGGGCATAGATGCCGTCCAGCAGCGACAGGTCCTGGGATTACTTCGGGGCGTGCTGCGCCGATTTGATTACGAAGAGTACGGTGGAGCGCCTCTGCTGGGAGTCAATGGGGCGGTCGTGATCGGGCATGGCAGTTCTTCGGCCCGGGCGATAGCCCGCATGATTCTGGCTGCGGCCGAACTGGTTGAGCAGGACGTTGTACGCTCCATTGCCGAGGCCTTTCATCCCGCCTGAAATCAGAAGCAACGTGTAATAACGATGCCGTATGCAGCCATTACCGCTGTTGGCCATTTCCTGCCGGAAGATCGGCTGACCAATGCCGACTTGGAGCAAATGGTTGACACAAGCGACGAATGGATCCGCGCGCGTACCGGAATCCGGGAACGGCGTATCCTGCGGGATCCCACAAAGGCCACTTCCTACATGGCAACAGCGGCAGCCCGCGAGTGCCTGCAAAAGCGGGGGATGGATCCAGAAGAGGTTGAGTTGATCATCGTGGCGACCGTCACGCCCGACATGTTCTTCCCGGCAACGGCCTGTCTGGTGCAGGCCAACCTGGGCGCACGAAACGCCTGGGGGTTCGATTTTTCGGCCGCGTGTAGTGGGTTTCTGTTCGCCCTGTCGACAGCCGCTCGTTTTATCGAAAGTGGAAAGCATGAGCGGGTATTGGTGATCGGGGCCGACAAGATGAGTACAATCACCGATTATACGGACCGCAACAACTGTATTCTGTTTGGCGATGCTGCTGCTGCAGTGCTGCTGGAGCCTGACCCCGAGTGTGGCCTGATCGATTCGGTCGAATATTGCGACGGCCGAAACTGGGAATTGCTCTGCATGCTGGGAGGCGGTAGCTTAAATCCGCCTACTCATGAGACGGTGGACCGAAAGATGCATTATCTCCATCAGGAGGGACGGTCGGTCTTCAAGCTGGCCGTCGAAGGCATGGCGCAGGTGGCCGTCGAAATTATGCAGCGCAATAACCTGACGGCCGACGACGTCCGCTATCTGGTGCCCCACCAGGCTAACTTCCGCATCATTGATGCAACAGCCCGCCGCATGGGCCTTTCGGCCGATAAGGTTATGGTCAACATCGACCGCTATGGCAACACGACCGCAGCTACTATTCCGCTCTGCTTGTATGACTGGGAGCGGCAATTGCGGCGCGGCGACAATCTGATCCTGGCTGCTTTCGGCGGCGGCTTTACCTGGGGCGCCATCTATTTGAAATGGGCCTATGACGGGGATCAGGTGGCAGTAGCCGCTGAGACCACCACGGAAACATCTGTCGTAAACGCTTGAGCGCAATGGCACAGGCCTGGCTGTTCCCCGGACAGGGATCCCAGCGGGTGGGGATGGCGCAAGACCTGCTGGAGCGGTTCCCAGAAGCACGGGCACGTCTGGAAGCGGCCGATCGGTTGCTGGGGTTTTCGTTGACGGCGTACATGTTTGGCGCGCGCGCAGAGGATCCCCAGGCGGCTACAGCAGCGCTGGCGCAGACAGATATCACGCAGCCCGCGCTTTTTGTGCATAGCCTGGCTGCTGTGGCCGTCCTTGAGGCGGCCGGTCAGCGTCCCGAGGCAGTAGCCGGCCACAGCCTGGGCGAGTACAGCGCTCTGGCAGCGGCTGGCGTCCTGTCGTTTGAAGACGGATTGCGACTGGTGCGCTTGCGGGGACAGCTCATGGCTGAAGCGGGCCGAAAGCAGCCCGGCACCATGGCGGCCATTCTGGGACTGGACGATGAGGAGGTCGAAGCCGTGTGCCGTGATGTAGAGGCCGAAGGAGGCGGCCTGGTGCAGCCGGCTAACTACAATGCGCCGGGCCAGGTAGTTATCTCAGGCGAGGTGGCGGCGGTCGAACGCGCAGCCGAGAAGGCGCGGGCGCGAGGGGCTCGGCGGGTCGTGATGCTGCCGGTCAGCGGGGCCTTTCACTCTCCACTCATGGAGGAGGCCAGCCGACGGCTGGCCGAGGCGATTGCTAAAGTGCCAATGCAGGCGCCGCGTTGTCCTGTCTACTTGAACGTAACGGCAGCAGCTACTACCGATCCCGAAGAGATTCGCGCCCGGCTTGCTGAGCAAATGCTGGCACCGGTACGGTTTACGCAAATCCTGCATCGCATGCAGGCGGACGGCATCACGGCATTTCTGGAGGTCGGGCCCGGCAATGTGCTGACAGGCCTGGTGCGACGCACACTGGGACGCAACGTGCAGGTAGGCACTGCGGGAACGGCCGAGGAACTGGAAACCCTGCTGCAGCAAACATCTTGAGCTATGACATTTGACTTTTCCGGGCAATCCGTGCTGGTTACGGGCGGCACGCGCGGCATTGGCCGTGCTATCGTGGAGGCTTTTGCGCAGGCAGGAGCGCGCGTTGCTTTCACCTATCGCAGCGCCGGGCACGTAGCGGAGGCGCTTAGAGCACAGCTTGCGCAAAACGGTACCGACGTGCTGGATTTCCAGGCCGACGCTGCCGACTTTGAGGCCGCTGGACGCGTGGTGGCCGCTGTGCTGGAGGCATGGGGCCGAATTGATGTGCTTGTAAACAACGCAGGCATCACGCGCGACAACCTCCTGCTCCGCATGAGTGAGGCCGATTGGGATGCGGTGCTGGCAGCTAACCTGAAAAGCGTGTTCAACTTCTGCAAGCAGGTCTACCGCCCCATGATGCGCCAGCGTAGCGGCCGCATCATCAACATCTCATCCGTAGTCGGCGTTGTCGGTAATCCTGGCCAGACGAACTATGCAGCTTCTAAAGCGGGCATTATAGGCTTTTCGAAAAGTCTGGCGCGGGAGCTCGGGAGTCGGGGCATTACGGTGAACGTGGTGGCGCCCGGCTATATTGAGACCGATATGACGGCTGCTCTGCCCGAGCAGGCCCGGGAGGCTATGCTGCGCAGTATTCCACTGGGGCGGCCGGGCACACCTGAAGATGTGGCGCAGGCCGTGCTGTTTCTGGCCTCGCCAGCCGCCCGCTACATTACGGGACAGGTGCTGCACGTGGACGGCGGAATGGCCATGTAAACGGTACCGGATCGAACCGGCACCCTTCGGCGTTGGGAACACAACGGCGGCCTCGGGCCGCCGCATCTGTTTTGTTCATTATGGACCAGGAAAATGGCCGAAGAACCGGTTCGCTCGTCTTACACCACGGTTATCGACTTAACCCGACGCGCCCAGCAGAAAAAGCAAGAAGCTGCTGCGCGGGCAAGGGAGGAACCACTACCCGAAGTCTCGCTGGCGGAATTGCCGGAGCGGATGCAGCAGGCTGCTCGGGCGATGGGGTGGACCGAACTGATGCCGGTGCAGCGCCGAACGCTTCCCTTTCTGCTGGCGGGACGCGATGTGATTGTTCAGTCACAGACCGGTTCCGGCAAGACAGGCGCTTTTCTACTGCCCTTATTTGAACGGCTGGATGTTGCTCTGGCGCAGGTGCAGGCGCTGATCCTGACGCCGACGCGCGAACTGGCCAGGCAGATTTTTGAAACCTTCGAGCGGATGAAGGCGGGCGTGCAGGAGGCCCAATCGCTTCGTGCCGTGCCTGTCTATGGGGGCGTGCGGTATGGGCCTCAGCTTAAAGCGCTGGCGCAGGGGGCCCAGGTGGTGGTCGGCACGCCCGGACGCGTGCTGGATCTCATCGAGCAGGGAGCGATCCGACTAGCGGCTTTGAAGGTGCTTGTCTTCGATGAAGCTGATGAAATGCTTTCGATGGGATTTTATCCGGCTATGCGTCAGCTCAAGCGGTACCTGCCGCCCACGCGCAGCACCTCAATGTTCAGCGCCACCATCCCCCCGCGCGTACAGGCGCTGGCGCGCGAGTTTCTAAAAGAGCCTGCTTTTGTCTCGCTCAGCGCAGACCAGATCACGGCCGAGACCATCGAACATCGCTATTTTATTGTGCCGCCCATGGCAAAGGACCGGGCACTTGTGCAACTTATTGAACTGGAAAATCCAGAATCGGCGATCATTTTTGCCAATACGAAGCGGGACGTCGAGTATCTGGGGCAGTTTCTCAAGAACTACGGCTACAACGCAGATGCCATTACAGGCGATCTGCCCCAGAAACAGCGAGAGCGCATCATGGATCAGCTCCGGAAAGGAAAGCTTCGGCTCCTGATAGCCACGGACGTGGCGGCACGCGGCATTGATATTTCGGATCTGAGTCATGTATTCATGTACGACGTCCCGCAGGACCCGGAGTATTACGTGCACCGGTCGGGCCGCACAGGGCGAGTAGGAAAGACAGGCATCACGATTGTGCTGGTAACGCCGCTGGAAGAAGCACGGCTTCAGGCCATTGCGCGCCAGTACGACATTCCACTCGAAAGGAGAACGTTGCCGACTCCTGAGACTGTGGCAGAACGGGTGGCCGAACGCGCCGTTGCCCTGTTAGAAGATCGCTACCGGGAAAGAACCAGTCTGGACCGAGAACGGCTGGCGCGTTTTGTCCCGCTCGTTACTCAGTTGGCCCAGGAAGAACCTGAGCTGTTGGCTATGCTGGTTGATGAGTTATATGTGCAGGAGGGGTACCGTGCAGGCGTTCGCCCTCAGCCGGAACTCATGCAGGCTGCGAGGGAAAAAGACACCACGTTTCAGAAAAAGCGCCGGCGTTCCCGGCGAAAAAAGTCATGAAGCGTTGTATTCTTTTCATCACGGGTTTCCTGTTCGTCGCAGGAATAGCAGCGGCGCAGACGCAAGAGGCTGAGCCCGGACTGTTTACCGCCGATGGTCAACCGGTTTCATGGGATCGGTTGCTGGAAGCGGCTGGCGCTGTCGAGGTAGTTTTCCTGGGCGAACAGCATGACGATACGGTGGCGCATCGGCGGCAACTGCGCGTGCTTGAGGCGCTTCAAGAACGCTATGGCCAGCAGCGGCCGCTAGTGCTTTCCCTGGAGATGTTTGAGCGCGACGTGCAGCTCGTGCTGGACGAATACCGACAAGGGCTGATCCCGGAGACGCAGTTTTTAAATGCAGCCCGACCCTGGCCAAACTATAAGCGGGACTATCGGCCGCTGGTGGAGTTTGCCCGAGCGCACGGATGGGTAATCCTGGCAGCCAATGCGCCCCGCCGCTACGTGAACCGCGTGCGCCGTCTGGGACGTGAGGCGCTGGAAGCTCTCTCGCCGCAGGCACGGGGCTATCTGCCACCGCTGCCTTATCCTGAGCCGTCGGATTTGTATCGGCGCCGCTTTGTGGCCTTGATGCGGGGCGTTTCGCATGGCAGCATGCAGGTTGACGTAGAACACTTGCTCCAGGCTCAGGCGCTCTGGGATGCTACGATGGCCTATTCGCTGGCCGAGCATCTCATGCGACAGCCCGAGGCACTTATCGTGCACGTAACAGGAGCCTTTCATGTCGAAGGGCGAATGGGTACGCCCGAAATGTTGCAGCGCTACCGACCGGGTACGCGGATGCTGGTGGTCGTGCTTCGGCCCGCTGCCGATCCCTTGCGCTTTGATCCGGCCCAACATATGGGGCTGGGTGACTTTATCTGGCTGACGCCGGCTCCAAAGAGCTCGGCTCGCCCGTAACTTGGCAGGTAGCAGGGATCCTGACGCTGCGTACTATCCCTCATGGCGTGCAGCGCAGGATGCAGAGGGCAGTTAAAGCAAGCAGGTCTGCGGCGCAGAGAACTACTGCAGCCAAATGAACTACTGCAGCCAAATGTTTGACTGTAAAAGGAGGCTTAAGGGATGCATCTGCACGTACTGCAACACGTTCCCTTTGAAGGACCTGCGCACATTGCCCATTGGGCGCAGCAGCGGGGGCATCGCCTGTCGTTTACGCGCTTCTACGCAGATGAAACGCTGCCTGCCCCAGAGGCGGTCGAAGGCGTAGTGGTGATGGGAGGACCGATGGGCGTGTATGAGGAGGATCGGTATCCGTGGCTTCGTGATGAAAAGGCATTTTTGCAGGCTGTACTTCAGGCCGGCCGACCGGTGGTAGGGGTATGCCTGGGAGCGCAACTGCTAGCTGAAGTGCTGGGCGGGCGCGTCTATCCCGGACCGCAACCTGAGATCGGGTGGTTTCCGGTGCGGCTTACGCCGCAGGGGCGCCGCCATCGGCTGATGAGAGAGGTGCCTGATGAGCTTATCGTGTTTCACTGGCACGGCGATACGTTCGAGCTACCACCGGGTGCCGTGCACCTTATGGAAAGCGCGGCCTGTGCGCACCAGGCCTTTGTCTGGAACGACCAGGCGCTCGGGCTCCAGTTTCATCTGGAAATGACGCCAGCAAGCGTGCGTGCGCTCGTGCAGGCCGGGCAGGCAGAGCTCGAAGCGGCCCGGAGTCGCTCGGCTTTTGTGCAAACGCCGGAGGAGCTCCTGCAGCACCCGGCCGAAGCGTACCGACCACTGCACGAAGTGCTGGAACGGCTGCTCGACCGGGTGCTGGGAGCTCAGTAGACGAGGCGTGTCGTGCGGCTTCCGCGGCCGGTTGTGTCGAAAGTGCGCAGGCGAACTTCGCCGTGGCCTTTAAGGAGTACCGGTCCGGTATATAGCGGAGAAGTTGCTGTGGGATCACTTCCGTCCAGCGTGTAGCGAATCGTCAGGCCTGGAAGCGCAGCGTTGGCCTTTAGATATCCATTTTCAATCACGGCCCCCGGAGGAGGCAGGCGGTAAGGCACAGTGCCCTGATATAGCGCATCCAGGCGAGGCAGCTCGCGCTGCCCCAGTCGGTTCGCAAATTCATTCCAGGCGTTCTGCAACGCTCGCTGTCGGGGTTCTGGATCGGCTATCTGACTCCAGGCCGGACGTTTGGCCCAAGCGCGTTCGGCCAGCGCGAGCATTCGGGGCACAGCCATGTAGAAGACGCGGGCTGGTGTGCGGAGCGTCTCGCCCCAGAGTTGCCCCTGCAGGCCTACAATGTGGGATTGGCCCTGGAGCGTCAGACGTTCGTGACGGGCAAACGCTTCAGGGGGTAAGGGGCGGCCGAGCCAGTGTTGGATTGGCCCCTGAAACAGGTGGAAAGGCTCCATCCGATAGGGGGCGTCTGTGCTCACGAACCCGGCCCAGTAGAGACCGCCTTCTTCAGGATGCTTGGAATAAGCCAGATCAAAATAGAGGTTGGAGGCCAGCGAAAGCACCACATCATAGCCCGCGTTGGCGAGTCGGTAAGCGTGATCTTCGGCCCCACTGCCCCAGATGTTGTTCCAGGCATAGATCAGAAAACCTCGATCGCGAAAGCGCGGATGGGGGCGGTGCACGCGCCGACCGTTTTCGTCGACGGCCGTTAGCCCGACTTCTTCCCAGCCGGCCAGACGCAATCCTTTGCGGGTGAGCATCTGGTGGAGACGTTCCAGAAAGTAGTCCTGCAGTGCGGCTGGATCTTCGATGTTTTCGGCCTGCATCAGAGCCTGGCAGGCAGGGGAGCCGGTCCAGACGCCGCGGGGCACCTCGTCGCCGCCTGTATGCACCACGCGGAGCGGAGCGCCTGCCTCCTGGTAGAGCTGTTGTAGCTCGCTGATTACCTTTTCTAGGAAACGGTAGGTAGACGGCAGGCAGACATTGATTACGTTATCGTTCCACCCCTGCACAGAGCGATAAGTAGAAGTGTCGGCCGGGTCGACCAGTCGGTAGGCAGCTGCTTCGGATTCAGGGCGGCCTGCTTCCTTTAGCCGCGCGTAGCGTGCTTCCATGGCTTTAATGGCTGCGCGGGCGTGGCCGGGCACGTCGATTTCCGGGATGACTTCGATATGCCGGCTGGTGGCGTAGCGCAAGATTTCGAGGAAGTCTTCTCGGCTATAGAAGCCGCTTCCCGGGGGCTGGCCGGCAACAGGTCCAGAGCCGTGCGAGGGTACCAGGCAATCCTGTTCCGTTTCAGTATGGCCGCGGCAGCCACCTATTTCGGTTAGCTCTGGCAGGCCCCTGATTTCCAGGCGCCAGCCCTCATCGTCGGTCAGATGGAAGTGAAAACGATTCAGCTTGTAGAGCGCCATCAGATCGAGAAGCCGAAGCACCACCTCTTTAGGTTGAAAGTTACGGGCCACATCAAGATGCAGACCGCGGTAGCTAAACCGAGGGGCGTCGCGGATTTCCAGAGCAGGAATTGGGATGGTATCAGCAGATTGTCTGTAGAAGACCGGATCGATGAGCTGGCGCAGCGTCTGGATGCCGTAGAAGACGCCGGCCGCATCGGCACCGGTAATCGTGATGCCGGTGTTGGGGTCTACTTTCAAATGGTAGGCCTCAGCATGGGTGGACCCCTCCGGTAGTAGCACGGCGCCAAGGCGTAGACGGATCGTAGCGGTTGAGAAGCCGCCTTCCTCTAAACGAAGTCGCGTGCCCAGCAGCGGTGCTAGTGCATCGGCCAGGAAGGTGGCTTCTTGGATCAGTGTCGGCTCGTAGGCAATGGTTGCTGAGCGATCGAGCGTCCAGTGTCCTGGCTGGTGCACCAGAAGGCGGGGGGTAGGGACGACGGGAATCAGGCTGTCTGGGGGCAGCAGGTGAAGTGAAGCGTTCTGGTAATAGCGCCAGGCCGGTGTGGGTACGGGAACGCGGTCCGCAGGATGTCGCCGCGTTTGAAACTCTGACGCAAAGGGAAGCGCGCGCACGTCTCGGACCGATACAGGCGGCAGCGGGGTTCCCGCGGAGTCCCGAAAGACAAAGTAGAAGCCAGAGGGAGCGTCCATCACTTTAATCAGCGGTCCTCGCGATGCAAACGACAGCGTGCGACGCGCGCCTGGCAGCAGTGGCGTGAACGCCTCGGTGGGGTCGAGACGGTAGAAGTCTCCGTTGAGGTGCGTAAGCTGCACGGAAGGGGGCGCGCTTTCGGGGAGAATTGGACGCATAAAATTGAAGTAGAGCGTCCAACCTGAAGCGGGGAGCGCTACGGTGTCTTGGTTGACCAGCGTTAGTTCCCACAGGGCCTGGCCATTGTCTTGATTGGTCAGCACGCTCCAGTAGATGGTAAAGCGTGAGGGATGCTGAGCGAGCACCAGCGCGGGCAGTAGGCCAGTCAGCAGCAGACTCCGAAGGATATCCATGGGGCCCATTCATGCGTTATGGGTTACAGAAAGAAACATCGTCTAACAGAAAAAAGCTGCGGGCTATTGGATGGAAGCGTAAAAAGGCCCGCCGCTCAGCGCGTGCGGGCCTTTGGGGCCGGCCGGGGGAGGGTTACGGTCGATCCCACCAGACGGGCACAGCCATGTCGCTAGGGTCGCCCCGGAGTCCCTGGCGACTGAGGGCCTCCTGATAGTTAGCAGCATTCAGGACGCCTTCGACGACGGGGTACGTCAGTCGCCGGGGAATCTGCCCATTGGTTACGTTGCCCGGATACGGGTTGGGATCATCAACAGGGGCCGGCTCCAGTACCGGATAGCCGCTGCGGCGCCAGTTGGCCCAGGCCTCGATGCCGTCGAGAAACGTAGCGGCCCAGTATTGTTCATTGATCTGCTGCAGCGCCTCGTTGGGATCACTGCTGAGCGGGTTGGCTGCCAGGTAGGCATCGATGGCGGCGTCGCTGATGTCGGCGGCGCCCCCTGCATCATAGAGCGACAGTTGTTTCATGGCAGCTCGGACGCCTTCGGCATACAATGCTGCGGCATTTTCGCTGGTCCAGCCGCGGACCGCCGCCTCAGCCCGCAGCAGGGCTGTCTGCGCATAAGTCACAAAGAAGATAGGGTCGTCCAGGTCAGTCAGCAGGGGATTGACCCGCGAATAGTCCTCCAGCTTGCCGGTCCAGCTCGGATGGTTCTGGATTGTGTTGGCGTCGTAGCCGCTGGGCATTCCTTTCTGGACGGCCGGATCGGTAATGACCTGGCCATCTTTGATCACTGCCCCGATAATGGGGAGCCGCGGGTCGTTATGGGCCTTCATCCAGTCGACGAACGTCTGGGCCAGCTTGGCATTGTCGACAGAGAGCACCTCGCTGTTGGCGTTTGTGTTGAGCCCTGCCGGACCACCCCAGGGACCGGTCTGATGCTGGATGTAAGCGATGTCGTCATTGCTTTCCATCACGCCCCCGTTAAGGGCCTTGAGTGCCCATTGCTGGGCAGTGGAGGGATCGACCTTCACCAGCCGCATGGCCAGCCGCAGCATAAGCGAGTGGGCGAGCTTCTTCCATTTGGTAATGTCGCCGCCGTAGAACAGGTCAGCGCTTCCGTAGGTGGGCTGGTTGGGATCGAACTGGGCAACAGCTTCTTCCAGTTCTTTCAGCATGTCCATGTAGATTTCCTGCTGTGGGTCGTAACGGGGCGTGTAGTTTCCTTCTAAGAAGCCTTTGCCCGCTTCGAAGTAAGGTGTGTCGCCGTAGGTGTCGGTGACGCGATGGTAAATGTAGACCCGCAGAATACGGGTGGCTGCAATCTTGTTGTCTACCGGTTCACCTTCTTCTTTCATTTGGCGGAGGCGGGCCAGCAGATCTTCGAGGTTTTTAACGTCGGCGCGCCAGGTTACGCCCAGGGCGCCGCCGTAGGTTTTGCGCCAGAAGGAGGTGGCCCAGTCTTCATTGAAGGTGTATTTGTCGCCGGCCCACCAGGTCTGAGTCAGATGTTGGACGATCCCGGAGGCGTAAATCAGGTTAACCCGCCAGGTTTCGTAGCGCGTTCCGGCAGCGGATAACTGGAGGGTTGTGAACTGCATGCCGGGGTCGATGGTGGAAGCCTGCGTGGGATCGACGTTCATGTTGCCGAAGTCGCTCAGCGCATCGCACGAGGCAACGAGCGCGGCAACGAGCAGGAAAAGCAGGCTTTCCTGCCATCTCAGCAGGCGCGTGCGGTTCATGGCTTTATTGCGATACATGGTTTGCTCTACCGGTTGGTGAACTTAGAAGCGGACGTTGATGCTGAGACCCAGGCTGCGCGTTTGCGGCACGCCAGCCAGTTCCAGTCCCTGGGCATTGCCGTTGTTGTAGCTGGATTCCGGGTCCACGTTGGGAACCGTGTTGTAGAGGTAGGCCAGGTTGCGGCCTACAAGGGCAATGGTTACGGCGCGCATGGGCGTGCGCACCAGCCAGCGGTCAGGGAGGCGGTACGCGACGCGGAGTTCGCGCAGTTTGATGAAGTTGGCGTCGTAGACGAACTCCTCAGCGATCTGACTGCCGATGCGGCCGTAGTAGGCTTCGGGCAATACCTTTACATTGTTAGGCTGGCCGCTCTGGTTAACGCCTTTTCCGACCATGCAGCCGGTTACCGGGTAGCCGGCTGCATCGCATTCGGCCCGCCCCTTCAGCGTGTTTTTATGCAGGCCATAGATGTAAGCGTAGGCGTTGGTCCCTGAGAAGAGTTGGCCTCCCCATTTTGCGTCGAGGAGGATGCTGACGGTCAGGTTCTTATAGCCCACCTCGGAGGAGAGCGCTGCGGTCCAGTCGGGCGTGCCCCGGCCCAGCACGACCCGTTCGGGGTCACGCATGGGCAGTCCGCTGTCGTCGTGCACGATGCGTCCCTGGTCGTCGCGCAGGTAGCGGTAGCCCCAGATCGTGCCGTAGGGTTTGCCCACTTCGGCTGTAATCCAGGCGGTCTGCAACCGGCTCTGGTCCAGCACCAGTACGGTTTGATCGCCGGCCAGGGAGAGCACCTTGCTGAGATTCCGGGCGTAGTTGAAGCTTACGTTCCAGAAGAGCTGGGGCGTGCGAATGGGCGAGCCCGTAATCAGCAGTTCAATGCCCTGGTTTTGCAGGGCTCCGGCGTTGATGACGCGTTCGCCAAAGCCTGACGCCTCAGAGATGGTGGTAGAAAGGATCTGATCCGTGGTCTTGCGGCGATACCAGGTCAGATCCAGTCCTAGCCGGCGATCCAGAAACTCCAGATTGATGCCCAGTTCTGTTTCCGTAGTTGTGGTCGGCTTCAGGTTAGAAAGCGGAATGGAGTTTTGCGCAATAAAGCCCAGCGGTTGTCCCTGGTGGGTTGCGTCGGCGATTCGATAGGTCAGGTTAAGCATATACGGGTCGGTGTCACTTCCCACCTGGGCCCAGGCTGCGCGCAGTTTTCCGAAGCTCAGCCAGGCGGGCACGGGCAGCACATCGCTGAAGACGAAACTGGCGCTCACCGAAGGATAAAAGTACCCGTTTCTGTCGGGGGGTAGTGTAGAGGACCAGTCGTTGCGGGCGGTCAGGTTCAGAAACAGATAGTCCTTGTAGGAGAATTCAGCCGCTGCGTAGAGCGAGTTGATTTGCTTTTCCTCGAAGTCGTATCGCGGTGCCAGGTCTTTCGTGTTGGCAATTGTGACCAGACCGGGTAGCTTAAACCGAGCGCCATAGACGCCCACCTGTTCTACCTGGCGCCAGCGGACGCTTCCGCCTGCGTAGGCATTTACGCTCAGGGATGGCGTAAGCGGATACTGAGCTTTCAGCAGCAGGTCCGTATTGCTTTCCAGCACGCGCCATTCATTTTCCGACATGTCGCCGTCTGGTCGGTAGGCCGTTCCCCACGGCGTGACGGTGCGACGACGGAGCGTGTACCAGTCCAGGCCGGTGCGGCCTTGCAGGGTCAGCCAGTCGGTAAGGCGAAATTGCAGGTCGATGGTACCGATCAGGCGGTCTTTGTCGTCGTCGGCCTGGAATCGATTGACAACCCACCAGGGGTTGGTTGTATAGACGTCGCTGACGAGTTGTAATTCGCGTCCTTCGTCTGTGTAGCCGGGCTTAAGCGTTCGAGGATCAACGTTAGGGGGCAGGAAGGCAATGGAGAAGTTGGGATTGCCCGGACGGTCGGAGAGGTTCGTGCGGTCGTCAGCCAACTCATTGATGTAATTGGCCTTTACGTCGGCGGTCAGGCGGCCGAACGTAGCGGTGCCGCGCAAGGTCAGCGACGTGCGCTGCAGTCCCGAGCCCGGCACAATGCTCTGGGCATTGAACTGCGTGACCGAGAAGTAGACGGACGCGTTTTCGCTTCCGCCATAAAGCGTCAGCGTGTTGCGGGCCGAGAGGCCGGTGCGGTAGAAGTCTTCCAGCCGCCGATTGACGGCTTTGTAGGGCCGTGCTACGCCGTCGAACTGAATAACGGGCGAACCATCCAGTTTGGCCCCCCAGCTCGACAGGCCGGTCTGGAGCGCTTCTTCCTGCGTGGCGGGCTTTTGACCTCGCTGCCCCTGACCGTACACGTTCTGGTAGTCGGCAAAGCCTACCAGGGCTTCTTCGGCCGTAAACGTGGAGCTGAACTCAACATTCAGGCCGCGTCGCCCTTTGCCCGAGCGCGTGTTGATCAGGATGACCCCGTTGCGGGCGCGTGTGCCGTAAAGCGCGGCAGCCGCTGCCCCCTTAAGTACCGAGATGCTTTCGATGTCTTCGGGATTCAGGCTGGAGATGCCATCACCGCCGTCGAAGCCACCCCACATGCCGGCCGATCCGATGGTTGAGTTATCGATGGGCACGCCGTCAACGACAATCAAGGGCTGGTTGTCGCCGGTGAGTGAAGAGACGCCGCGAATCACAATCCGCGTTGACGATCCGGGGCCTCCGGCTGTTGGACTGATCTGGAGGCCAGCCACCTTGCCCTGAAGCAGGTTTCCGAAATTGGTTTCGGTGCCCACTACCAGGTCCTGGGCATTTACCTGGCTGACGGCATAGCCTACGGCTCGCGCTTCGCGCTCGATGCCCAGGGCAGTTACCACGACTTCGCCCAGTTGGGCCACTGTCGGCTGGAGCAGCACTTCAAGGTACGAGCGCCCGTTCAGAGGGATATCTACAGTTTCATAGCCCACAAACGAGAATCGGAGTGTGGCCTGGGGGCTACCGACCACCAGCACGAAGTTGCCATCGGCGTCGGTAGTGGTCCCGTTCATGGTGCCCACCTCCAGAATGTTGACTCCTGGCAGGGGGCTGTTGTCGTCGGCTGAGCGCACGACGCCGCGCACCTCAAACTGGGCGTGGGCTGCTGAAGCGCTCAGCAGCAGCACGCTCAGCAGCAACAGACGTCTGCGGAATCCGTGGTAGTGGTTCTTCATGGCTTCTGACAGATGGTTTAGAAAAAGCCCGGCATGTTTGCGTGCGTCTTGATGCAGTTTTCATGATAGAGCGGGGCCTGTCGGTCGGCAAGGCAGCCCTTCATTTTGGGATCGGTCCCAGAGCAGAGGGGCCTCATTTTGGGACCGATCCCACATTGCGCCAAAAGGGAGTCCACGTGTTACTTGGCCTGGCAAGCTTTTCAATCTTCCTTTTTGATGAATTCGTTAATTGTCGGGTGCCGGCCTGGAAGCGAGGAGAGGGGTTTGGAGGTAAAAGGCGCCGGCTGATGCTAAGCGCTTAAAACATGGACCATTCCGTGCAGTCTTTGCTGATTGGTCTGGATGTGGGTGGCTCGTCAACCGAGCTGCTTGCGGTGGAGCACCATCCTCAGCGTTCACCTGTTCGGCTGGTGGGGCCAGGGGCTAATCTGCAGCGGGTTGGTTTTGAGCAGACCGTGGCCGTTTTGCAGGAAGTAATTGAGCGGGCCCTGCGTCATTTCCCCGAAGCGTCGGTGCTTTCGGTGTGTGCCGGGATTGCAGGCTGCGGCCGTCCGAAAGACCAGGAATTGCTGGCCCGCCGGTTGCAGCAGGTGCTTGGCGATGGGGGACGGTCTGTTCAGGTGCGGGTGGTGCATGATGCTGAGATTGCGCTGGAAGCCGCTTTCAAGGGCGACAGTGGGGTCGTGGTCGTGGCGGGCACGGGATCGGTCATTCTGGCCCGTACGCGTCAGGGACAGATTGAAGTGGTCGGAGGCTGGGGATACCTGCTGGGGGATGAGGGAAGCGGCTTTGCGATTGCTCGGGCAGGGCTGCAAGCAGTAACCCATGCGATGGATGGAGGGCCGCCCACGCGCCTGCGTGAGCTGCTGGCTGAGCGGTTTTTGCTCAGCGAGCGCGACGCACTTATTCACCGCGTCTATCAGGAGCACTGGCCTTTGCAGGAGTTTGCGCCGGTCGTGCTGGAAGCTGCGCGCGACGGCGATCCGATTGCGCAGCAGATTGTGGAAGATCAAGTGGCGCGCCTGGTAGAACAGGTAAGCTGGCTGCTGGGCCGGTTGAAGGGCGAAGTGGCTCCCCGTATGGCACTGGCCGGAGGGTTGATGAACGAACCGTTTTATGTGAGCTGTTTGCGCGAGCAGTTGGTTCGGCGGTGGCCTGGCTGGTCTATTGAAGTGCAGCAGCAGCGACCCGTCGAAGGCGCCCTGCGCCTGGCGCGACGCCTGCTGAAGGCCAATGTTGGATCAGAGTGCGACGATTAAGTCCGCAGGCGCGCTTTCAATACCTTCCAGTGGGCGTCCGTCAGCGATTCGACATTGAACAGCGAGACGCCTGCGGCGCCTCCTGCCAGGGCATAATCGATGGCTTGATCCAGTTCTGCAGGCGTGAGGGCCGGTATAAAAAGCCCGCTGTAGAGTGGTATGCGACCATCCAGCGCTTTGACGCCCTCTCGGGTGGCCGTTTCAATCCAGGCGACCGGTTTGTCGTAGAAGTTGTGGTAAATCATGGGCATAACTGCATCGAGAGGCCAGCGAGGCCAATCCTGACGGACCAGCGTGCGGGCGATCTCCGGGGTAGGGAAGACTGCGGCTGTGAGGGGTTTACCGCGCGCATGAACGCGCGCTGCAATCTGCCGCACAACTGTGGTGATCTGGTCATACCGAAACTGTCGCCATGCCGCATGGGTCGAAGGATCTTCTAGTTGGAGCGGATCCAGGCCGGTCTGCGCCTTAAACTGTGATCGGCATTCGGGGTGGTAGCCATAGTCGAAGGGAGGATATTCCCGATCCTGCACCAGGCCGTATTTCGGCTGGAGCGTGATGGGCAGGATGACGTCAGGGAAGCGGATGTAGTCCAGATGCAGGCCGGCCAGTCCCTCAATCTGCGCCATGCGGTCGTAATAGTTGGCCAGATAAGTGCGCACGCCTGGGACGCAGGGCGAAAGAAACCGGTAGTAGTCCACGTAGGGCGGTTGCTGCGCAGTCGAGACACCTTCGCGGTTGACCGCATACCAGTCCGGGTGGTCTTCGAGCAGTTCGGCCCGCATCATGGTAGGGATCCAGGCGTGTAGCTCAAGTCCTTCCGCCTGAGCGAGGGGGATCAGACGTTCATAGAAGGCAGGCCCTTCTGCGCGGTTTTCATGCAGCAGCAGGGCGTCGATGCCGCTGGCTCTCAGACGGGCAAAGGTGCGGCGGGCCGCTTCCTCGCTGCCCACGTTGGCGCCCATCCAGGCCCAGTGTTTGCGGCGCGAAGCGGAGGGGCTCGGGCGGCATCCGGTCACAAAAGCCGCCAGTCCGAGCCCTGTCAGCCGGAGAAATTCCTTGCGCGTCATGGGTTATCGGGGAAGGTTTTCCAGATGCGTCCATCTTCGCGAATATGCAGGCGCGTGCCGTCGGGGAGGCGGGCCGTAATCTCGTAAAGGCTTTCTGTGGTCTGGAGGGTAAGGTGGTAGCGGCGGCGCCAGTTGGCCGGGACGTTCAGCTCATCAAACGTCCGGGCGTAACGACCATGCTGCTCCCGGAATAGACGCTGGCGGTAGTAGAGCTGGCGGAGTTGCCAGCGCAGTGGCTCCTCAGGGGCCGGTTGGAAGGGTTCCGTGCCCTCTCCCGCTACTATGGCCGAGAACTGCACATAGCCCCAGCGTTCGGGCAGGTGCATATTGATGACGCCCTGCGGCGACCAGACCCAGTTTGACTCGGGCAAAAGACGGCCGGTCGCCGGGTCGCGGCGCTTCCGGTAGCGGCCTTCGATTACCTCCAGTGGCCACTGGACGCGCGAGAAGTTCATGCGCCACTGTTCGCCTGGACGGGGAGGACGTCCTTCTGGGGCAGCTTCTGCAAGAACCGTCCAGGGTAAGGCCAGCTCGACGGTCCAGCCACGGTCGATGTCGGACGGATCATTCAGCGTTCCGTCGAGGGCCACAGCCGCCTTGAGATCTCGGATGTCCCAGGCGTTCAGCGCCGGGCCTCCATCTCGATACGGTTTGAGCAGAAGCAGGTCCCATACGGTTCCCAGCGCATTAATTTCCAGCTCGTAATAGGTGTGCGTGTCGCTGTCGGGGTCAATAAATACTTCAAAGTCATTGTCATAAAAGATGATGGTATCACGCCGGGTGAGCGTGGCCCACAGGTGCGGTTCTTCCAGTTCGGCGCCGATATACAGGTAGGTGTCGTCCCACAGGAGTTTGATGCGGGTATGGTAGGGGGGAGGTGGCCGGTGCGGGCCTTCGATGTCAACAAACGGCTCGCTCCAGGGGGCGGCCTGCCAGGCGGGTTCGTCGAGGCGACCGTCGATGCGGAGCGGGTGGTCGCTGCGGTAGCAGACGTAGGTGCGAGGAGCGAATGGAAGCAGAGAATCCGGAGCCATGACCGGCTGCCCGACCGCCAAAGCAGCATCCAGAAGCAGCCGGAGGAAGCCCAGACAGACGGTCAGCCAGCCGGTCTGGCTCCAGAACTCAGGGCATTTCATAGCAGGTCACGAAGGCTTCGGCCGCGTAGAATTCAGGCAGGCCGAGGCGGTTTAGCGTTTCGGCAGTACCCCGGTTACGGTCACGGGCGCGTTGCCAGAATTCCCGGTCGTCGTAGGCGCCCGGAAACATAGCTCGATCTTTCTGGCTTTCGTGTTTGAAGATGGCCTCGATCTTGCGATCAAGGTCTGCTTTGGACATCGGGAGAAACACATCGGCCTGATGGACTTCCCATTCTTGCCAGGCGCCCCGGTAGAGCCATACCAGGGGCCACTCGTCGCGTGGGTGGGCTCGGTGGTATCGCTGGAGGGCTTGCTGAATGGCCGTATAGCACATGCGGTGCGTGCCGTGTGGGTCCGACAGGTCGCCGGCCACAAAGATATGCTGCGGCCGAATTTCTTCGAGCAATTCCTGGACAATGCGGATGTCGGCTTCGCTGATGGGGTCCTTTCGGACAGTGCCCGTCTTGTAGAAGGGCATGTCCAGGAAGCGGGCATGCTCGGCTGATAAGCCCACCACTTCAATAGCAGCTACGGCTTCGGCATACCGGATGTGGGCTTTGAGCTTCTGAATCACCTCCAGGTCCACTTCACCCGGCTGTTTACGTGCAAAGAAGTCCAGGATTTCCTGCTGGCGCTGGCGAAAACGTTGGAGGGCGTTATCTTCCAATCCCAAGATGTCGTGGCTCAATTCGACAAAGCGCAGGTAGCGCCGCACGTCAGCGTCGAAGACGGCTACTGAGCCGTTAGTCATATAGGCGACGGTAATTTCGTTCTGGTTGGCTACCAGTTTGTCCAGCATGCCGCCCATGGAAATTACGTCGTCGTCCGGGTGAGGGCTAAAGACAATGACGCGCTGGTGTTTGAAGAGCTGGTGGGGGTAAACAATCCGCTGGCGCAGGTCTTCAAAAATTTCCAGGCAGAGTGCGTCAACGTCAGGGTAGGCGTGAATGAGACTGTGCAGATGATTCCGATAAAAGTCAGCGGCTTCCAGCTTCAGAATGGCCTTGCCGAGTTTTTCGGAAAGCCAGATGATGGCCCGGCGCGCCATGGGTTTGTCCCAGACGACTTCCCGTACGAGCCAGGGGGTTTTTTCGCGCGTCAACTCACTGGCAGCGGCACGGTCGAGGTAGAAGGTAGCATTGGGATGCGTTTGCAGAAAGCTGGCGGGCACCTGCCGGTCGGGGGGCTCCTCGACAGCTCGCCGCACAATGGGCGCTTTGTGCTCGCCGGTAGCCATCAGGATGATTTCACGGGCTTCCAGAATGGTCCCTATGCCCATGGTAATGGCATGGCGCGGCACGTTTTCTTCCCCGAAGAAATCGCTGGCGGCATCTTTTCGGGTGATTTCGTCCAGCACCACCAGCCGCGTGCGCGTTTCGGGGCCAGAGCCGGGCTCGTTGAAGCCGATGTGGCCGCTGCGTCCGATGCCCAGCAGCACCAGGTCCAGGCCACCGGCCCTGCGGATTTCTGCTTCATAGGCCTGACAATGAGCTTCGATTTCTTCTGGCGGCAGATCTCCGCGTGGGATGTGAATATTTTCAGCCGGGATGTTGATATGATCAAACAGGTTTTCCCGCATGAACCGGTGATAGCTCTGCAGGCTATCCGGTTGCATGGGATAGTATTCATCAAGGTTGAAGGTAATCACATTGGAAAAATCTAGCCCTTCCTGTCGGTGCAGGCGCACCAGCTCCTGGTAGACGCCGATAGGGGTGGAGCCAGTAGGCAGCCCCAGCACCACTGGGCGCCCTTCAGCCTGGCGTTTGCGAATTAAGGTGGCAATGCGTCGGGCTACTTCGCGAGCAAGCTGGGCCGGATTATCAAAAATGCGCACGGGAACTCGTTCGCGTTGGGTCCCTTCGCTCGGGCTGGAGACGATGACAGACGGTTGCATCGTTGCGTTCACCGACATCGTTCTGACGGCTCATTTGGTTGCCCTTTCAATGATCCGGCGCTAAAGCCGCCGTGCGCAAGGGGTTTTGCATTTGGGGACCGGTTCCAAAATGCAGGGAGGCAGGATGCGGCCTTGAGTCTGAAAGCGCTCTCGCCTATACTTCACAGAGCGTTAACTGTTTGGCCGAAACGTAGCCGGAGGATGCCCATGCTTCAGGTGCTTAAGCGGGCTCCGGAGTATGACGTGTGCATTGTGGGTTCAGGAGCGGGCGGGGGCATGGCAGCCTATGTGCTGACCCGGGCCGGTGCCAACGTAGTAATGCTGGAAGCGGGGCCCATGTGGGACGTGGCCCGGGATGGAGCCATGTTCACGTGGAATTATGAATCGCCGCGGCGCGGGGCATCGACTGTCGAACGGCCGTTCGGAGAATTTGACGCGTGCTACGGAGGCTGGGAAATCCCGGGCGAGCCCTACCTGAGAGCAGAAGGAACCGACTGGATGTGGTTTCGAGCCCGCATGCTGGGCGGGCGTACTAACCACTGGGGGCGCATCTCCCTGCGCTTCGGGCCCGACGACTTCAAAGGGAAAAGCCGTGATGGCTACGGCGATGATTGGCCGATCTCGTACGAGGACCTCGCCCCCTACTATGACAAAGTCGATCGTCTGATTGGCGTTTTTGGCTCGAGAGACAATTTTTACAACGAACCAGATGGCATTTTTCTGCCGCCTCCTAAGCCGCGATGCTACGAGTTGCTGGTAGCAAGAGCCTGTGAGAAACTGGGAATCCCCGTACTGGCCTCTCGCCTGTCTATTTTAACGCGACCACTCAACGGACGACCGGCTTGCCATTACTGCTCGCAGTGTAACCGAGGATGCACGGTGCGGGCAAACTTCGCTTCAAGCTACGTGCTACTCCCTCCAGCTCTGGAGACAGGGCGCCTCACGATCATCCCCAACGCCATGGCCCGAGAGATTCTGGTGGACGAGCACTTGCGCGCTCGCGGGGTCTCCTACGTTGACAAAGAAACCATGCAGGAGCGGCAGGTGCGGGCCCGCATTGTCGTGCTCGGGGCCAGTGCTTGTGAAACCGCCCGGCTGCTTCTTAACTCGCGCGGCCCTCGTTATGAGAATGGACTGGCAAATTCAAGCGGGTTGGTGGGCCGCTACCTGATGGACTCGACAGGTACCAGCGTGGCCGGCTTCATCCCTGCACTGGTCAAAAATCTGCCGCACAATGAGGATGGCGTGGGCGGCATGCATATCTACATTCCCTGGTGGGCCTACAATCAGAAGCTGGACTTTCCGCGCGGGTATCATCTGGAGGTCTGGGGTGGGCGTCGCATGCCAGGCTATGGTTTTGGCGCGGGTATTCACCGGCTCAATGGGCGCTTGCCCGGGCCTGATGGCCGGCCGCGCCCCAGAGGAGGGGGAGGGTATGGCCTGCAGCTCAAGGAAGACTATCGCCAGCTCTATGGTGCCATCGTAGGTTTCTCAGGACGGGGAGAAATGATTGCCCGCTATGAGAACTATTGCACGGTGGATCCAAACGTAGTGGACCGCTACGGCATTCCGGTTCTTCGGTTTCACGTGAAGTGGAGCGAGGAGGAGATTCGCCAGGTGCGGCATATGCAAGAAACAGCGCGAGAGATCATTCGGGCCATGGGCGGGGAACCCCTTGATGAGATGCCCGGACCAGAGCGCGGCTATGGCATTACAAAACCCGGAGAAATTATTCATGAGGCTGGCACGACGCGCATGGGCCACGACCCCAGGACCTCAGTGCTTAATCCGTTCTGCCAGGCGCACGACGTACCGAACCTGTTCGTGGTCGATGCCGGACCGTTCGTGTCGATGCCTCATAAAAATCCCACCTGGACGATTCTGGCCCTGGCCTGGCGCACGTCGGAATACATCACTGAACAACGCAAACAGGGCAACCTATGAGCGACGTTACCCGACGCGATGCGCTCAAGCTGTTGGCACTGATCGCAGCGGCACCGACGTTCAGTTTCGGATGCCGCCCGGAAGAAATGCGGCAGGCGCAGCAGCGACAGGGCCAGACGCAACCGGGCCCTGACTACCGGCCGCAGTTTTTCACCGAGCACGAGTATCAGACGGTTACAGTACTGGCCGACTGGGTCATTCCAGCCGACGAGCGTTCTGGCAGTGCGAGTGATGCGGGCGTGCCGGCCTTTATCGACTTTATTATGAGCGACCCGCTTATTCCGGGATTGGGACAACGGCAGACGGCTATCCGAGGCGGTCTGGCCTGGCTTGATTACCAGTGTCTGCAACGCTACGGCAGGCCGTTCATTGCGTGCAGTCAAGAGCAGCAGCAGGAATTGCTTGATTTGATTGCCTATCCTGAGGTAGCGCCCCCTGAAATGGCCCCGGGCGTAGCCTTTTTCAACAGTTTCCGGGATCTGGTGGCTTCGGGTTTCTGGTCGAGCAAAATGGGGATGGAAGATCTGCAATACATGGGCAACACTGCAGTAGCTGAATGGAAAGGTTGCCCGGACGAGGTGCTTGAACATCTGGGGTTGAAATAATCCCGGGAGACGTCCCGGAGGAGGGGATTATGGAGAAGCTGACGATTGACCAGGTCGCAAGCCTGGCTTGCGTATCCCGTTCGGTAGTGTCGCGCGTGCTCAATAATCATCCGAACGTGAGCGAAGAGGCGCGGCGGCGCGTGCTGGAAGTTATTAAAAAGTATAACTATCGTCCCAGTTCGGTCGCGCGGAGCCTGGCAACCCGACGCACCTACGAAATCTGCATTCTGACGCCGCGTCGGGGGAATGAAGCGCTGGCAAACGGCTTCTGGACATTGCTGCACCTGGGCATTTTTGAGCAGTGCATCCAGCGCGGCTACTTTGTGTCGCTTTCCATGCTATCGGGGGATGCCGAAGCAGAGCTGGAAGATCGCCTGCTGCACGAGCACAGCTTTGACGGCTTTGTGCTGCTTACTTCAGAGGTAGCCGAACGCGTCATTGAGTCGTTGCGGGAGCGAGACATTCCCGCGGTGCTGGTCGGGCATGACCGGGCCTATCCAGATATTAGCTCGGTCGATGTGGACAACTTTGGTGGAGCGTATCGGGCAGTTCGACATCTGTGTCGGCTGGGACACCGGCGGGTGGCCGCTATTCTGGGCAATCTAGAGCTGCAAGAGACGCGCGACCGCCAGGCAGGTTATCTGCAGGCGCTGCGAGATGCCCACGCTGAAATGCAGGAGCTGTTAATTGAAATTGGGGACTACTCGCAGCGTTCAGGCTATGAGATTATGCGCCGCTGGCTGGAGCGGGGGCCAGACTTTTCGGCCGTTTTCTGCGCCAGCGATACGATGGCTATCGGAGCGCTGCTGGCGCTTTACGAAGCCGGTGTGCGGGTGCCGGAGCAGATGGCGGTAGTAGGCTTTGACGATCTGCCTGTGTCTCAATACACCTGTCCGCCGTTGACCACTGTACGTCAGCCGATTTACGAGAAAGGTCGGTGGGCTGCCAACATTCTTATCGATCAGATCGAAGGCCGCAAACGGCTGGCCGTGCATGCCAATTTGCAGGCCGAGCTTGTGGTGCGGCGCAGTTGTGGGGCGGTGGCTTAGCGCTGCTTCTGCTGCTGGCAGGCTGTCGGGCAGAGCTGCCGACGCCTGACGCGTCGGCGACAGCGCTTCTGAGACAGTTGCAGCAGGCCTACCAGGCAGGCGAGCGGGCGGCAGCGCTGGCGCTGGCCGATAGCGTGATCCAACAGGCGCCAAGGTGGCCGGAAGGCTATGTATGGAAAGGGGTATTGCTCCGCGATCTGGGGCAGCTCCGGGCGGCCGAGACTGTGCTGCGCCAGGCGTTGCAGCTGCGTGCCGACCATGTGGAAGCCCGGCTTCTGCTGGCACGGGTGATGCAGCAGCAGGGCCAGTTGCACGAGGCGCTCCGGCAGTACCGCCAGGCGCTGCACCAGGCCAGTGGGGTGCTTCGCGCGGCTGCCTGGGTGCAGCTTGGCCACGTCTATCGCGAACTGGGACAGCTCGACCAGGCCGCGCTCAGCTTTCAGGAAGCCCTGCAACTCGACAGTACGCTGGCTGAAGCGTGGGATGGTCTGCGGCATGTGCATGAACTGAAAGGGCAGCTTCCAGAGGCCCTGGCGGCTGCCCGTAAAGCGCAGCAACAGGCCCCCTACCATCCGGACTATCAGCTTGCCCTCGGAGCCCTGTTGATGCGGATGGGCCAGCCGAGCGCGGCTGCTCGGTGGCTGAAGAACGTGCTTGCCGCGCGTCCCTGGCAGCCAATTGCCCACTACCATCTGGGCCGCGCGCTGCTTGCTCTGGGCGACACAGTTGCCGGCCAGCAGCACCTGAGGCGGGCGGATCAGCTCCGCCGGCTAGAGCCGCTTTTGACGCAGGCCGAAGTAGCCGTGGCACAACACGCCGATGCGCTGGCGCTGCTCAAGCTGGCGCGGCGATTATTGCAGGAAGGCTTCGCCACGCAGACCCGCCAGGCAGTCGAAGCTGCCCATGCCTTACAACCCCGGCATCCAGCGTTGGAGCAACTCCTCCAGGAAATGACACGTCTGGAAGCACCCTAAAGCAACGTGCCAGTCAGCAGGAGCCGTGCCGTGCCGAAGTAGATCAACAAGCCTGTCACGTCTACCAACGTGGCCACGAACGGCGCCGAAGAGACTGCCGGATCCAGTCCCAGGCGGCGCAGCAGGAACGGCAGCATAGAGCCCACCAGCGTGCCCCAGAGCACCACCCCTACCAGGGCTAAACCTACCGTAAGGGCAATCGGTAGCCAGTACTCTCCGTACGATCCACTGAGGTGCTGTCCCAGTGCCACCCGCAATACGCCAATAACACCCAGCAGGCCTCCCAGCGCCAGTCCGGAAAGAAATTCGCGACGAATCACGTGCCACCAGTCGCGCAGCGTGATTTCTCCCACCGCCATGGCACGAATGATCAAGGTGGCCGCCTGAGAACCGCTGTTGCCGCCGCTGGAGATAATCAATGGGACAAACAGAGCCAGCACTACGGCCCGGGCGATTTCTTCTTCGAAGTGTCCCATGGCCGTGGTTGTGAACATTTCCCCCAGAAATAGCACCGTCAGCCACCGCGCGCGCTTTTTGACGAGCGTGCCCAGTGAAGCCGTAATGTACGGCTCTTCGAGCGCTTCCATACCACCGATTTTCTGAATGTCCTCGGTGGCTTCCTCTTCGGCCACATCGAGCACGTCGTCGATAGTGACAATGCCCAGCAGCACGCCTTCGGAATCCGTTACAGGCAGCGCCACCCGGTCGTAGTCGCGAAAGACCTGCACCGCCGTTTCTTGATCGTCCGTGGCTTTGAGCGCCACGAAGCGGCCGTCCATGAGCTCTTCGATCTTTGTGTCTGGATCGGCCAGGAGCAGCTCGCGAATGCGCAGGTCGTCGAGCAACCGCCAGTTATCATCAACGACGTAGATAACGTTGAGCGTTTCGCTGTCTTTGCCAAAACGACGGATATGCTCAAGGGCCTGCTGGACGGTCCAGTGGGGCCGGACAGCCACGTATTCGGTGGTCATCAGCCGCCCGACACTGTCTTCGGGATAACCCAGCAGTTTGATGGCTACCTCGCGCTCTTCGGGCGCGAGCATGTTCAGCAGCCGCTGGGCAACCGGTCCGGGCAGCTCCTCCAGCAGAGCAGTGCGGTCGTCATCAGAAAGTTCATTGAGTAGCTGGGCCAGCCACTCTTTCTCGCGGGCCAGCGCTTCGATAAGCTCTTCCTGTTTTTCGGTGCGCAGGTACTCGAAGACTTCCGTGGCCAGATCACGCGGCAGCAGTCGAAAGACGGCTACGTCGTCCGGCGAAGGAAGCTGATCAATGAGTCCGGCAATTTCGGGCGGCTCCCACTCGACCAGCACGTCGCGCAACGCGCGCAGGTTGCGCGTGCGAATAAGTTCCTGCACCTCAGGTTGAAGCAACTGGGCCAGCATGCGAACCCGCCATTACAATGAGTCGAAGACAAACCCCAAAGTACGGGTACGCAACAGAAGTTTCCACGGGGGCTTTGTAAAAAGGAAAGACGGGTAGCAAGGCAACCCTGCTTCCATAGCCTCGAGCCCCTCGACACTATCCATGAGGCGCCACCAGCGTTGCGGTGCTGCTTAAATGCCAAGGCCGCTCCCTTCCAGCAGTATGCTGGATTCCGTAGCTGTGCAGATCGGGTAAGGAGAGATCGGCTTTGATTCTGCAGGTGCCCGACCAAAGAGGAGCCGACCGGCGTCGTGGCTTCACATTGGCAGCCTCTATTTTATAGATAGAAATTATTGATTAGACAACATGATAGCCAAAATATATATTGGCAATCGGTCGTATCCGGTAACCTGAATCTGAGGAGGGCGTCATGATTCTCAGAATTGACAAATTGCAGATTGAACTGCCTATGCCTGAGGAGCCGGATCCCGATTCGGCTGCTGTAGTGCAGGAACTGTTAGGGGGGCGTTTCGGGGAGATGTCTACGCTGATGAATTACACGTTTCAGTCTTTCAATTTTCGAGGCAAAAAAGAGCTAAAGCCGTTTTATGACCTGATTGCGAACATCGGGGCTGAGGAGTACGGTCATGTAGAACTGGTAGCTGCTACGGTCAACGCGCTGCTTAATGGGGCTTCGCGCAAGGAGGATCCGAGTCAGACCCCGTTGGCGTCAGGGTTGAAGGGGCGCAACCCCCATCACTTCATTGTGACGGGCCAGGGCGCTCTGGTGGCCAACTCCATGAACGCTCCCTGGCAGGGCGACTACGTGTTCAACAGCGGGGATCTGGTGCTGGATTTGCTCCACAATTTCTTCCTGGAGTGTGGTGCGCGGCTGCACAAGATTCGCGTTTATGAGATGACCAGCAATCCGGTAGCTCGTGAGATGATTGGCTACCTGCTGGTGCGTGGCGGTGTGCATGCGACAGCCTACGCCAGAGCTCTTGAATTGCTGACCGGGGTCGATGTGACCCGAATGCTGCCTATTCCGAAGATTGAGAATCGTCGTTTTCCGGAGGCGCGGAAATACGAGGAGGCCGGGCAGCACCGCAAGCTATATCGTTTCAGTCTGGAGGACTACAGAGATATTGCTAAGATCTGGAAAGGAGTGCATCCGCAGGATGGGCAGCCGTTAGAGGTGGTGGATGGGCCGCCGCCAGGAGGTCCTCAGCTTGATCTGGACGAAGCCCCGGAGGCATCGATTCCGGGATTTGCTCCGGAGGAACTGCATGAAGTGGCGCAGCGGTTGTTAAAAGAGCTGTAATCGGAAATATAGAAAGCAAAAAAGCGGCCGGCTGCCTACCGGCCGCTTTTTGTTCGGGTTAGGTGTGGCTTATGGGAAGGTGGGGGAAGGTGGATGGCCGTTGGCGCTGGCCTGGAGCGTTTCTGCTGCTTCACCGGTGCGGAATTGCTCCATGAGCCCTTGCAGGCGCTGGGTCAGGTGGGCCAGCTCTTCGGTCGTCCGGGCAATGGTAGCCACGTTGCGGGCCGCTTCAGCCGCCAGCGACGAGATAGTTTCCACGTTTCGAGAGATTTCTTCGCTGGTGGTTGACTGTTCTTCGGTGGCTGCGGCAATCTGCGTTACGGTGTCGATAGCCTGATCGACGCCTTCAACGATTCGTTCGAGTGCCTGGCCTGCCTGGTCAGCCAGTCGAATACTTTCTTCAACTTCTTGCGTACCCCGTTCCATGGCCGCGACGGCCGCCCGCGTATCCGATTGGATCGTTGTGATCATGTCGGCGATCTGGCGCGTAGCCTGCGAGGTTCGTTCGGCCAGCTTCCGCACCTCGTCGGCGACCACCGCAAAGCCCCGTCCCTGTTCGCCTGCGCGGGCTGCTTCGATGGCCGCGTTCAGCGCCAGCAGGTTCGTCTGGTCGGCAATTTCGTTAATGACCGAGACGATTTCTCCAATTTCTTCGCTGGAGGCGCCCAGCTTCTGAATCGTCTGGCTAGAGCTTTGGACAACGTCGGCCAGTTCACGAATTTTGTGGACAGTCTGTTCGACGATGGTGCGACCGTCTTGCGCCAGCCGTCCGGCCGTTTCCGCCACTTCGGCGGTTTTGGAAGCATGGCGGGCGCTTTCGATGATGGTGCGCGTCATTTCTTCAATAGCGGCGGCTACATCGTGCGTCTGCGTCGACTGTTGTTGCGAGCCGGCGGCCAGTTCATCGGTCGCGTTGCTGATCTGCGCGGAGAGCGCAGCGGTTTGCGAGGCAATCTCGCGGGCTTCCTGGATCATCTGCTGCACGCGGCCCAGTGCCTGGTTGAAGCCCCGGAATAGCCGTCCCAGGTCTCCCTCGTGGTCCTCGGGCAGCCGCACGCGCAGATCGCCGGCTGCGAAGCGGTCCATGGCTTCCAGCATCGCTTCTACGCCGCTGCGCAGCGCGGTGCGCTCCGCTTCCAGGGCGGCCATGGTCTGTTCCAGCTCGTTCTGCTGTTTATTCAGGAGGGCTTCCTGCTCTTGCGACTGTTCTAGCAGCGCCTGGTTCGAGGCGTTAATCGCTTCAATTTCCGCCTGCTGCTGCGCCATGCGCTTGACCTCCGCGATGGTGTTCGCGTAGTTCTTCAGCAGGAAGGCGACCATGAACACCACCCACCAGGCGTGCTCAGCCACGCGCCAGAGGTCAGCGGTCAGGATGCCAAAGACCGACTGCGGATAATAGATGCCCCGGAACAGATGGTCGACGGCGACGACCACCGTTGCGATCAGAAAGACCTTCCAGTCGCGATAGCCGGCCAGGATGCCCAGGGAGGCAAACACGTGGAAGTGCGTTTCGATGCGGCCGCCTGTCAGGTGAATGAGCAGCGCAGAGGTGAGCATCTGGCCGACCGCAATAGCATAGCGCGTTGCAGCGCGGCCTGGTCGCCGAAAGGCAAGATAAGCGGGCACAAGCATCACCAGGGCGCCCAGGATAACCGCTGCGTACACGTGGAGATGCACCTTACCGGTGTCTCCGATCCATGTGCGAGGAGAGACGATCAGCGCCAGCGCAATGCCGGCAATGTACTGGGCTATCAGCAACCAACCGAAAAGTCGGTCGGTCTGCACATAGGTCTGGTGCTGAAACTGCTGATACAGCTCGCGCGGTCGTTCCGAGAGTTCTTCGGCGCGGTCCAGTTTGCCCCATTGAAACAGCGTGCGCAGCATGGCTTCCAGAAGGCTAAGGGGTTGTGGTTTGGGTTTCCTGAATCAGACAGCCCCAGACGGCCGTGTGCGCGGCGGTACCGACGCCCTCACGCACCAGATGCAGCACCTGACGGCGGCCGGGATTAGGGCCTTCGTGGCCGCGTCCGGCCGTAATGCCCCCGTAGAACACGCGGCGACCGTCGGGGCGAAAGAGCACAACCTGTCCGGAGGCCAGTGCACCGAAGCGTTCCGCCAGCCGTCCGTCCAGGTCGCGGTGTACCGTAGTAAAGGGAATGGTCTGCGCGTAATGCCAGAGATCCGTTTCGATCCAGGCAGCCGGTTTATGAGCGGGTTGGTAGAAGAAAATGTGGGCCGTCAGATTGCGCCGGGCGCGTGCCATGATATAAGCCAATTCGCGAAGACTGGCGCGGCTGCAGGAGCAGCGCGGATGCACAAACATGACCAGGGTCATGCGCGTTGAGTCGGGCCCGAACGGCACATCGACCGGCCACACTTCGGGTACATCCCCCACCGGCGCCGGCCGACTACTGTAGTCGGTAACGATGACCCAGCCTGCGCCGATTAATCCCAGCCAGAGCGCTCCGCCCAGCCACGGAAGCCAGCGACGAAAATGGATACAAGGGAGCACGGCGCAGTTCGATCGTTGGTTGATCCGAAGCGCCTGTTGTATCGGCTGGCCTGGAGGGTAGTTAAGTACGTGGTCTCACGTATTACGTGAGCAGACGTTGGCCGGTGTAGGTGGGCGGAGGCAGAATTGCGCGGATGCTTTGCTGCAGCACGCTCACGTAGGCGTCCAACAGCCTGCGCTTCAGATGGGTCCGGACATAAATCAAGTAAATTGTGCGGTGGGGGACCGGTTCGCGAAAATATCGCACGCGCGCGCGAGCTTCCGGGGACAGATAGTGCGTGGCCAGTAGGGGAAGCAGGGTGACACCTCCCAGTTGGTCTACCAGCAGCCGAAGTGTTTCCAGATTGCCGCTTTCGAAGCGAAGCTGGGGAACGGGACCGGCCTCTTCGCGCCGGCTGCATACCTGGAGCACCTGATCCCGAAAGCAATGCCCTTCTTTAAGTAGCCAGATGTCTTCCAGGCGGAGCTGAGCCGGATCAAGTTGTGAGTTGGCCAGGAGGGGGTGTCCTGCTCCCAGGTACGCGACAAATGGCTCGCGAAAGAGGGCCTTTCGCCGCAGCCCTGGACGATCTTCTTCGGTGGCAATCAGACCGGCGTCAATTCGATCGGTAATCAGGGCCTCTAGAATCTGTTCTGTGGTCAATTCGTCAACCTGAACGGTAAGCTCCGGATACTGATCTTGCAGCAGAGGGGTTACCAGCGGCATGAGGTAAGGAGACAGCGTAGGAATCACGCCCAACTTCAGCGTGCCCTGGACGGTCTCCTGGTTTTCGCGCACCAGTTCGTACAGCCGCTCGCATTCCCGTAGAATCACCCGGGCCTGGGCCAGGACGCGCTCTCCGATGGGAGTGGGCAGGATAGGCTTGCGGCTGCGGTCAAAGAGCTGCACGCCCAGCTCTTCTTCCAGCTTTTGAAGCTGCATGCTCAGCGTTGGCTGGGAGACGTGGCAGTGCTCGGCCGCCCGGCCAAAGTGCCGGTACGTGTCAACGGCTACCGCGTAAGCCAACTGAGTAAGCGTCATGACTGAATACCTTTGGTGAAACCATAGAATATAGCTTGAAACCATAGAATATAGCTTGATTGATCCGACTGGGAATACGTTGGCAGCTCACCGAGCCGTTGCTGAAAGAGCTGGCCCGGCACTTGTACAACCGACTCCGCCTGTCAGGCTTTCAGGGCTCCGTGCTGCACGGAAGCAGAGAGCCGTTACATGGGCGGCATGGACTGCTTGGCGGGAGGGCGAACATGGATTTTAGCAGGAGTCTCTGGTGTTTCCGTAAGGTGGAGGAGCTTCGGGTTTTCTTTAATGATGAATTTTTCTTATACTTTGTCCGAAGCAAACCCTGCAGGCCCGATGCTTTGGATCTACGGACCGGCATTGCTGCTGGTAGTAGGCGGTTTTGGGGTAGTCGTCTGGCTTATTCGATATGCCAACCGGCAGGCCAACGCCGGGGGCCGAGGATTTCGGCGGCCGGGCGTGCATGGGTCAACAGGACCGCGTAAAGGAGGACGTCGGGCTCGGCCGCGTCGACCTTCAAGCCGCGACCGGCGTCCTGTGCCGCCTCGCTTCCAGTAGCATTTGCAATTCTGGACGGCAGCTTCCGCAGCCTGTGCCCGCGCGCGTGCGGCGGCACAGGTCATCCAGCTCGGTGCATCCTTCGGCTATGGCGCGCTCCAGGTTGCCCCGTCCCACGTTATAACAACTGCAAACGATCGGTCCTTCGGGAGGCTCGGCTGTTTCGGAGCCCTGCAGGAGGCGGTGGGGAGGAGCGTCTAGCTCCAGGCCTTCGGCAATCAGCCGTTGAAACTGCGCGAAGGCGCTTCGGTCGCCCAGCAGAATAGCGCCCACAAGTCGGTTATGACGTACCACGACTTTCTGGTAAATGCGGCGCTTGCGGTCGAGCAGAACGACTTCTTCGTAGGCTGGTGCGTCTGGAGGGACTACCGATTGACCCAGGGCGCACAGGTCAAAATCTGGGATTTTTAGAATGTTAAAGGGCACCGAACCGGAGTAGCGAGCCCAGACATCGCCTGCAATATGGGCGGCTGCCACGCGCGCTTGCTCTTCGGCTGCGGGGGTGGTACCGTAAAGCTGGCCGCGGTGTTCGGCTACTTCGCCAATCGCATAGATTGCGGGATCGCTGGTTTGCAGGTGATCGTTGACGCAGACGCCTCGGTGAACGTTGAGCCCGATTCGGGTGGCCAGCCGCGTTTCCGGGCGCGTTCCTACAGCCACAAGCAGTAGGTCGGCGGTCAGCGTGCGGCCGGTGCGCGTGCGGACGCCTTCGAAGCAGTCGGTGCCCAGGAAAGTTTCGGGCGCGTCGTTGCAGTAAATGCGAATGCCTCGGGCTTCCAGCTCCTCTCGCAGCAGCGCAGCGGCTGTCTCGTCAAGCTGGCGGGCCATGAGCCGGTCTGCCAGTTCCAGAATTGTGCAGGTATAGCCAGCTTCATGCAGCGCCGCAGCCACTTCCAGGCCCAGCAGGCCACCTCCGAGAATCAGCACGCGCTGGCTGCCAGCGAGCCTGGTGCGGATAGCGTCGGCATCGGCCAGCGTGCGCAGGGTAAACACGTTGGGCCAGGTAATCGGAATGCCGGGGGGAATGAAGGGGCGACTTCCCGTTGCCAGCACCAGTCGGTCGTAGGGCAGGCTGACGCCATTGCTTCCGTGCACAACGCGGGCCGTGCGATCTACGTTGATGACTTCGACTCCCCGGAAGAAGTGAACCCGCAGCGCGTTTAGCTGCGCGTCGGCCAGCGTGCGCAGTTGGGCAACGGTGCGTTGTCCCGAGAGGTATTCGGGCAGTTGGACCCGGTTGTAGAATCCGTGGGGTTCGCGGCCAAACAGATACAGTTCGTCGGTGTCGTTGTGCTTTCGGTAGGCTTCCAGAAAAGCGCGTGCTGCAGCGCCTGCTCCGATGATCACGATACGCTGGCGCTGACGTCGGAGCGGGGCCACTTGTACCCGGGCAAACTTGAGGGCAGGTTGACGCGAAATTGGATCGATGCGACAGGGAATAAGCACATTGACCCGTCCGTCGGCTGTTTCGGCTTCCTGGCCCCAGTGCATGGGCAGGAAGACGACGCCCCGTTTGATAGTGGGAGTCAGGTGCACGCGCACCGTCAGTTTTCCGGTGCGGCCGGTAACTTCAGCCAGCGCGCCTTCCGACAGACCACAGGCGGCTGCATCGTCTGGATGCATTTCAAGGAAAGGCTCGGGGGCATGCTGGTTAAGGCGGGCTACTTTGCCCGTTTTGGTGCGCGTGTGCCACTGGTCGCGGACGCGGCCGGTGGTCAGGATGAAGGGAAACTCCGGCGAGGGCGGCTCAGGCGGTGCAGGCTCGGGTACTGGATGCAGGCGCGCGCGTCCCGAGGGTGTGAGGAATCGGTGGTTGGTAAAAAGGCGCGGTGTACCGGGGTGATCGGGGGCCGGGCAGGGCCATTGGATGGACCGCTCGCGTTGGAGTCGTTCGTAACTGACGCCTGAGATGTCTATCGGGGTACCCCGCGTCAGACGGGCATATTCGTTGAAGATTTCTGATTCGTCCTGATAGCTAAACGCGTGTCCCCAACCCATGCGGCGTGCAAAGTCGCAGAGGATCCAGACGTCTGGTCGGGCTTCGCCGGGAGGGTCTAGGAGCCGGGGCAGGTAGGTAATGCGGCGTTCCGAATTGGTCATAGTCCCCTGCTTTTCCAGCCAGGAGGCGGCTGGCAGCACGACATCAGCCCATTGCAGCGTAGCGGCCCGTGTGGAAATTTCCTGCACCACCACGAGTTCGGCTCGGGCGAAGGCTCGTTCAAGTCGGGCGAGTTCCGGTTGGCTGAGTGCCGGGTTGGTGCCGATAATCCAGATGGCCTTCAGGCGTCCCTTTTCGAGGGCATCAATCATTTCCGTGGCGGTCAGGCCGGGTCGGTCCGAAAGGGACGGAACACCCCAGAACGCGGCGACTTCGGCCCGGTGGTCAGGATTGTTCAGGTCTCGATGGGCAGGGAGCAGGTTGGCCATAGCGCCTACTTCTCGACCGCCCATCGCGTTGGGCTGGCCGGTTAGCGAGAATGGCCCCATGCCGGGTCGACCGATCTGGCCCTTGAGCAGCGACAGATTGATCAGGGCCAGGTTGTTAGCTACGCCTGCTGTGCTCTGGTTCAGGCCCATGGCCCAGAGCGTTAGCAGAGCTGGACTCTGGCCGATCCATTCGGCCGCCTGCTGAAGATCCTCCAGGGGAACGTCGCAGAGGCGGGCAGCTCGTTCCAGGGAGGCGTTTTTCAGGTGGTTGCAGAGCGCTTCGAATCCTTCGGTGTGGTTAGTGATGAAATCAAAGTCGACGTACCCGTGGTGAATGAGGTAAGCGGCCAGTGCATTGTAGAGCACGATGTCGGTGCCTGGTCGAATTTGAAGATGCAGATCGGCGACGGCGGCGCTTTGCGTGCGTCGGGGGTCGACCACAATGAGCCGCACGTCGGGGTTAGCTGCGCGGTGTGCTTCGATGCGACGAAACAGAATGGGGTGGCACCAGGCCGGGTTGGCGCCCGCAATAAGAATGCACTGGCTGTGTTCAATGTCGTCGTAGCAGATGGGTGGTGCGTCGTCGCCCAGCGTTAGCTTATATCCCGCTACGGCCGAGCTCATGCACAGCCGGGAGTTTGAGTCAATGTTGTGCGTGCCGAGGAAGCCTTTGACCAGCTTGGTGGCCACATAGTATTCCTCGGTCAGGAGCTGTCCCGACACGTAGAAGCCGATCGCATCGGGCCCATGGCGCTCGATGATTCGGCGAAATGTGGCAGCTATGTGGTCGAGCGCCGCGTCCCAGTTGGTGCGGGTCAGGGGAGCGTTGCGATGAGGGCGTACCATCGGGTATAGCAGGCGGTCGTCGTGGTCCAGGGCCACCTGCAGCAGGTAGCGTCCTTTGCTGCAGAGCTGACCGCGGTTGGCGGGATGATCGGGGTCGCCGCTGAGCGTCAGGTGCCCTTGCCGATCGCGCCGAATTTCAATGCCGCAACCAACGCCGCAGTAGCAGCAGGTGGTTTTGATAGAAGCAGGGGTTGCCATAGCTCGTCAGTACACGTCGCGCTGATAACGACGGGATTTTTTGAGGTCGGCCAGATAAGCGCGGGCGGCCTCTTCCGAATGGCCGCCTTCCTGTTGGATGATGGTTAGCAGAGCCGCTTCGACGTCGCGCGCCATGCGCGTTGCGTCGCCACAGACGTACACGCAGGCGCCCTCTTCAAGCCAGGCGTAGAACGTTCGCGCCTGCGCCAGCATGCGGTGTTGGACATAGCATTTTTGCGCCTGGTCGCGCGAGAAGGCGGTATCGAGCCGCGTGAGCACACCTCGCTTGCACCATCGTTCCAATTCATCGCGATAGAGAAAGTCCGTGGCCCGGTTGCGTTCACCAAAGAAGAGCCAGTTGGGCCCGCGTGCGCCGGTGACTTCTCGCTCCTCTAAGAAAGCGCGAAACGGCGCGATGCCAGTGCCGGCGCCGATCATGATGATCGGCGTATCGGGATCGTCGGGCAGGCGGAAGTTTGGGTTGGAGTGAATAAAGACGGGCACTGGCTGGTCCAGCGCTGCACGTTCGGCCAGAAACGTCGAGCAGACGCCTTTGCGCAGGCGGCCATGCGCGTTGTAGCGTACAACTCCCACCGTCAGGTGCACGGCTTCGGGATGTACGCGGGGGCTGGACGAGATAGAGTACAGGCGGGGAGCCAGGGGCCGTAGCAGCTTGATCAGCGTGGTTGGATCCGGGCGAAAGGCTGGGGCTTCATGCAGCAGGTCAAGCAGGTCGCGCCCGGCGAGGTAGTCCTGCAGGGCGGCTGAGTCGTCCAGCAGTCTGGGCAGGAGTTCGTGGCTGGGGGCGGCAGCTTCAAGCAGGGGACGGGGCAACGTGCCTAGCTCATAGTGACGAAGCAGGGCTTCGCGGATGGGCAGTTCGGATCCACTGGAAAGCTGCACCGGCTCCTCGCCTGTGTAGCCAAGCGTTGTGAGCAGGGCTGCCACAAGCTCCGGATCGTTCTCCGGATATACGCCCAGCGCATCGCCCACCTCATATGAGAGACCGGATCCTTCCAGCGAAAAGATGACGTGACGGATGTCTTTGGTCGAGCCTTCGCCGGTGAGTCGTTTGCTCTGGAGCAGGTGAGCAGGAAACGGATGTTTGCGGTCGTAACGCGGCGGTGCAGATGGTTCAGTGCTCGCCTGGTCATCACCGCCTGGCAGGGATGGCTGGGCCTCCGCCGTTAGCGAGTCAGAGACCCGTTCCAGCGAACGAAGGGCAAGCTGCAGGAAAAAGTCGTTGAGCCAGGCCCGTTGTTCGGGGGTGAACGGCGCAGTTTCGGGAAGGTACGGCACCTGCATGGCCATTTCAGGCAGTTTGTTGCAGGGAAGATTCGGCGGCCGTGGCTGTTTTGAGGGCTTTTAAGATACCCTCGAACCACTGCTCGAAGGGGGCTTCCACGTCCACGTCGCAATCGATGCGGGGATGCAGGCGATGGGCCCCCAGGGCGTCAAGACGGGCATCGAACGCCTTACCGGCAGCGCAGAAGTTGGGATAGCTGGAGTCGCCCAGCGCCAGCACGCTAAATTGTACGTGGCTAAGCGATGGAGCTTGGTCGCTGGACAGAAAATCCCAGAACGTCTGGGCATTGTCGGGCATATCGCCGTCCCCGTACGTGCTGGTGATAACGAGCAGGAAGCGTTCCTCGGCCAGTCGGGCGGGATCGTAGGCATCCATGCCGACCACCGTGGCTGAGAAGCCCTGCTGGTTTAGCCGACGGCCAGCTTCCTGGGCTAGCCCTTCGGCAGTCCCGGTCTGAGATCCAAACAGAATGGTTACGGCAGGGCGGGAGGAAGAGGTTGCCGAGGTGGCTGTCGCTTGCTGGACAGGTCGTGAGGAGAACAGCCCTGCCAGAAACCCGTTGAGCCAGGCCCGTTGGCTGGGCGTAAACGGTGCATTTTCTGGGATGTATGGGACCGTGTCCATCATGGCGTCTGGCTTGGTTTGCTATCCGTGATCAAGGCTTCCAGTGCAGCGGGATCCAGCCGGCGGGTGAAAGCTGCAAACGATTCGTTTTCCTGACGCTGTTGGAGATACGTGTGGAGCAGATGAGCCAGAAGCGGCGGCACCTCTTCAAAGGGCACGCCGCGAGCCACGACGCGTGCCAGTCCCTGGTCTGCCTCCAGGCCTCCGCCCAAGACAATGTCGTAGCCCTCTACGGTTTCACCCGCGCTGGTTTTCACTTTGACGCCCAGCAGACCGATATCTCCGCAGTAGTGCTGGGCGCATGAGTGCGGACAGCCGGTCAGGTGAATGTTGAGCGGTTGATCTATATCTATGCCGGCTTCTTCTTCCAGATAGCGCACCAGCGCCAGGGCATGGGCTTTCGTGTTGGTGCGTGCGTAGGGGCAGCCAGCGTTTCCGGTGCAGGCTACCAGTCCCTGGCGCAGGGACGTGCTTTCGGGCGAGAGCCCGAGCTGGCGCAGGGCGGCGCACAGCGGCTCCAGGTTTTCTTCGGCTACTCCGGGAATCAGCAAATTCTGAAAGACCGTTAGCCGCAGCTCGCCGGTGCCGTAGCGTTCGGCCAGGTCGGCCAGTGCGTGGAGTTGGCTGGCCTGAAGGCGGCCTACCGGTACGTCAATGCCCACGTAGTAATGCCCTTCCGGGCGCTGGGGGTGAATGCCGATATGGGCGCCCGGTATCCGGGGTGGACGTGGGGCGCAGGATGCTCGTGGAAAGCGGATGAGAGGAAAGGCCAGACGTTCTTGGACGGCTTCCATGAAACGCTCGACGCCCCAGCGCTCCAGCAGGTACTTTAGCCGCGCCTTTTTGCGGTTTGTGCGGTCACCGTGCTCCAGGTAGACGCGAATAATGGCTGCGGCGGTAGCAATGCAGGCTTCGGGCGGGACCATGAAGCCCGTATCCTGGGCAAAAGAACCGTGGCCGGTAATGCCTCCCAGTTCGATGCGAAAATAGACGCCAGGGGGAACGTCATGTCCTTCCTCGACGCGCACGGCCACAAAGGCCAGATCGTTTGTGTCGGCGGCCGCTGTAATGACCCCGCCGCTGTCGAAGGCTACGTTGAACTTGCGAGGCAGATTGTACAGGTCGCGGCTGTGCAGGATGTAGTAGTAGAGCGAGCGAACGAGCGGCCGCACGTCATAGAGTTCCTGCAGATCGAAGCCGGTGGTCGGCGTAGCGGTGATGTTGCGGATATTGTCAGCTCCGGCGCCGCGCGAGGTCAGGCCCAGGTCAGCCAGCGCCATCAGCACATTGGCCGCATCCCGAGCGCCGATTTCCCGGATCTGGATGTTAGCGCGGGTGGTGAGGTCCAGGTAGCCGGCGCCGTAGCGTTCGGCCAGGTCGGCCAGGCCGTGTGCCTGGCGACTGGAGAGGAAGCCGCCCGCAATCCGACAGCGCAGCATGAAGGCATTCTGGGCAGGGGCGACGTAGAAGAGCCCTAGCGCTTTGTAGCGGAAAACGTCGTCTCCTTCTGGGAATCGACCAGCTGCCGCGTTTTCCAGCACCCGATCCCAGATGTCGAGCGGGTGCTGCGCCAGCTTGATGCGCTCCTGTTTGCACAGACGGTCAACAGGCGTGCCGTAGAGCGTTTCGGCAGGCGGTGGAGTTGCCAGGTCGCGCACCGCCTGCTCTGGTTCGTGCGTAAGACGGCCGTCGGCGGTCTGCCCTACGAAGGTCAGTCCGCCGCGTTGCAGCACGCCGGCCATGAAACCTTGCAGGTACTGCTTCTGCTCTTCGCTGAAGGGTAAGTCAGGCATGTGCGGCATGGCTTGCATACAGGCTGAAAGGTTACCGTACCGATGTAGGGGCCAGCAAACGAGCCATTTCTGCCTCCACGGCGCGTTCGTCAGCTTCCGAAAAGCGCACCGCAAAGGCCAGGAAGGCCATGGCGACGATAAGGAGTCCCAGGAGCAAGAGCGCCTGATTCCAGGGCAGAGCGCCCTTGAAGAGAAAGCCCGCCATGATAGCCCCCGCATTGCCACCTGCTCCAATGATGCCCGTTACAGAGCCCAGCGCTTTTCGGTTGATAAAGGGCACCACGGCATAGGTGGCTCCTTCTGCCATCTGAACGAACAGGCTAAACAACACCAGCGTAACGACAGCCAATGCGAGCAATTGCATTTGCGAGAAAAGGATCAGCGCAAGGCCTTCGCCGAGCGTTGCCAGAAACAGCCAGCGCACGCGGCCGGCCAGGCCCCAGCGACGACCAAAAAGGTCGCCGACTACGCCCCCCAGCGTTCTCGCAAAAATGTTGGTCAGCCCGAAAAGGGCGGCAACTGTGCCGGCGGTCTTCAGGTCAAGCGAGAAATAGTCGGCAAAGTAGAGAGCTGCGATGTTGTTGATGGTGAGCTCAATGCCAAAGCAGGCTGCATAGAGTACAAACAGCACCCAAACGCGATAGTCGCGCGCAGCCTGTCGAAAGCTCCCTCGGCTGGTCAGGCGCGGATGATTCGGAAGGTCTTCAAAGTTACCTGCCGGGGTATCCTGTGTCAGGAAATAATAGGCGATGCCCGTACCCAGGCAGATCAACCCGGCAACCAGCATGGCGAGCCGCCAGCTCAGGGCTTCTGTGAAGCCCAGCCCCATAAAACCTGTAAAGACCAGAGGCATGACCATCTGAGTAACGCCACCGCCGAGGTTGCCCCATCCGGCGGTTGTGGCGTTCGCTGTGCCTACAATGTTCGGGGCGAACATAAGCGACGTGTGATACTGGGTAATCACAAAGCTCGCCCCTATGACCCCTATCACCAGTCGAAAAAGCAGAAAGGCTTCGTAGGAGTTGGCCAGGCCAATTGCCATTACCGGCAGGCTGCCCAGTATCAAGAGTCCGGCATAGGTGCGACGGGGACCGAATCGGTCGCAGAGCCGGCCAATAACCATGCGGGCCAGAACGGTGGCGGCTACAGAGGCAATGATGGTATTTCCTACCTGGGCTGGAGTCAGCCCGAGCTCCTCCCGCACCACTTTCATGAGCGGTGCAATGCCGAACCAGGCGAAAAAACACACAAAGAAGGCAAACCAGGCCATGTGGAACGCCCGCATCTGCGGGGTCCGGAAGTTGAAAAGCTCAATGCGGGTAGCTTTCTGAAGAGACTGCATGGGTGCGATAGGGTTGGTAGCAGAGAAAGTTTTATATAAAACGGCCGTTTGTTTAACTTTTTTAAGAGAAGTTGAAGACTATGTATTAAATACACAGGAAATGGTAACAATTTGCTTTTCTTGTGTAAACCGGTATCGTGTAAAAATTCTTATAAGAGGAGCGCTTCCGCCCTGCCTGAAAACAGAACCCCGTGGGAAACCTGGGGACAAAAAGGGGTTTGCCTCAAAGAGAAATTTTTGCTTTTTTGTGTAGAAAGCGCTTTGGGATAACTCATGCGCGAGCTACGAGACCTGCTGGAAGAGGCTGAACGGCTGACCGCAGGGAAAACGCCGCATGTGATTGCTACGGTCGTGCGCATTGGGGGCTCTACCTATCGCCGACCCGGTGCTCGCATGATCGTGGAAGCAGACGGGACAAACCGAGGCACGATCAGTGGGGGCTGCCTGGAAGGCGAGGTAACCCGTCAGGCCCTTCAGCTCCTGGCCGATCAGGTGCCTGCGCGCCTGCTTCCTTTTGACCTGGCCGATGACGACTTGATTTACGGGTTTGGTACCGGTTGCGATGGAGTAGCCCATGTGCTGCTGGAGCGGGTTCCGGTACCCGGGCGTTGCAACCCACTGGCATTGCTAAGCCAGTGCCTGAAACGTAGGCGACAGGCTGTGCTGGCCACTGTGATCGAGACAACCGAGGACCCATCGGACTGGCTGGGACGGCACCTGCTGCTTCGGGAAGACGGCCAGACGGAAGGCGACCTGCCGGAAGGTGTCGTGGCCTCAAAAATCCAGGAGGCAGCTCGTCAGATGCTGGAGCGGCTGCGCGCAGGCCGTGAGGAGCGAGGCTGGACCGTGCAGCGCTATACTGAAGGAGCAACGCAGATGGAAGTGCTCCTGGAAGCTGTGCAACTCCCCGTGCGCCTGCTCGTCTTCGGTGAAGGGCACGACGTATTTCCAGTGGTGCGTTTTGCCCGGGGACTGGGCTGGGAGGTGGAAGTTATTGGCCGCCGGCCACCGGCAGAACTCGCCCAACGCTTCCCAGAGGCGGACGTCTGTCGTTTCCTGATGCATCCGGAGCAACTCACGCAGCATGTAGCGATTGACCGACGCACGGCCGCGCTGGTTATGAATCATACCTACCTGCGCGACCGCCAGATTCTGGAAACATTGTTGTTTGAAAGTGCCATCCCGTATATCGGGATGCTGGGGCCCCGGGAACGAACCGAGCGCATGCTAAACGAACTGACCCGCACGCGCGGCGAACGGCTGGAGGCTGAGCGGCATCGCATTTATGGACCTGTTGGGCTGGATATCGGCACCGAGACGGCTGAAGAGATCGCGCTAGCGGCCCTGGCCGAAATTCAGGCGGTGTTGCATGGCCGCTCAGCCCGTCCACTTCGGGAGCGTAAGACGCCGATTCACGGCGAACGACCGCCGCTGCCACGGCCGCTCAATGTATCCTCCTGAGCGCTTCAAAGGCTTCCGGCGTATCAAGGTCCTGCAAAATGTGGTCGGTAGCCATGGCCACACGCACCACATGCTCAGGATGGCGTTGCACCAGGCCTCGGCAGCCGGTCAGTCGCTGCTCGGAGAGAATAGCTTTTCGATAGTAGGCCGCAAACAGGACGGGATTGCCGCGTTGTCCGTTGAACTCGGGTACAATGATGCAGGCCGGATCCCGGACATAAGCGCGCTGGAACGCCTCTATGAGCTGGTCATATTCGGAAGCTTCGATCAGCGGCAGGTCTGACAGGCAAATCATGTAGCCGTGCGCGTCGGCGGGCGCCGCCGCCACGCCTGCCTGAATGGAAGTGGTCATGCCTTCGGCATAACGTGGGTTGTAGACAAACGCGACCGGCAGATTGGCCAGGGCCTCACGCACGGCAGCAGCTTCATAACCCAGCACGACCACCACCGGAGCGGCCTGGCTGTCCAGAATCGTGGTAACCACGTGACGCACCAGGGGTTGGTCTCCAAAAGGCAGCAAGAGCTTGTTCCGGCCACCCATGCGCCGAGAAGATCCGGCGGCCAGCACAATGGCGACCACGCGACCGGTTGCATTCATGGCTCGGCTACGGTGTCGGTGCGCAGATGATAGCCGCGGGCTTTGAGAGCTTCGGCCAGGACGCTTAGCGTCACCCGGGCGGGATCATAGGCGACCCGGGCATGGCCGAGCTCCACGGCATGCACGACCACGCCAGGGAGGGCCTGGAGCGTTTGTTCGACGGTGTGAAGGCAGTGGGCGCAGCTCATGCCTTCAATGTGCAGGGTAATTTCGATCAAGCCTTCAAGGGAGGGCAGCTTGTCTGGAAGCGCCGGGGATGGATTCTGGTGGCGTTCCTGCACGATTTCGGCCAGGATGCTCAGGGCAATTTCTTCCGGCGTGCGGGCACCGAGATCCAGTCCAGCCGGGGCGCGGACAGCCGCCAGCCGGTCCCGAGGCACGCCTTGTTCGGCCAGCAGCTCGCGCAGGCGCGCTGCTTTGCGACGGCTGGCCACCAGGGCGACGTACCGGAACGGTTGGGATAGCGCAGCTTTCAGGGCTTCTTCGTCCCTTTCGCCCTGGGTAGCCACGACCGCAAACGCTCCGGGTTTCAGGGGTAGATTTCTCAAGGAGAACGAAGGCTCGCACTGGTCGGCTTCCGGGAACAGCTCGGAGGATGCCTCAGGATCAGCAACCAGCACGTGGTAGCGCAGCGTTCGCCCAAGCTGTACCAGGGCCTGGGCGACGGCCGAGTGTCCGAGCACCAGCAGTTGAGGAGGGGGCAGAAGCGGTTCAATATACACGTCGAGCGTGCCGCCGCTGTAGCAGGTCATTGCATAGGCGACAATGCCTTCTACTTCAACTTCGGTCGTTTCGGGCGTGATGCGTACCAGGCGAGGACGCCCGTCGCGCATGGCGCGCAGCGCTTCCCGGATAACGACCGGACGCGTGCACCCACCACCTATCCATCCATGAAGCGTGCCGTCGGGCAAGATCAACGCCTTGTCTCCGGGCTTTCCGGAGATCGGAGCCTCGTAGCGGACGACGATGGCCAGGGCGCAGGGTTCACCCCGCGCTGTCTGTTCTCGAGCCTGTTCCAGAATAGGATCAAGCATGACGCAGGTGCTGCTCCAGCCGAAGCAGACTGTCGAGGTTGTGGGCCGGGTGAAATACGTCGAGGTAAGGAAGCGCTGCCTGCATTCCACGTGCTATGGGCGCATAGCCTTCCATTCCCATCAGCGGGTTCAGCCAGATGATCCGGCGACAGCGGGCGCGGATCGCTTGCAGGGCGTGGGCCAGCAGCGCAGGGTCGCCGGTGTCGAGGCCATCACTCAGAATCAGCACAAGTGTGCGGCGCGAAAGCAGCCGGCGGCCGTAATGCTCCAGAAACGTCATCAGGCAGGCGCCAATGCGGGTACCGCTGGACCAGGGCGTGGGCGTCTCGGCCAGTTGACGTAGGCTTTCAGGGAGCGATGGTTGGCGCAGAAGCTCCGTGATGCAGATCAGCTCGGTGCTGAAGACGAACGAGTCGATCCGCCGGAAGTGTTGCTGCAGTGCATGGAGAAAACGGAGCAGGAAATAGCTGTAGCGGTCCATAGAGCCGCTTACGTCAAGCAGGGCCACCAGGCGGGGGCGGTCTGGACGGCGTTGACGGTAGCGGAGCGTCACTAGCTCGCCTCCTCGGTCCAGGTTACGGCGGATGGTGCGGCGCAGATCCACGTAGCGGCCTTGCCACGCAGTTTTCTGGCGTCGTGAGAGGCGCACGTGCAGTTGGCGGAAAAGTTGGGCCGCCAGCGCCTCGAGCTGTTCCTGGTCAGACGCCGGCACCCGGGCAAAATCTACCTGGCGCAAGCGGTGGGCCGTGCTAGCCCCTGCTGTTGTGTTGCCCTCTTCTTCAGGCGGGGCCGTGGCATGTTGCAGCGTCATGAGCAGCGGAGCGGTCCGTTGTTCTGTAGCGGGAGGGCGAGCGCGTTGCGGGCGCGGGCTGGGCGGTGCGTTGCCGTCCGGTGAACGGCCCAGCCAGTAGGCATCGAAGAGCGCGTCAAAGCGCTGGTATTCATCGGGCGAGATGCATAGCAGTGCCCGCAGGGCTGCCCGGAAGCGATTGGGCCGGTGCAGCAGTTCGCTGCGGGCTATCCGTAGCGCATCGAGCGTCTCGGCAACGCCGACGGTGAAGCCGTGCGCTCTCAGGAGCGCGCAGAAGCGCCGCACAGCCCCTGTGAAATCGGTAGACGCCGCAGGAGCAGGCGGTGTGGCATCTGGAGCAGCCATGGTTCAGGCTTCGAGGGTAGCCAGCAGATCTTCGAGCGTGTGGTTACGCAGGCGCTCAAGGTCTTCGGCCGATTTGAGCAGGCAGCCCGCGGTGCGCGTCACAACGGTTGTGTTGAGGCGCTGCACGCCCAGCGCTACCAGGGCCCGGGCCCAGTCGAGCGTTTCGGCAATGCCGGGAATTTTGTGCAAGCGTTCTTTGCGCAGGGCCTGCACGAAGCGCACTACCTGTTGTGCCAGCTCGGTCTCAATATCAGGGAGGCGCTTCTGAATAATGCGCAGTTCTTTGGCTTCGGTAGGATAGTCGAGCCAGTAGTAGAGGCAACGGCGTTTGAGGGCATCGCTCAGTTCACGCGTGCGGTTAGAGGTGAGGATGACATGCGGGACATGGCGCGCGCGAATGGTGCCCAGCTCCGGAATGGAGATCTGGAAAGCCGACAGTAGTTCGAGGAGAAACGCCTCAAATTCCTCATCGGCTCGGTCGATCTCATCAATGAGGAGCACTGGCGCTTTTGTTTCGGCCTGAATAGCTTTCAGCAGCGGTCGCGCTAGCAGGTAGCTTTCACTGAACAGGTGCTGTTCCCGCTCTTCCAGGGGGATGTCGCTCTGCTCCCAGAGCTTGATGGCCAGGAGTTGGCGGGGATAGTTCCATTCATAGACGGCTGAATGGACGTCGAGCCCCTCGTAGCATTGCAGGCGGATCAGCTCCGTGTCAAGGTAACCAGCCAGTGCGTAGGCAATCTCGGTTTTGCCTACGCCTGCGTCGCCCTCCACGAGCAGGGGCCGGCGCAGCGTTAGGACGAGATACAGGACGGTAGCCAGCGCCTCATCCGCCACGTACCCCTGCTGCTCCAAACCATCCATCAACCCCGCAATGCGGGCGGCGGCCTCACGGGTCATTCTCCTTCTTTTTTCCCAAAGAACCGACCGGCAACCGACTTGATGCCTTCCTTGATCAGCGAGCCAGCGCGGAGCGCCTGACCGGCCTCTTCGGGGGCTTCTCCTGCCAGCAGCGATTCAAAACATTCCGTGAACTGGTCAAAGAGGCGACTGGACACATCCTCAATCAGGCGCGAGCCGAATTGCGCCAGCATCCCGGTTACAGAGATTTCGATTTGATTGGTAATTTCGGTGGCCCCGTCGTCCAGCGCCCGGGCGCGGCCCCGCATGGTCATGGAAGCGCTCCCCTTGCCTCGCGCATCAAGTCCTCGGCCTACCAGTTCAATGGTATGCGTCTCGTGATCGAGCGTGTTGATGGTGATTTCTCCTTTGTAACTGGCACTGATGGGGCCTACCTTCAGGCTGACGGTTCCCCGGTAGTGGCGCTCGTCAATCTGCTCGGTGAGCTGAGCACCAGGCACGCAGGGGACCACCTTGGCCGGATCGCTCAGGTAACTCCAGACCTTCTCCAGCGGCTGATGAACGGTAAAGGTCTTTTCGATCGTGGTTTTCATGGCGCTTTGTAACGGATAGCAGCAGCTTCTGTATCAGACGGCCAGGTCTCCTGAAAGTTCGCTTCACACCACCCCCTTCTCATGGAGGATTTTCCAGACCTTATAGGGCGTAATAGGAATATCAATGTGGGTGACGCCATAGGGCGAGAGGGCATCGACCACCGCGTTGACAATGGCGGCCGGGGCCCCGACCGTGGCCGACTCGCCTACGCCTTTGGCGCCCAGCGGATGATGCGGCGAAGGCGTAACGGTACGGGCTGTTTCCCAGCGTGGCGTTTCGACGGCCGTTGGCAGCAGGTAGTCCATGAACGATCCGCTCAGGATATTGCCTTCTTCATCATAAACCAGCTCCTCCATCATGGCCGGCGCGAAGCCCATGGTAAGCCCGCCATGAATCTGCCCCTCGACGATCATGGGATTAATCACGTGCCCGCAGTCGTCTACGGCCACAAACCGCCGGATTTTCACCTGTCCGGTGCCTTTGTCGATATCCACCACGCAGATGTACGAGCCAAAGGGGAAGGTCAAATTGGGCGGGTCATAGTAGTGGACGGCTTCCAGGCCAGCTTCCATGCCCGGCGGATGGTTGGTGTAGGCCGCCATGGCAATGTCCTGGATGGTCACGGACTTGTCCGGTGCTCCCTTGACGCGGAAGACGCCCGGTTCCCATTCCAGATCTTCTTCACTGACCTCCAGGAGATAGGCGGCGATTTTTCGGGCTTTCTCGCGCACCTTCCGAGCGGCCATGGCAGCAGCGGCTCCCGCTGTTGGGGTAGAGCGGCTGGCATACGTGCCCAGTCCGTAAGGAGCGGTATCGGTGTCGCCTTCTTCGATCTGGACGTGCTCGGCCGGGATGCCTAGCTCCTCGGCAATGATTTGCGCGTAGGTAGTTTCATGGCCCTGCCCCTGCGACTTGGTTCCAAAGCGCGCAATGGCTTTGCCGGTGGGGTGGATGCGCAGCTCGCAGCTCTCGAACATTTTAATGCCGAGGATGTCGAAGTGGCGCGACGGGCCTGCTCCGACAATCTCCGTAAAGCTGCTGATGCCAATGCCCATCAGTTCGCCCCGCGCGCGCCGCTCGGCCTGTTCGCGCCGCAGCGCTTCGTAGCCGATAAGGTCCATGGCCTTGCGCAGGGCGGCAGGATAGTTGCCACTGTCGTACTCCCAGCCAAGCGCTGACTTGTAGGGAAATTGGTCCGGCTGAATAAAATTCTTGAAACGGAGTTCGGCTGGATCCATGCCCAGTTTCTGGGCCAGCACGTCTACCAGACGCTCAATGGTATGAACCGCTTCGGTTACGCGGAACGAGCAGCGGTAGGCAATGCCGCCTGGCGGTTTGTTCGTGTAGACAGCGTCGACCTCGACAAAGGCATGCTTGATATCGTACGAGCCTGTGCAGATGGAAAACAAACCGGCTGGAAACTTGGAAGGATTAGCAGCGGCATCTGTGTAGCCGTGGTCCGCAAGCGTTTTAATCCGAAGCGCCGTGATCTTGCCGTCTTTGGTGGCAGCCAGTTCGGCCGTAATGTGATAATCGCGCGCGAATGAGTCGGCCTGGAGATTTTCAGACCGGTCTTCGATCCACTTGACCGGCTTACCCAGCAGCACGGAAGCCGCGATCGCGATGACATAGCCGGGATAGATGGGCACCTTGCCGCCGAAGCCTCCTCCGATGTCGGGGGCAATAACCCGAATTTTTTCTTCCGACAGACCTACGTGGCCAGCAACCAGAGCAAGGGCCGTGCGCACCACATGCGGCGCCTGGGTGGTCATGTAAACGGTGAGCTTGCCCTCGACGGGGTCATAGTCGGCCACGCAGCCGCACGTTTCGATGGAGGCTACATGAATGCGTGGGATGTAAAGCTGTTGTTTGACTACAACATCCGCTTCCTGAAATGCGCGTTCGGTAGCCTCCCGGTCCCCGATTTCCCAGTGCCAGATGTGATTGTCCGTTTTTCCCTTGTCGGTGCGGAGCACAGGCGCATCGGGCTCTAGTGCCCGGAACGGATCAATAACCGGCTCCAGGGGCTCATATTCAACTTCGATAGCTTCGACAGCGTCGGCGGCTATGTAACGGTCTGTAGCGATGACGGCGGCCACTTCTTGCGCCTGGTACATGACGCGGTCGGTGGGCAGGACCATCTGCGTGTCGCCCATCAGGGTGGGCATCCAGTGCAGGTTGTATTTTTCCAAGTCTTTGCCCGTAATGACCGCCACAACGCCCTCCATGGCCAGCGCCCGCTCTGCATTGATGTTTTTGATGCGGGCATGGGCAAAGGGGCTACGGACAATGTCCATGTAGAGCATGCCAGGCAGCTTGATGTCGTCCACGTAGCGCCCTTTACCGAACAGAAAGCGGGCATCTTCCTTACGCTTCATGCGATGCCCCATGCCGCAGATTGTAGGGGGCGTCCGGACTTCGGTTTCCATGGTTGTTCAGCGGTTGGGTGGTTGGCAGGAGGGTTCAGGAGCTGGCCGTGGTCTGCTCGCGCTCGCGCAGTTTGCGCGCCGCATACTGGATGGCCTTTACGATGTTGACGTAGCCGGTGCAGCGGCACAGGTTGCCCGAAATACCCCAGCGGATTTCATCTTCGGTGGGGTCGGGGTTTTTAGCCAGCAACTCGGCGGCACGCATGATCATACCCGGGGTGCAATAGCCGCACTGCAGTCCATGCTCCACATGAAACCCTTCTTGGAGAGGATGCATCTGGCCGTTTTCGGCCATGCCTTCGATGGTCTTGATGGTAGCGCCGTCGGCCTGCACGGTCAGCACCGTGCAGGATTTGACAGCCCGGCCGTTCATCAGCACGGTGCAGGCGCCGCAGTGCGTCGTGTCGCAGCCAATATGCGTGCCGGTCAGGTTCAGATGCTCTCGTAGAAAGTGCACCAGCAACAGCCGGGGCTCTACTTCGGCCGTATGCGTTGTGCCGTTGACCGTGAGGGTTACTGTTACGGTTTGCTTTGCCATGGCTTATTGACCTCCCTGGGCTCGCTCAAGGGCTCGACGAAAAGCGCGGCGGGTAAGCTCCCGCACCATTGCGCGTTTATATTCGGCCGAACCGCGCAGGTCCGACCGGGGGTTGCAATCTTCTGCGGCCATTTGTGCCGCTTCGTCGATGCGCTCTGGCGTAGGATGCTGACCCTTCAGGTGGGCGCAGGAGCGGGCGGCAAAAAGGGGCACGTGGGCGACGTTTGTCAGGCCGATTCCTACGTAGCTCAGCGTGCCGTCTTCGGCCAGCGAAAGCTGCACGGCCACGGCCGCTGTGGCATAGTCGCCCACTTTTCGTTCCAGCTTCTCATAGGCGCCCCCGCTTCGTGGCGGGGCGTCGGGATACGGATGGCCGTGAGGATTTCGTCCGGTTCCAGCGCCGTGGTGTAGAAGTCCAGGAAGAACTCCCGGGCCGGGATGGTGCGCTCGCCACGTGGCCCGACCACGACAAGCTGTGCGTCATAGGCCATCATGGTGGCGGGGTGGTCGTTGCCGGGGTCGCCATGGGCCAGGTTGCCACCGACTGTGCCCATGTTGCGCACCTGCGGATCAGCAATCCAGCGCGTCGTCTCGTAGAGGAGCGGGTACTTTTCGCGGATCAGCGGATGCTCTTCGAGCACGACTTCCCGGACCATGGCCCCGATATGCAGATATCCGTCTTCTTCCCGAATATCGTCCAGGCCGGGTATGCGCCGCAGGTCGATGAGCACTTCAGGCTCCAGGAGACGAAGCTTCATCATGGGCAGCAGGCTGTGGCCTCCGGCCAGTATCTTGGCAGTCGGGCCATGTTGCTGCAGGAGTGCAAGCGCTTCCTCCAGGCTGGTGGGAGCTGCATACGTGAATGGTGGCGGAATCATTGCTTCCCGGGGCTGGTGAGCACAAACGTTGAAGCCTTATTCAAGAAATTATAAATAATCGATTGGCTATGCTTGTTGCAACAGAAGAGAAAAGGGTGGGCTGGACGGAATTGTAACGATCTCGTAACGTGATCAGGGGATCTGACGGGCCACAAAAAAACCCGTGCCGAGGCACGGGGCAGCAAGGAGGGCACCATGAAACGGGTGGGCGGTACTGGACTCGAACCAGTGACCTCCTGCTTGTAAGGCAGGCGCTCTAAACCTGCTGAGCTAACCGCCCGGCATGAAAAAAGCGATTGCCGCGCCCGGCGTTCGGGTGGCAATCGCCGCTTTTTTGCAGAGCGGAAGACGGGACTCGAACCCGCGACCCTCAGCTTGGGAAGCTGATGCTCTACCAACTGAGCTACTTCCGCTCATTCATTGCCGGCTCTTCGGGCACAGGCAATTTTTATTTTAACATCGACCATCGGCGCTGTCAAGAGCTCCTGTACCCTGAGTTGCCGGCGCCGCAACACATCCAGCCTCTTCTATCGCTCAATCCCTTGTCTAGGTTCCACGCAACCTGACTGGCGGGTGGGCGTTTCAGCAGCCGTTTTTGAGGGAAAAGAGCTTTTGCAGCAATAGACTCGAACGAGCTATGCCCAAGCGTACGTATCAGCCAAGCCGCCGCAAACGCCTGAACACGCACGGATTCCGGGCTCGGATGAAAACCAAAGATGGGCGCAAAATCCTGGCGCGCCGTCGCAAGAAAGGTCGCAAGAGCTTAACGGTCAGCGACCGGATGTCGGGCAAGTGAGCCAGTTATCAGGGTGGCGGCACTGCAGGAGCAGGCACTTTCCGGAGGCGGACCGCGAGGCACGAACCGATTGCCGCGGGCTTTCCGATTGCGGCGTCAGCGGCTCATTCGGCCGTTGTTCGACCGCTCGCGGACTGATGTCGGAACGATAGCTAAAGGATGCGTGCGGTTGCTCTACCGCATTGTGCCGCGATGCGAGGTGGGGGTTAACGTGCCCGTGCAGGTGGGCTTTTCGGCTGGCCGACAGGCCCGGCGCGCGGTCGTGCGCAATCGTATCCGTCGTCTGCTCCGGGAAACCTATCGCCTGCACCAACATCCCCTGGTGGCCTTGTTTCGCAATCGGTCCGACACGCTTACGCTGATGATTCTTTACCGAGCCGATCCGGCCGCTGCACGCGAGTGCATTCGACGCGACCTCCCCAGAGCGCTGCAACGCCTTACGGAACAGCTCAAAAACACGTTACTTGAAGGCTGAACGGAGGCGGAACAGCACTCCGTCCGGTCCGTATCCTGCTCCGTTTTGACCAGGAGGATTAGCTGGAGCCCTACCGTGGATCGCAACGTTGTCATTGCTACGATTCTGACGGCGCTGATCATGTTCGTCTGGCTGTGGTGGCTGGCGCCGCCGCCTCCACCGCCGACAACCGCAGCGCTTGACACCTTGCAGGAGGAAGCAGGACCGCAGGAAGTGCTGGCAGGAGAGGACGCTTCACCTGCTACGCAGGAGCCGCTGCTGGCTGGACCGTTGCATGACACGTTGTTCGCTGCTGCCCAGAACGGACAGGCGCGCATTATTACCATAGAGACCAATCTCTACGAGGCGCAGCTTTCCACGAAGGGCGCTACGCTCACCTCTCTGCGGCTCAAAAAGTATCGGCAGTATGACTTTGAGACGCCCGTTCAGCTTATTGATACTACCAAGCCAGGTGCGCTAAGCCTCGTCTTTACAACACCTGCCAACCATCTGGTCGATACGCGGGCGTTGTATTTCCAGACCAATGTCGCGGCAGATACGCTTCGCGTAACGGAGAGCCCGGTTGAGGTGGCCTTCGAAGTACCTGTAGGGGCTGGTCGCATTCGTCAGGTTTACACCTTTGCGCCGGATGATTATGAGGTGAAACTCCGCGTCGAGCAGGTCGGGGCCGCTACGTTTAGCACCATTGAAGGGTACGAGCTGGTCTGGAACGGAGGGGTACCGTTTGCTGAGCGCGATCGCGACGATGAGGCGCGGCACAGTGGGGCTTTTGCGCGTAGCGGAGGCGAACTGGAAAAGATCACCCTGGATCGGCATCGCACAGAGGAAAAACGTCTGGCCGGGCAGGTCGACTGGGTAGCCGTCAAAAACAAGTTCTTTACGGCTGTAATAATTCCCTCCGGAGAAACACGGGGAGCAGAGCTGGTCGGCGAGCGGCTGGGCGATCCGGAAGAACCTTTCTACTGGGAGGATTATGCAGCCCGGCTCCTGATGCCCCGGCCCGAGGACGGGCAGGTGGATGAATTCCGGCTCTACTTGGGGCCCATGGAATACTTCCGGCTGGCTCGCTATGATCTGGGCCTGTACGACATGGTCGATTACGGTTGGGATGCCTTTGAGTGGATGACCCGGCCGCTGGCCAAGTTTGTTTTTATTCCGCTTTTTACCCTGCTGGGTCGCCTGCTGGGCAACTATGGGCTGGCCATCATTCTCTTTGCCCTGCTTGTCAAGATTGCGCTCTATCCGCTTACGCGCGCATCCTTCCGCAACATGGCACGGATGCGGGAGCTGCAGCCTGAGCTGGAAGCGATCCGCGAAAAGTACGCGGACAATCCGCAAAAGCAGCAGGAAGCCATGATGAAGCTCTATCGGGAGAAAAAGATCAATCCGCTGGGCGGATGTCTCCCGATGCTGCTGCAGTGGCCCGTGCTGATTGCGCTCTGGCAGTACTTTCAGCAGTCCCTTATCGTGCGCCAGCAGGCGTTCCTCTGGGCTCAGGACCTCTCGGCTCCTGACCCCATTTTGCACCTTCCCTTCAAGATTCCGCTGTATGGGGATTTTGTGGCCGGATTCACGTTGCTGATGGGCCTTTCCATGATTATTCAGATGCGGATTCAATCGGCCTCAGCACCGTCGAATCCACAAACGAAGATCCTGACCTATATCTTTCCCATTTTCATCTTTGCGATTTTCAATCGGCTTTCCTCGGCCCTGAACCTTTACTATCTCTGCTACAACATCTTTTCGGCTATTCAGCAGTTCTTTATCAATCGCGCCTTAGAGAAAGAAAAGGCCCGGGCTGCAGTCGATGGCCAGGGAGACCGCCGGGCTGCCCAGAAAGTAACGCGTAAGGCAACCAAAAAGCAGGGCCACAAGAAAAAAGTGCGTAGCCGTCGGTAGCCTGCGGTAGGTGGGGTGATGATGCGGCGAGGCGACACGATTGCAGCTATTGCTACCGCCCGCGGACGGGCTGCTCTGGCGATCGTGCGCCTGTCCGGTCCGGATGCCTGCCGGATTGCGGCTGCCTGCTTTCAGGGAGCTGATCTCCAGACCGTGCCTTCGCATACGGCGCACTTCGGGTATGTGGTAGGTCCGGAGGGCACACCTATCGATCAAGTGGTAGCTACCGTCTTTCGGGCACCGCGCTCCTACACGGGCGAAGACATCGTAGAACTGACCTGTCATGGAGGAGACCTGGCGCCTCAGCTCATTTTAGAAACGCTCCTGCATCACGGCGCGCGGCTGGCCGAACCCGGTGAGTTTACGCTCCGGGCCTTTCTGAATGGCAAGCTTGACCTGGCGCAGGCTGAGGCGGTAGCCGACTTGATTCACGCCGGTTCAACGCGAGCGCATCGCGTATCGCTGGCCCATCTTCAGGGACGGTATTCAGAGCAGTTGCAGCGCCTGCGTAGCGACCTGCTGGAACTGTGCGCCTATGTGGAGCTGGAGCTGGATTTCTCCGAGGAAGATGTGGAGTTTGCCGACCGTGCCCAGCTTGAAGCCTTGCTGGATCGCACGGAGCGCCTGCTTGATGAGCTGTTGCGTTCCTACCGGTTGGGCGAGCTCCTCCGTGATGGCGTGCGCGTGGTGATTGGCGGACGACCGAACGCGGGCAAATCGACGCTGCTCAACGCACTACTGGGACAAGACCGCGCCATCGTTAGTCCCCTGCCCGGTACCACGCGCGACCAGATCGAAGCCGAAGCGGAAATCGAAGGGCTGCGCTTTCGGTTTGTCGACACCGCCGGACTCCGCACCACGGCCGATCAAATCGAAGCAGAAGGCGTGCGCCGGGCCCAGCAGGCTATTTCAAACGCCGATGTCCTTGTGTATGTGTTTGATCTGACAGTGGGGTTGGATCCTGAAGAAACAGCTTACCTGAAGCAGTTGCAGGCGGAGCAGCCAACCCTTCCGGTTATCGTGGTGGGCAACAAGCGGGATCTCTTGGAAGAGGAGCCGGCGCTACCGGCGCTGGACGGACCGGCACTGACGCTTTCGGCCCGGCAGGCACGCGCAGACGCTACCCAACTGCAACCGCTTATTCAGGCGTTGGTGACGGCTGTAACGGCTGACCTGGCCAGCATGGAAGACTCAGCCGTTGTAATGAACCAGCGACACCGCCAGCATCTGGCCCGTGCGCGCGAGGCGGTGCAGGCGGCTCGTGCTGCGCTGAATCAGGGCGTCGGGGGGGATTTGCTGGCACTGGAGCTCCGCCGGGCGCTCCACGAACTGGGAGCCATCACCGGCGAGATCACCACGGAGGATGTGCTTGATCAGATCTTCTCCCGTTTCTGCATCGGCAAATAGGAGGCTACAGCGCAGGAAACGTGACCGTGAACGTAGTGCCTCGACCGGGGGCTGAGTCTACTGTGATGTGGCCATGCATCTGCTCAACAAGCCGTTTGGTAATGGCAAGACCTAGGCCACTGCCTTCGCTACGGTCCTGTTCGGAAGGGGCGCGCTGGAACGGTTCAAACAGGTGCGGCAGAAAGGCGGGGTCAATCCCCGGCCCCGTGTCTGTCACACGCAGCACCACGCGGCGGCTCTGGTCGGTCGTCTCAACCTGCAGGTCAACGCGCACTTCTCCCTGGGTGGTATACTTGAGGGCGTTGGCTACCAGATTGGTTACAATCTGATGCAGCCGCCGCGGATCGCCCAGCACCGGGGGGACCTGCCGAGTGTGGACAATAAGCGCCAGGTTTTTCTGTTCAGCCAGCGGTTGTAGTTCTGCGACAGCTTCTTCAACGATCGTATGCAGCGCGCAGGGTTCGGTCTGGAGCACGAGCCGCTCCGCTTCCAGGCGGCTCAGTTCCAGGATGTCGTTTATCAAGCGGAGCAGCCGGCGGCCTGAGCGTTGAATAATTCCTGTAAATTCCCGTAGCGGTTCTAAGGCGTGCACCGCGAGCTGTTCGTCGAGCAGTTCTGCAAAACCCAGGATGCTGTTAAGGGGGGTGCGAATTTCGTGACTCATGTTGGCCAGGAAGGCTGCCTTCAAGCGAGCGGCTGCTTCGGCTTCGGCGCGGGCACGTTTCAGTTCCTGTTCGTATTTGACCAGCTCCGTAATGTCATGGTTGAGACCCATGAGGCCGATCAGGCGGCCTTCCGCATCGCGGAGCGGTTCAATGCGCAGCTCGTCCCAGAATCCCGTTCCGTCTTTCCGGTAGAAGTAGATGCGGGTGTGGACCGGAAGGCCTTCGCGCAGGCATTGCTCGATCGTTTCCAGCGTTTTCTGATCGGTCTGGGGGCCTGCCAGGAATTCCATTGGGCGACGGCCGTAGACATCTTTCAGCGTGTAACCGGTCAGACGCGTAAAGCCTTCGTTGAGCCACTGCACGCGGCGTTCGGGGTCCGTGATGACCACGCCGGAGGAAGTCTGACGGGCTACTTCGGCTAGACGGGCGTTTTCAGCCTGCAGGCGCTGGGTTTCCAGAATGAGGGTGGCCAGCGCAGCGCCTCGGGCCAGCACATCCTTTTCGGCGACTTCGGGTGCCCGGACTGTAGGAAAGTACACGGCGATCGTCCCGAGCACTTCACCACGAGCATTCTGAATAGGGTAGGACCAGCAGGCGCGGAAATTAAAACGTTCGGCCAGCTCCCGATAGGGCGTCCAGCGCGGATCTGCATGAACGTCGGCTACCCAGACAGGAGCACGGGTAAAAGCTGCTGTCCCACAGGAACCGACTTCGGGGCCGATGGCCAGTCCTTCAATGGCTGCATCGTATTCGGGGGGCATGTGCGAAGCGCCGCGGTAGAGACGACCTTCGCAGAGCAGTTGGATGGTACAGGTGCTGTCGGAAAGGCGCTGTTCAAGAGCCGTGCACAGGGCGTCGAGCAGAGCTTCCTGAGGGGTGCCTCGAAGAAGATGCTGCAGGATGCGGCTTTCGGCTTCGTAGAAGCGTGCCTGCCGTCGCACCTCGCTCGTGTGTAGCATGACGCCCAGAATGGCCGGGCGCCCTCGATAGGTAGTAGCTGAGCCAATTACCTCAATGTCTACGACATGTCCTTGGCGATGATAAGCCCGCAGGGCATAATGGACGGTTTTGACTTCTCCCGAAAGCCGACGGCGGATTTGCTCTTCAATGAGCGGCAGATCTTCGGGATAAGCCAGTTCAGCAATGGTGCGACCGATCAGCTCTTCAGGATGCTCATAGCCCAGGAAGTTGGCAATGTACCGATTTACGTAGACAAAACGGTTGTCTTGAATCAGATAGACACCGATCAGATCCTGCTCGGCCAGAATGCGGTAGTGACTTTCTCTTTCCTGGAGGACTTGCTCCAGTTCATAGCGGGGACGGAGGTCACGGAAGATGCCAATCAGGGTCGGGCGGCCGTCAAGCGTGATGCGGGAAGCGCTGATTTCGACAGGGATGCGGGTGCCATTGCGATGTAAAACTTCAACTTCTTCGATAGCCTGGCCTGTTTCAGCATGGCGTTGAAAGATAGTCTGATAGCGTTCCCGTTTTTCCGGGGGGTGTAGTTCGAGATGGTGCATGCCTCGAATCTCATCGCGCGTGTAGCCGATGAGTTCGCAGGCCCGTGGATTAGCATCCAGCAGGCGGCCTGTTTCAACATCGGCCAGAAAGATGGCGTCGTTGGCCGCCTCAAAAAGAACGCGGTAGAAGTCTGGCTGCTTTTCTAAAGGAGAACTCATGAGGGAGTGGGCTGCGTCAGCAGACGGTCCAGTTCGCGATAGAGCGTCAGGCGGTCAATGGGTTTGATGAGAAAGCCGTCAAACCCTTCGGCCAGAAAGTCTTCTGGGCGAAAGGGTTCGGCATAGGCGGTTTGGGCCACAATGGGTACGTGATGGTAGGCAGACCGTCGCCGTATTTCGTGAAGAAGCGCCTGCCCGCTGAATCCGCCGGGCAGGTTCAGGTCCAGCAGAATCAGATCAAAAATTTGATTGCGCACCAGGTTTGCTTCAATCAACTGGAGCGCTTCGCGTGCATCGGAAGCCCGGGTAACCTGGGCCACTTCCTGGAGGGCCAGTTCTAGAAACCGAGCGTTTTCGGGGTTGTCTTCGACGATCAGGATATGGGGGTTGCGTTCTCGAAGGCGTTGCTGGAGCCGGTGCAGGTCGCGGGCTTCTGGATGCAATGCCGAAGGTGTAGAAGACGGTTGCATGGTAAGCAGCGGCAGGTACACTGTAACGGTGGTGCCGCGGCCGGGCGCGGTGTCCACGTTGATGCGACCTTGCATCGCTTTAATAAAGCGATAGGCTACAGCCATACCCAGCCCGGCGCCTTCGTGGCGTCGGTTTAAGCCCTCGGATTCCTGGCGAAAGGGTTCAAACAGGCCCGTGCGGGCAAACTCGGGATTCATGCCGGGGCCGGTGTCGATGACCTGCACCCACCCTTCGTGGCTGTTTCGACCAATTCGCACCCGAACCTCGCCCGTTTCGGTAAACTTGACGGCGTTGTGCACAATGTTGGCGAGCGTTCGGTAAAGCGCCTCTTCGTCGGCGACGACCCGTATGGGGCGTTCCGGGATTTCTGTTTTCAGGGCGAGCCCCTTCTCGCGGGCCATGGGAGCGAAGTCGGTTTGCAGGCGATGAACCAGTTCGTTCAGGCTGACGGCTTCTGTTTCCAGCCGGCGTCGCTGCGTTTCGAGCAGGCTCAGGTCCAGCACATCGGAGAGCAATCCTAGCAGGCGGCGACCGCTGTCGCGAATGACTTCGAGAAACTGCAGGAGTTCTGGAGGGATTCGGTCAGCAAGCTCATCGCGAAGCAGTTCGGCGTAGCCCAGAATAGTGCTGAGAGGGGTGCGGACCTCATGGGTCATCAGTTCCAGGAATTTGTGTTTGAGCTGGCTGGCTTCTTCGGCTTTCTGACGGGCCTGTTTAAGATACGTCTCCGCTTCGCGCTGGGCGCTGATGTCTCGAAAGAAACCCAGCACGGCAGGCTGCCCTTCCCAGAGGATGTTGATGGAAGTGGCTTCAACAAGAATTTCTTTGCCATCTTTGCGTTGAAGCCAGAGCTCGTAGCAGGGGGGAACGGGGAGTCCCTGAGCTCGGCGGGCCAGACGTTCCTGAACGACCGGGATACTCTGGGGAGCTACGAGCCGCAGGGCATCGAAGCCTGGTGCGGTTAATTCTTCGGCGGTGTAGCCGGTCAGGCGGGCAAAGGCCGGGTTAACCAGCAGGAATTGTCGGTTGCGGCGGACGTACATAGGGGCGGGTGCGTTTTCAAAGAGGGCCTGGTACTGGGCTTCGCGTTCGGCTAGACGGCGGGCGGTACGTAGCTGCTCACTTACATCCCACATAAAAAACAGCACGGCCGGTTCGCCCTCCCAGGTGATGGGGACGCCCCGGAAGTCTACAATGGCAGGCTGACCGTCTAGGCGCTGAACGCGGCCTCGGCCGTGGACGGGCTCGCGCTGCTTGATGACGCGCCGGAGGTATTCCAGCGCAGCTTCCAGGTTGTCCGGATAGATCAGATCGGCAGCCGTTTTGCCCAGCAAGTCTCCCGGTTTTCTGGCGCCGAAGAGCCGGGCCATGGCAGGGTTCGCATAGACGACCTGGTTGCGGCCGTAGACCCCTGTCGCGATGGGGTTGTTTGTGACAAGGTCTTCGTAGCGTTGCCGGGCTAATTCCAGTTCCTGGCGCGTCTCCTGCTCTTCGGTTACGTCGAGTAGAAGGCCACGCAGGCGATAGGGGCGTCCCTGGGCATCGGGCACGACCGTGATGATATCCCGGATCCAGACCACGCGGCCGTTGGCGTGGATCATGCGGTACGTGATGTCATGATCTTCGCCGCGGTCGGTTGTTTCGCGGCAGTAGGCAACCGTTTGCGCGCGGTCTTCCGGGTGGATATGAGCGATCCAGAAATCCGGCTCTTTCAGCCAGCGGGTGGTGGGATAGCCCAACAGCTCTTCGGCCTGGGGGCTGACATAGGTAAAGCGGAAGGTCTGGGCATCGGCTTCCCAGAACACCGCCCGGAGGCTTTGCACCAGCGTGCGGAAAAAGGTATCGGATACAGGGAAAACTGTACCCACGTCCAGCGCAGCCAGTAGCAGCGGAGGATCCGACGGGTAGGGAAGCGCCAGCAGCAGAAGGGAACCGGTAGGTGGGGCTACGAGGTACGCCTGGGGCGCCGGCGGAGGGTGCTGGCGCACATCTTCGAGCCACCGTTTGGCTTCCGGTGGCAGCCGATTGGCCAGTTCCGCCGGCAACGGCGTTTCCGGCGTCGGTGTCCAGCAGATAACCGATACTGTCTCCATGACCGGGGAGGTCCTGAGCACACCGGCTGGCTGAACAAAAAGCATACCTGGGGCATCTGTGAATCTTTACATTCAAGAAACGATGAGGACGCCCCGCGGATCAAGAGAAACTGTCGTCCCCTTAGACGTTTAAACTTTTTGTGCGGCAACAAACAGGAAGATGGGATGGAGATCTGGTCCGACGAACGGTATGATGTGATCGTCGTGGGAGGAGGGCATGCCGGGGCCGAGGCGGCGGCAGCAGCGGCCCGAATGGGGGCGCGCACCCTGCTGATCACCATGAGCCTGGAGGCGATTGGTCGCATGTCTTGCAATCCGGCTATTGGAGGGATTGGCAAAGGACATCTGGTGCGTGAGATTGATGCGCTGGGGGGGATCATGGGGCGCATGGCCGATCTGACCGGCATTCAGTTCCGGATGCTGAATCGCAGTAAGGGGCCGGCCGTCTGGGGGCCTCGGGCGCAGTGCGACCGCAAGCGCTATGCGGAGGCGGTGCGTCGTGAGCTGGAGTCGATCCCGAACCTGTGGATGCGGGCCGATACGGTCACGGAAGTGCTGGTGGAGGATCGGCGGGTAAGAGGGGTGCGCACCCAGCTCGGTAAGGTGTTCTATGCGCCGTGCGTTATCCTGACGAACGGTACCTTTCTGAACGGAGTCATTCATGTGGGAGAGCGTCAGCTTGGGGGCGGCCGCATGGGCGAGCGGGCAGCCACAGGCCTGACGGCCTGCCTGGAACGCCTGGGATTTGAGAGCGGTCGGTTGAAGACGGGGACGCCGCCGCGCATTGATGGTCGTACCATTGACTACCGGCAGCTTCAAGAGCAGCCAGGGGATTCAGAGCCCCTGCCGTTTTCCTACATGACTGACAGGCTGCCAGACCAGCAGCTCAGTTGCTGGCTTACCTATACGACGCCGGAGGTGCACGCCATTCTGCGGACGGGTTTTGACCGCAGTCCAATGTTTAGCGGGCGCATCAAGGGGCGGGGACCCCGTTACTGCCCATCCATTGAGGACAAAATTGAACGCTTTGCAGAACGCGACCGCCATCCCATTTTTCTGGAGCCAGAGGGCTGGGATACCTATGAGGTGTACGTGAACGGTTTTTCGACCAGTTTGCCAGAAGAGGTGCAGGTTGCCGCGCTTCGAAAGATTCCGGGACTGGAGCGCGTGCATGTATTGCGGCCGGGGTACGCCATTGAGTACGACTACTTTCCGCCCTATCAGATTCGATACAGTCTGGAGACAAAGTACATTGAAGGGCTCTTTTTTGCGGGGCAGATCAACGGTACGACTGGTTATGAGGAGGCGGCGGCGCAGGGACTCATGGCCGGGATTAATGCGGTGCAGAAGCTTCGAGGCAAGGAGCCGGTGGTGTTGCGGCGCAGTGAGGCGTACATTGGCGTGCTGATTGATGATCTGGTGGCAAAGGGGACGGACGAGCCGTATCGGATGTTCACTTCGCGGGCAGAGCACCGAATTCTACTGCGACAGGACAATGCGGATTTGCGGCTGACGGAACTGGGGTACCGGTTGGGCCTGGCCACGCGCGAACGTTATGAGCGGATGCGACAAAAAAAGGAGGCCATTGCGCGGACGCGCCGGGCGCTGGAGGAGACTACGGTGCGTCCGGAGCAGGTGAATGGTTATCTGGAGCGGGTAGGTACCTCGCCTATTGAGCGACCGGAGCGATTGGTGCGGTTGGCCCTTCGGCCGCAGGTCAATTTACGCGAGCTGCTGGAGGCTACCGGATTGCGTGCGCAGGTCGTGGTGCCGGCGCCGGGTATGGAGCCTGTTGAGCTGCTTGTCGAGATTGAGTTAAAGTATGAGGGCTACATGGACCGGGAGCGAGAGCTGGTCGAGAAGATGCGGGAGCTGGAAGACTGGCGCATTCCGCCAGATTTTGACTACGAGGCGGTCGCGACGATTTCCAAGGAAGCCCGTGAGAAGCTCAGCAAGATTCGCCCGGAAAATCTGGGACAGGCCTCCCGCATCAGCGGGGTGCGGCCGGCCGACATTTCTGTGCTGATGGTGCTGCTGCGTCGCTATCGCCGCCCACAGGCAGCCTGAACGTTTCACGTGAAACAGTTTTCCACATCCCATGCGCGTTTCACGTGAAACACCGCCAGCGGGATGGAGCCCCTGGGCGCAGCTCACTCCGGCGCAGCAAAAGCAGCTTGAACGCTACGCGCAACTCCTCCAACAACTGGGACGCCGGCACAATCTGGTTTCACGTGAAACACTTTCGGACGTGCACCGCCGCCATCTGTTGCACTGTCTCGCGCTGATGTGGCGGCCGCTACCACCTGGAAGTGTGGTTGTCGATTGGGGAACGGGGGGCGGATTGCCGGCAATACCACTGGCTATCGCCTTTCCTGAAATTGTCGTGCACGCTGTGGATGCAGTGCAAAAGAAAGTGCTCGCCGTTCGTACCATGGCCCGACGCCTGGGGCTGACGCATCTACAGGTCCATCACACCCGAGCCGAATGCTGGAAAGGCGCGGCGCACTACAGCGTCTCGCGCGCCACCGCATCCCTGGCCACGCTCTGGGCATGGCATCGGCGGGTCGCCCGCCCCCTTATAACACCGTCCGACGCCTGGAAACCAGGCCTGCTGGTCCTTAAAGGCGGTGATCTGTCGGAAGAGCTGGCAGCCCTCGAACAACTGGATCCGACCGTGCACGTAACGCTCCTGCCACTGGACCGACTGCTGGACGATCCATTCTTTACCGCAAAGTATCTGGTGCACATTGCGACGGAACCGGAACCCGACGGCCCGGTTCGGTAACACCAGACCCCCAGGAACTACAGATGGCCGTTCCATGAAGCTGGCCGAACGCAGCCGCAATCGCACCGAACGCCTCTTCGCCCTGATTCTGCTGCTGCAAACGCGGCCTGGCCTGACAGCCCAACAACTGGCCGAGCACTTTGGCGTAAGCCGCCGCACCATCTTCCGAGACCTGCGAGCCCTCAGCGAAGCCAACGTGCCGCTGACCTATGCGGAAGGCGGGGGCTACGAAATCCTCGAAGGCTACCAGCTTCCACCGCTCATGTTCACAGCCCGTGAGGCGGCTACGCTCCTCATCGGAACCGCCTTCATCAAACGCCAGCCCGACGCGTCACTCCGCGCAGATGCCGACGCCGTCGCCCTCAAGATTCGCTCTGTACTCCCGCAGCCTATCCGTGAATATATCGACCGGCTTCAGGAACGCATTGTCATTGATCCCTACTGGCTGCAAACGATGCAAGGCTCCGGCGAAGAGACAGGCTACTGGTACGAACTGAGCGAAGCGATTGCCCGCCAGCAGTCCGTCCATCTGGCATATTACGTGCCCAGCCGAGATGAGCTAACGCAGCGCAAGGTGGATCCGCTCGGACTGGTCTACTACACCGACCACTGGAACCTGATCGCTTACGATCATCTCCGAAAAGACATCCGAAACTTCCGGCTCGATCGCATCCAGCGCCTGGCCGTACTTTCTGAACGGTTTACACCACCACGCGATTTCGACCTGAACGCCTACCTGGAGGCGCAGGGCGCCCCGAGCGAAGCGTATCGCATTCGCCTGCGCTTTGCGCCAGCCACCTATCGCTGGGCCCGACGCAGCATTCCTGCCCGCATTGAGTCGGAGCAGGAGACGCCGGAAGGCATTGAGGTAACCTTTGCCTTTGAGAACCTGGAGTACCTGGCGCGCTGGCTGTTGCGCTACGGCACAGAGGTCGAAGTGCTGGCGCCCGAGGCGCTTCGAGCGCAGCTCCGAGCCCAGGCGCGGGCAGTGCTGGCCCGCTACGAGCCCGCGCCTCCTCACGAAGAGACCGGCACCTCTGTAGGTTGAAGCTGCCGAAGCACCTGATAGGCGGTTTCCAGATCGGGCACGTCCTGCACGATGGCCCGCAGCTTCCGCTGCTGATCTTTCAGAACATAGCGCCGGTCAAGCTGGCTCAAACGCTCCAGCAATGGCATAAAATGGTGCGCGTAGAAGTGCGGATCCCCGTCCTGAGAGGGAAATTCCAAAAAGAGGCGGTGGTTTTTGAAAAGCACCCGGGGCAGACGCAGCACCTGTCCCAGCAGCTTGAGCCGGGCAGCCCAGAGCAAGTTGTCTACCTCAGGAGGGACGGGACCGAATCGGTCCACCAGTTCTTCTCGAAACGCATCGATGGTCGCCTCGTCGGTTGCCTCGCTTAGCCGTCGATACAGAGTTAGCCGCTCGACATGACTCCGAACGTACGTGTCCGGGATGAATGCATCGGCTTCGACGTCGACGCTTGTTTCAGGTGGTTTGGGAGGCGGTGCTCCCAGTACGTCGGCAAATTCTTCTTCGCGCAGCTCCCGAATTGCCTCGTCCAGGATCTGCTGGTAGGTTTCGAACCCGATCTCTTCAATGAAACCGCTCTGCTCAGCGCCCAGCAGGTTCCCTGCGCCGCGGATGTCTAGGTCGCGCATAGCAATGGAAAAGCCGCTGCCCAGCTCGCTGAACTCTTCAATTGCCTGCAGGCGCTGGCGCGCTTCCCGCGTAAGCCCGTGAATGGACGGCACCAGCAGGTAGCAGAAGGCTTTGCGGTCGGAGCGTCCAACGCGGCCGCGAAGCTGGTGCAGATCGGCCAGTCCAAACTGTTCGGCGTGGTTGATGATGATGGTGTTGGCGTTGGGGATATCCAGGCCACTTTCGATGATGTTGGTGGAGACCAGCACGTCGTATTTGCGCGCCATGAAGTCGTGCATAACGCGCTCCAGCTCCCGGGCCTTCATCTGGCCATGAGCCACGGCAATGCGCACGTCTGGTACGATCGCCTGCAGGCGGGCGGCCATTTCATAAATAGACTGCACGCGGTTGTGGATGAAAAAGACCTGTCCGCCGCGGCTGACTTCATAGCGAATGGCGTCACGAATGAGCGTTTCGTCAAATGTGTGGATCTCGGTAACGATGGGTTGACGATTAGGAGGTGGGGTGGAAATAATGGACAGGTCGCGCGCTCCCATCAGGGCAAACTGGAGCGTGCGGGGGATAGGGGTGGCGGTCAGCGTGAGCGTGTCGACTTCGACGCGGAGCTGACGCAGGCGTTCTTTTGCAGCTACGCCAAAGCGCTGCTCTTCGTCAATGATAAGCAGCCCCAGATCTTTAAACTGGACGTCTTTCGAAAGTAACCGGTGCGTGCCGATGATAATATCTACCTTGCCTGCAGCCAGATCGCGCAGCACCGTCCGTTGCTGAGCTGGCGAGCGAAAGCGCGAGAGCACTTCAATGCGCACCGGATAGGGGGCCAGCCGGCGCGTGAACGTTTCATAGTGCTGGTCGGCCAGGATGGTGGTGGGCACCAGCACGGCTACCTGTTTGCCATCCTGCACGGCTTTAAAGGCTGCGCGGATGGCGATTTCGGTCTTGCCAAAGCCTACGTCGCCGCATACAAGCCGGTCCATGGGGATCGGCTGTTCCATGTCGCGCTTGACAGCTTCGGCCGCAGCCGCCTGGTCCGGGGTGTCTTCATACTCAAAGGCCGCTTCCATTTCACGCTGCCAAACCGTGTCGGGTGAAAAAGCAAAGCCCCGGGAAGCTTTCCGCTTTGCATAGAGCCGGATCAGGTCGCGCGCAATATCCTTGATGCGTTTTTTGGTGCGTGCTTTGACTTTTTCCCACTGGCCCGAGCCCAACTTGGTCAGCCGTGGTTGGTGGCCTTCCCGGCCGGTGTAGCGATGCAATTTGTGGAGCGCGTTGACGCTCACGTAGAGCACGTCTCCATCGGCGTAGCGCAGCCGCACCACTTCCTGTTGTTTGCCGCGGATGGTGATGCGCTGGAGGCCGGCAAACTGACCAATGCCGAAATCGACGTGGACGACGTAGTCGCCAGGCTGCAGATTTTGCAGCGCGCGAAGGGAGAGGCCACCCAGGAGCCGGCGGCGCTTGCGGGTGGTGGGACGGTGGTAGCGGCCAAAGATCTGATGGTCGGTGTAAACAGCCAGTTGGGCGTCGGGTATTTCGAAGCCCTCGTGGAGCGATTCAACAAGCAAGCGCACGCTGCCTGCTTCAATTTCTTCCTGAAGCAGGTCGTGCAAGCGGGCTTCCTGGCTTCGGCTGTCGCAGAGAATGAAAGTGCGCCAGCCTCGTTGGGCGTTTGCCTGGAGACGCTTGCGCAGCAGGTTCAGGTTGCCGTGAAAAGCGGGTTGGGGATGGGTATCCCAGGTGAGCGTTGATTCGGCCTCGGCCAGTGCTCCGAAAAGCAGGATAGGGTAGCGGTCCAGACAGGCAGCCAGTTCGGTTGCGGGCAGGTAGCGGGCGGCAGGGGGCGGCTGATCGTTGGTCTGTTCGAGGCGGGCGTAGGCTTGTTCCGCTTCGGCGAAGCGGGTCTGCACGGCATCGAAGAGGGCGCCTTCCTCAAAGCATACGATCAGCGTTGAGGGAGGCAGATGGTCAAAAAGTGAATGGGCTGCTGCTTTTGGGGTGGTCGTCGACAGGTTCGGGACAATGTAGGCTGTAGTGAGTCGGCTGATGGAGCGTTGCGTGCGGGGGTCGAATTCGCGAATGGTATCGATTTCGTCTCCGAAGAACTCAAGGCGCAGGGGATAGGTGCCGGTGAAGGGGTACACGTCGAGGATGCCGCCTCGAAGGGCTACTTCGCCGGGGGCTTCGACGAATTCTACCCGTTCGAATCCCTGGGCAATGAGGCGGGCCAGTAACTGGTTGGGGTCATAGACCATGCCAGGCGTAAGTACCAGCGTCTCCTGGCGCACCTCGTCGGGTGGAGGAACGCGTTCCGCAATGGCTTCGGCGCTGGTTACCATCAGGCCGCTAAACCCTTCGGAGAGGCGGCGCAGCACGTCTGTGCGTTCAATAAGCGGAGCCGTGTCGGGAATCTGCTCCAGGTCATAGGGTTTCTGTCCGGTAGCGGGGAAGCGCAGCAGTTGGTCGGAGACGCCCATCAGTTGCTCCAGGTCACTGAGAAGATAGGCGGCCTGGTCTTCGTCGGGTGTCAGGCACAGTATGGGGTGTGGAAAGTGTCGATGGAGTTCGTAGAGAACAAAAGCGGGCAGCGATCCGGCCAGTCCGCGCAGATGCAGGCGGATGGGTGCGCTCAGGTTTTGCAGGTGCTCGTGTAGCGGCTCGAAGAAAGCCGCTGCTTCCAGACGACGATGCAGATCGGTCAGCTTCACGGGAGGTAGGGCGTAAGGCTTGTGTGAGGTTACGTTAACGGTATTGCGCGCGGTAGAACGAGCAAGGGGGAGCTGGGTTCACGACTACGGTTTCACGTGAAACATAGTAGCAGACAGGCTTGGGCCGCGAGCACAATGTTTCACGTGAAACAAGAGAAGGGGTGTCAGGCGCCGTGTTTCACGTGAAACATCAGGCCGGAGGCGGCCCTTCGTCCGCAATGGCGGCGCGCACAAACCCATCAGCCCGGGCCAACCGCTGCCGGGCTTCCTGGGCCGAAACGCCGGCCAGGGCCATTACGATGGCCGTCTTGACGTGGCCCCCCGCTTCCTCAAGCAGACGAGAAGCGTCCTCATAGTCAAGTCCGGTTACAATCATAACGGTACGCTTGGCGCGCTCCCGCAGCTTCTGGTTGGTCATCTGGAGGTCTACCATCATGTTTTCGTAGACCTTCCCCAGACGAATCATGGCGGCCGTGGAGAGCATGTTGAGCACCAGCTTCTGAGCGGTACCACTTTTCATGCGCGTAGACCCCATGATGACCTCTGGACCAACTACCGGGCAGATGGCTACGTCCACCTCCAGCGGAAATTCCTCACGAGGAGTACAGGTAATAAAAATTGTGCGGCAGCCCAGCGCGCGCGCGTAGCGAATCGCACCGACAACATAGGGGGTGCGTCGGCTGGCAGCTAAACCGCAGACCACGTCGCGTGGCGTAACACCAGCCCGCTGCAAGTCGCGCGCACCATCTTCTTCCCGATCTTCGGCCCCTTCCTGCGCCCGAAAGACCGCCTGCGGGCCTCCTGCAATCAGGCCTTGCACCATCTCGGGAGGCGTGCCAAACGTAGGTGGACATTCCGCCGCGTCCAGAATACCCAGCCGGCCGCTGGTACCGGCCCCTACGTAGAAAAGGCGGCCCCCTCGCTTGAACGCCTCAACAATCAGGTGCACAGCCTGCTCGATATAAGGTATTTCACGCCGGACTGCAATGGGTACCAGGTGATCCTCGGTATTGATAATCTCCAGGATTTCGCGCACCGGAGCCGTATCGATGCGCATGGAATGGGGATTTCGCTGCTCCGTGGCCAGCGCTTTGAGCTCTTCAAACAGCGAGGGACGATCCATAGGTGCGACGGCGTTGCCTGTACCACCAGAATAACACGCCCATGCCAACCCCGAGGAGCAGCAACAGGATCCAGGCCCAGGGCAATGGGGGACGGGTACGTGGAGTTAGCGGCAACACGCGCGGAACGCCAAAAAAGGCCGGGGCTGCCCAGTAAAAAGGACTCCGCTGCTCGTCTGAAGCAGCCGCCAGAAAATCTAGCCGGGCCTGCTGAAGCGCTCGGTCCAACGGCAAACCCGCAGCGAGATGGGCATAGAACCGATCCATTAGAGTGGCCATGGAACGATCTTCTACCAGCCAACGCGTGGCGACGACACCACGAGCGCCCGCCGCCAGAATTGCATATTGCAGCCCTTCCAGACCCTCCCCAGGAAGCACCTCGCCAGCAGCCGTGTTGCAGCCGCTGAGCACAACCAGCTCAGCCGAAAGGGGGGACCACAACAGCTCGTGGAGAAAAAGGATTCCGTCATCCCCGGGAGCGGGCGACAGCACAATGGCATGGTAGGCCGAACTGGTCGGGTGCAACAAGACATGCGAGGCCAGATGCAACACGCGGCTTTGCTGAGCTGCCTGACGAAAGCGCGGCTCCGTAGCCCACTGGTTTTCCCAGCGCTGCGTGCGCGCAAAGTGTTGCGTTACCCGTTCCAACTCCTCATGCACGCCTGGCAAATCAGGCAGCGGCTGCCGGCGAAAAACAACAGGCAACGCTGCCTGCAGGCGAGGATCGTTGGAAAAACGGGAGCGCCCCAGGCTGCTAATGTCTATCTGGGCCGTAGATGCCTTTGTGCTATCCAGCAGTAACCTGAGCGCCGGCAAAATACTGATAGGATGACGTTCCGTCAGGTAGGTGGCCTGGTCGTATTCATAGGGACCGTTTAAATCAAGCACCAGCGCAGCAAACGGCAGTTGAAAAAGGAGTCCATCGGGGATAATAAACAGGGGCGTCTCAGGTGGGATATGCGGAAGCGCCGGGGCAACAAGCTGCTGAAAAAGCTGATGGAGGACACGCAGGTTAAAATAACGAGCCGCCCGTACGGAGCGCATGCGCTGCGGGGCAAACACCGGACTGACGCGTTGCAGCAGATGCTCCAGACTGTCTGGCGTGAGGGCTAACGGAAAGAAGCGTAACGTGTCGGGCGTCAGCAAAAAGAGTCCGCTAATGGTATCAATGAAGTAGATCAGGGCAACCGCCTGAACCTGCGCCAGCCGTTGCTGCAGACGCGCAAGCGGGGTTTCCGGATGCAGCAGCGGCAGCGTCAGCAAATTGCGCAACCGAAGTTCAAGAGTCGCCTCGTGGCTTTTCAAAGCCAACATTTCCTGGGCCGGTAAACTGGAGTCGCTCAAACGGGCGCGGAGTTGGTTCAGGGCGTAAACAAGACTGTCGCGCAGCCGCTGCTTTGCCAGCGGCATCTGACGGGTCCACGCATGGTACGTACGAAACGCCTGAAGATTCTGAGCCCGGCTGCGCTCCAGCCATTGCAGCGCCTCGGCATAACGCGCCTGGTGCAGCAAGACGCGGGTCAGTCCTCGATAAGGCTCATACCAGTTAGCAGTCGACAGAATCGCCCATTGCGTAGTCTGGAGACGGCTCAGGTAGGTTTCTGTGTAAGGAATCGCCGCTCGAAAGAAATGCTCAGCCTCTGACAGCCGATGTTGCTCCTCGTACAACTGAGCCAGCCGGGTCAGCGTCCGCCGGCGCGCATCATCGTGAAGCGCCTCGTCAGCATGCGACAGGGCTTCGCGAAAGGCCTGTTCAGCCTGGCGCAACCGCCTGGCATGCCAGAGCGCCATGGCCCGGTGGTAGAGAATTTCAAAGTGCCAGTGGGGCTCGGCAAGCTGCCGGGCCAGGGACGGAAGCGTATCCAGGATTTGAAGCGCACGCTCCGGACGCCTCAACGTATAGGCCAGGTTGGCTTCCGTAAGACCCAGTTGTAGCTGCTGGCGTAAATAAAGACGGGAAGGGAGCCCGGAGACTTGAGGCAATGCTTGCTTCGCTTCTGCAATAAGCCGGGCAGCTTCTGCAAGCCCCGCTTCGCGAGAGCGCCCGCCAATCGTTGGATAGCTTACCAGGAGACTGGCAAAGCCAAGAAACACGTCGTTAACGAGAGCCCACATGCGCAGAGAATCACTGGCAGGAATCCGATCCCATAGCTGCTGCGCCTGGTTATAATACTGGTAAGCTGTTTCGTAATCGCGCATTCGCGTATAAATGGCCCCTAAATCAGCAAGTCGGCTCACCCGTGCCCGAATTTCGTTAGATGGCAAATAGCGCAGCGCCTGACTGTAGGCAACGGCTGCAGCGGGTAGATCGCCAAGGATATAGTACTCATAACCTCGCCAGCGGTACATCTGGTAGAACATCAGCGAATCTGGCTGGCGGGCGAATCGGGTCAGGAAGGTGTCAACCAACGCCAGTACCTCGGCATAGCGATGCAGCGCATGCAGATAGCTGAGCTCCCTGCGGTAGAGATGCATGAGCTCCGAGATCGTAAGGCCCGGACATTGCCGGTACCGACGCAGCGACTGAACGGCATGGGGAAGCACTTCCTCTGGCGCCACCCGAGCATCCTGTGGAAGCTGCGCCACAAATTGGCGCAGCGAATCACACAGGTTTTCGGATGGTGATTCGACCGAAACGGGTAGCCAGAAAATTAATGCTAAAAGCCACATCGATGACGTTTTCGTGGGGCATTCTGCCTAAAAGATGTAGAATGATATTGGAAGATGCAATAAGCCTTTGTATTTTCTATAAGCAATACCTCAATCAAACCATGTACGCCGCCATGATAAAAGAATGGGACATTGCGCGCCTCTGGATGCAGAGGCAGGGCGACGACCAGGATCCTCCGGGAGGAGACGGGGGCAGTGACCCAGATCATCCGGATGATCCAAACGCAGCCGGAAACCCGCAGTAAAGAACGAATCGAACAGGCATGCGTACAGGCAGGGCGTTAAAGATGCTCTGCCTGTACGCCTATGCTGTTGCAGTCACTCCGGTTACGGAATTTCCGGGCGCACGAGGAAACGCAGGTGGCCTTTGGGCCGCGCATTAACCTGATTGGCGGACCCAATGGCGCTGGTAAGACCAATCTGCTGGAAGCCATTCATTATCTCTGTCTTTCCAAAAGTTTTCTGACCTCGCAAGATGCGTACGCTCTGCGACAGGGTGCCGCTTTCTTTGAACTAGAGGGCGTTTTTTCCGGAAAGCGTCGTTCCGAGCTGGTGGTGCGGCTGGTCTATGTGCCAGGAGAGGGAAAACGAATTTTTTTCAACGGGGCGCCACTGGAGCGGCTGTCCGATCTGGTGGGTGAGTTGCCGGTTGTGGTACTTTCTCCTGCCGACCAGGCGCTGACCGGAGGACCGCCCGAAGCACGACGACGCTTTCTTGACAACCTGCTCAGTCAGGCGTATCCAGCCTATCTCCAGGATCTGTTGCAGTATCGGCGAGCGCTCCGACAGCGTAACGAGCTCCTGGCGCACCTGCGGCGCCATCCGGCTGCCGTGCAACCCTCTCTGCTGGAGTCCTGGCAGGAAGAACTGGTAACGCTGGGCAGCCGTCTTATCCTACGTCGGCTACGGTTCGTGCAGGAATTTGCCGCCTTTGTGGCGGAAGCGCATGCCCAGCTCGGCCTGACTGCAGAAATTCCGCGCATTGAATACATTACGGTGGCTCCGCTCCAGCCCGACGTCGATCTGGACGCAGTGGCCGAAGCCTTTCGCAACCGGCTCCATCGCCTGGCCTCTCGCGAGCGAGAACAGGGGCGTACGCTGGCCGGACCACACCGCGATGAACTGATGCTCCGTCTGAACGGTCTGGAAGTGCGTCGCTATGCTTCCCAGGGCCAACATCGCATCATGGGACTGGCCCTTAAGCTGGCCAAATTCCTCTACTTGCGCGCACGACGAGAAGAAACGCCGCTGCTGCTGCTGGACGACGTGTTTGACGGCCTGGATCGCTTTCGTACGCAGCGCATTCTGGAGCTGCTGCAGCACGCCGACCAGATCGCGCAGAGCTTCGTAACATCGGCTCGGCTCGATTTACTCCAGGAATTGCAGGTGCTTTCAGGCTCAACGCATCGTATCTTCTGGGTAGAAGCCGGCCAGGTGCAGGCATACGCTTCCACGGAGTCCTAACACCTCGTGCCTAAAGGCGCAAAAGGGTTATGATGGGCAGGTACTATCTCGTCCTTATTGCTATTCTCGTGGTTTTTGCAGAAGGTTGTGCTGTCTCGACCAATCCGGTCAGCGGTCGACGGCGACTGTACGGGTATACCTGGGCCGAAGAGCGACGTATTGGGCGAGAGGCCGATCAGATTATTGTAGCGCAATATGGGCTTTACGAGGACTCAACGCTGACCGCTTACGTAGACAGCCTGGGACAGGTTATTTTAGCCCATAGCCATCTCCGGCGACCGAACACGCCGAAGGCATTTCGGGAAACGCCTTTTGTCTTTCGGGTGCTCGATAGTCCGGTAGTCAACGCGTTTGCGTTGCCGGGAGGCTACATCTACGTCACGCGCGGATTGCTGGCGCATCTGAACAGTGAAGCCCAACTGGCTGTCGTGCTGGGACATGAGATTGCGCATGTGGCAGCGCGGCATGCCTCGCAGCGTGCTTTTGAATTGCAGCTTGGACAGATTGCCCTGCTTGGCGGGGCGATGCTGGGCCAGGAAGTGCTGGGCGTGTCTGCTGAGAACGTGCTGCAACTGGGAGGAATTGTAGCCCAGCTTCTGTTTCTGAAGTACAGTCGGGACGACGAGCGGGAGTCGGATCGCCTGGGCGTTGAGTATGCCGTGCGGGCTGGCTATGATGCGGCCGAAGCGGCTGCGTTTTTCCATTCGCTGAAACGCCTTAGCGAACAACACGGCGCGCGCCTGCCTTCGTTTCTGTCAACGCATCCGGATCCCGGCGAGCGGGAACAGACTATCCGAATGCTGGCAGCGCGCTGGAAGCAACAGGTGGGTTCAGCTAATCAGGTGAACCAGGCAACTTACTACGCTCGCATTGAAGGTCTCGTGCTCGGAGACGATCCCCGACAGGGCTACGTGGCCGATGGTGCCTTCTACCATCCAACGCTGCGCTTCTGGTTTCCGGTACCTGCAGACTATCGGGTCGTCAATCAGCCGAGCCAGGTCGTGTTGGTTGACAGGGAGCAGCAGGCCATGCTTGTGCTCACGCTGGCCACGCAACCATCGGCTACGGAAGCAGCCCAGGCATGGGCTGCCCAGGAGGCATTGACCATCCTCAACCAGGGCAACGATCACGTCAACGGTCTGCCAGCAGTCTATGTACTGGCCGAGAAACAGGCCTCTGAGAACCAGACCGTGCGCGTGCTCCAGTACTTTATTGAGCACGAAGAACGCGTCTATAGTCTGGCTGGTTTTACGCAGGCGGCGCTTTACGCACGCTATGAGCCGGTGTTTTTGCAGGTTATGCGTGGTTTTGCGCCGCTTCAGGATCCTGAGCGGCTGAACGTGCAGCCTGTCCGCCTAAAAATCCAACCGGCTACGCGCACGGCACCATTGCACGCGCTTCTACCAGCACTTCCCGAGGCGTTCACGCCAGAAGCGGTTGCCATCATGAACCAAATGGACCTGGAGGCCACGGTGCAGGTCGGTACCCTGTTGAAACTGCCGCGCCCATGAATGCAGTTGGCTTACGGCGCAGTCTCTGGAGCGGGAGGAATCAGGGTGGCCTCCCCACCTACCGCCATCTTGCCGTCGAGATAGATGTATACCTTTGCACGAATATGTTTATGTTTTTCAATTTTTTCGGCAATTTTGACTTCAACGGTGATTTCTGAGTCGACTGGCACCGGACGCAGAAAGCGGCAGGAGAGCGCTACGGCAATGCTTCCATGGCCGGGAAAATCACGCCCCAACACTTTGGAAATAATGCCCAGCAGCAGGACGCCGTGAACGATAGGCCGACCAAAGCGGGTTTTCTGGGCGTATTCGGGATCAAGATGAATCGGATTGTCGTCGCCGGTGAGTTCAGCAAACCGGCGCACGTCCTCGGCGGTAATGCGGCGCGTGGTTGTAAAATGGTCGCCTACCTGCAACGTCTCATAGGTGTACATAGGGCATTGTCGGCTGTTTTCAGGGACCGGCAGCGTAACAGAATTAACAAAGCCCTGGCGAAAAACGAAACGTTCGGCAACGGCTTCATCCTTTTCGCAAGGAACGCGTTGAAGCAGCCGGACGTGGGATAAGGAAAAGCGGGAACAATGGCACAGGAATCCTGGGAGCGCCGGCACTGGCCCAAGGTTAGCTGTCTCATGGTAACGGCCGATCGGCCCCATCTGGTGCGACGCGCCATTCGGTCCTATCTTCACCAGACCTATCCCAACCGAGAGCTTGTGGTGCTCGACAACGGGCAACAACCGCTTGACGAAGCGCTACTGGCTGAAATCCCGTCGAATGAGCTGATCTACGCGCGCGTCAAACCGCGGCCGGGTTTAGTGATCGGTACGCTACGCAATCAGGCGCTGGAGCTGGCACGAGGGGACTACATTGCCCCGCAATGGGATGACGACGACTGGTCGCATCCTGAGCGACTCATGCGTCAGATGCACGTGCTTCTTACAGCCGATTGCGATGCCTGCACGCTGGCCGGCACGCTCATGCATGTCAATCATCCTACCTATTTTTTCCATCCGTTCATCGGGCTGCTGCGCCATGGCGTACCGCCCACTATTGTGCATCGCCGGAGCGCAACCATCCGGTATCCTGACCTGCGACGCACCAGCGACACGCACTATGCCGAAGCATGGCGGCGTACTGGCCGCTACGTAATATTGCCGCCTTCTGAATCCTACCTCTATCTGCGCTATTTTCATGGCAGCAATCTGTGGGAACAGGAGCACTTCCTGCGCCGCATGCGCAACACGCCGAAGGACTTTCTCGCTTATCTCTGGTATCGGTATGTCCGTGGCAACGAATTCGCCCATCCGCGTTTTCGGCTGACGCCGGCCATGCAAGAGGCCTTCGCACGCTACCTGCGCGACTCCATTGAAACGGGCGTATTTCAACCGGAACTGCTTCAGGAATTGCACCACTGAGTCCGACGAGCCAGCACCCAACGTATCCGGGAGGCCCAGCGCGTTTGCAGCAGCCGATCCAGCCATCGGCTCCAGGGCAGCGCGAGAAGCAGCAATTCCGCAGCCGCAAAGTGAAAAGAAATGGTCAGCGTCGCGTAGATACCCGCATGCATGCCTACCAGCGCCAGCAGCACAGGGAAGCGGAACGGACGCCACCAGACGGTAAAAGCCAGCAGCTCAAGAAGCAACGCACTGGTAAGTAGCAGGGTGCTCAGGGAAGGATGGGCCAGGAGCAGTTGCTGCAGAAAGCTCGGTTCCCAGGCTCCGGTCCGGGCTGTAAGATCAACGCCCTTTTCCAGAATCCAGAGGGTGAGATGGCTTCCGTCTACCCAGCCTGGACCGGTGGCCACAAGCTTGCTGAGTCCGGCCAGCGTATAGCTCAGGCCTACAAAGAAATAGGTGAAGCCCAGCGCAGCGCGACGGCGATAGGAGGCTGAGCGAAACAGCAGCGCGCCCAACGCCAGGCTCAGCAACGTCAGCCCAAGTAGATGAGTACCGTGCGGTGTCTTACCCAGCGAAAATCGGCTCACGTACAGCAAGTGTAGCCCTACCAGCGCCAGCAGGTACGCCAACCGCCATCGATGCGTCAGGCCCAGCAGCAAAAGGACTGTAACCGTGGCTGCCAGACCTAACGCTACGCTGGGCTGCATGAACCAGGACACGTCCAGATAGTGCGCCAGGCCCGTCGGATACAGAGGAGTTTCCAGGCGACCCAGATAAAGCGCCCAGCTCCAGGCATGGCCGCTCAGGGTGAACACCACAAATCCTTCAAACAGGGCGAAAAACAGTCGTTCGCCCGCTGTTTCTGGACGCTCGAAGTCGAATAGATCGCGAAGGAAGAATTTCATGGCTGCCATCGGGGATGGATCTGGACCGTATCAGCCGTCAACGCAATGATAGGGAGGTAATAAAGCCGCACTCCGTCTGGGGTGGGCATGCCACGTACCTGTAAGATGAGGAGCCGGCGGTCTTCTAATTCCGGGCCAAACAGCCGCAGCAGTGTCTGGCGACGCTGCGCATGCCAGCGATCCGGCTGGGTGACAAAGTTGATCAGGTCAACCGGGTCGAGCGTGGTGCTGCCTAGCGGAAATGGACGGCCAGGAAGCGACGTTGGTGCCCACAGCGTATCCCAGCGCACCGGCTCTTCAGGGCTCAGCTCGCGCACCACAGCGCGCGTCCAGGGCTGCCCGGCCTGCGAGAACATGGGAAACACGCTCATGGGCCAGAACTCACCAGCATGGGTAGCTATTAACGCTCCATACACCCCCAGCACGAGCGCCAGCGTTCGACCCACCCGCCGATAGGCACCTGCAACCGTCGGAGTAAGGGACAAGAGGTGGCCTGACTGATGTCGCAACCGAGCGATTCCATTCCCGATTACAATCAGCGCGGCAATGACGTTAACCAGCAGCTCCGTGAGCGACAGATCGGACGAGAAATTGGCGAGAGCATCCAAACGGCGTAGTGGCGAGCCAAAAAGGTAACAGGCTATAGCCACCAGTGGAATTGCTGGCAGGATAAGACGGGGCGGCAGTCGGAACCGGGGAACGTGCGTGGCAAGTTGATTCCAGTTCAAAAAAGCTGCATAAACAATCAGATTTTGCACGAAGGTAATGTTGAACAGCAGAGCCGTGCTCAAATGAAACAGGACCATCAAGCTTAGAAATACCCGAAACAGACGCGGTGCAAATGCAGCGGGTAGAAAGCCCATTTCCAGCACCACGGTGCCCCAGTCCATCAGCTCCCAGAGACCGGAGGGCAGCGGTGCGGTAACCAGATCAGCCAGCAGATCCTGCCGACCAATGATAAAGTACTGTTTGAGCCAGTGGCCCCGGGCGGCATGAGTGGAGGGGTCCAGCCAGCCGCCCAGCAGCTTGGTAAAACCGGCAGTGAACAGGGCAAAGCCAATCAGTAGCGCGAGTAGAGATAGCGGCCATCCCGCGACCGTTGCGCGCGTTCGGCCCAGCCAGGCATCCAGTGACCAGGTGGCGCCCCAGTTGCTAAAGCTCATTACCCAGGGCAGCAGAACAAACAGCAGCACGTGGTTGATCTTGCCGGCTGAGAACAAAAAGCCAAAGCCGATGAGCAGGAGCAGGCCGGTCAGCCAGGAAGCCAGGCGGGTGCGATAGCCGAAAAGCAGGGCAACCAGGCTCAGGTCAAGCAGGAAGTGCAGGCCTGCAAAAAACCAGCGGGGCGGAAAGCCGCCAAAAAGCTGCATGGGGCCAGGCGGCGGCAGAAAGAAGCTGTCGGGCAGTTCGCCGATTGGGTGGAAATTGAAATAAGGGCTGTGGCCGGGATCCAGAATGAACAAGACAAACAGCGCAAAGGCTATCCGGTAGGCAGCCAGCCCCTCGGCTGTTGGTTGGAAAGCGTTGAAGAGCCAGTGGTCGAGGCGTCTGGCGTTCATGGCTGGCGTATGGTCAGGGTGTCAAGTGGAAAGACCTGTAAGGTGCCGGTGTGGGGCGTGAAACGAAGCTGTTCCCAGACGATGTCCACTTGCACAGGCGTATCTCCCGTCAGGGCTTGCATTCGGTTCCACAGCCAGCGGATAGCGTCCGGCCGGCGAATGCGCTCGGTCTCAGGAGTGCCGCTCAGCGAAGCCGGTTGAAAGAAAGCCTCCAGCATGGCCCGGTGGTGAGAGTATGGCAGGGAAGCCAGCACAGCGTCGGCGGGAAGCGGCTGCATGGTTCCGTCGGCCTGATGGACGACAAACGTCACGCGTCTGGACAGCAACGGGCTGTCTGCCTGCCAGGTGGCTTTGAAACCGGGCATGACCAGGAGTGGCCAGGGCTCGTGGCCACCCTGAAGCTGCACCAGTCCTACAAGGGCATACTGAATCGGCAGCAGTATGGCCAGCCCCCAGAAAAGCCGGCGCACATGGGTTCGCTTCATAGGGCGTGACGCGCTGCGTCGTAAACAGCTTCGGTGTCGCGCACCATGCGGGTCAGGCTGTGCTGCGCTTCGACAGCTGCTCGTCCGGCCCGGCTGAGATGTTCGACCAACGCAGGCGTCTCCAGCAATCGCTTTATCGCGACCGCCAGCGCCTCGGCATCTCGCTCCGCCACCAATAGCCCCGTTTTTTCCGGTACGATCAGCTCGGGAATGCCTGCATGCTGCGTGGCAACCACGGGAATCCCACTGGCCAGCCCCTCGATCAGCACATTGGGCAGGCCTTCCTGATCTCCGTCAGTTGCCGTCTGGCTCGGGACGAGCAGTACGTCGTGGGTGTAATACGCCTGGCGGGCCACCTCGTTTGTGACAGCTCCATGAAATGAGAGGAAAGCGCTGATGCCTAGCCGATGTGCCTCAGCCTGCAGAAAAGTTCGTAGCGGCCCGTCTCCATAGCAGTGCAGTTCGACGGCGTAGCCGCTTGCCCGCAAGCGGGCAACGGCTTTGAGCGCGGTGTGGTGCCCTTTTTTTTCGACCAGCCGTCCTACCATCAGCAAGCGGAAACCGGCCCGCGTGCGCAGCCGAAAGGGAAAGGCAGACAGGTCGATGCCAAAGCGTACCACTGCGATTTTCTCTTCCGGGAAGCCCAGCGTGATCAATTGCTGTTTCATAAAGTTTGTGGCGGCAATAAAACAGGTACCCTGGCGGGCCAGTCGCTGGTAGCGGCGGCGCCAACCCGGTTCTGCCGGAAGACGGGAGACGTCGTGTCCATAGAAGCTCACCACGAGAGGAAGCCGGGTGTGTCGGCTGAGGTCCAATAGTCGATAGCCGTCCAATCCGAAATGGGCATGCAGCACCACTGGATGCACCTGGCGGCAGACCTGGTAAAGAAAGCGAGGGGAACGGTTGAGCTGTTGCAGCAAGCGATCGCGCCAGGCTTCCCAGCCGCTCGGGGTATAGACGGAAAGGCCATCCAGATAGTAGCGAGGGTGCAGGGTCCCGATTACCGGCCGGTAGCGCTCGTGATGGCGCACAAGCCGGTCGATGAAGGTTTCGGAAAGATTGAGATAGACTGATTTAAAATGCAGAGCGATAGGCCGCATGTGTATTTTTCGATTATTGAAAGCGCTCACCGGGCATTCTGACAGTGATCATGCGCATCAACCGGATCTGCTGGGAGAAGGTTCTAGCAGGTCTGCTCATGGGGATAGGGCTACTGCGTGCAGCAATCGCTCAGGAGAAGGCGCTACATAATTATGGAAAGAGAGAGGAGCACGCGAGTGGCCGCACGGTCGGTTCGCCGCTAATGTTTGCGTTTGAAGATCGGAAGCAACGGTTAATCGGAGGCGTCGAGAACAACCGCGTAGTGGCGCACCATCTGGGATTGGCCGGGCGACTGGGGCAAGCATTCCGTTATCGATTAGTAGCGACGTACTCGCGCAACTACGGCACCTACAACGGACGGGATGTGCTGCAACAGCCGGGCGCAACGTATCGGTTTGAGCCGCCACCGGAGCAGTTGTCGTGGCTGGTTGTGCTGGACTGGGAGCCTGTAGGACAACGGCTGGCTGTGCAGGTAGCCGTAGGCGGAGACGTTGGGGAGCTGTATTCCAACAATCTGGGGATTGGACTGGGCGTGCGCTATCGTCCCTATGCGATGACGTCTTCGGCGAAAAGTTTGCACCTCAGGCGGCAACATGAAGCCGGTAGCTGCCGTTAGCAGGGCTGATTTACCAGACCAGCAACGCGCGGCATGTCCCTTAAAGCGTGGGCACAGGCAGTACGCACGTGGCTGCAAACGCCGGTCGGGCGGCGCATGCAGCGGTATGGCCGCGCACTTTTTGTAGCCGGGGTAGTAGGATGGCTGCTCTACCGGCTGACCCAGATTGGCTGGCAGGAGGTTTATGAAGGGTTGCCGCGCACGCCCTGGTTCTATGTGCTCTGGCTCGGGCTGTATTTCCTGTTGCCAGCTACCGAAGCCGGTATCTACCGGATGCTCTGGAAGATTCGATGGGGGCGTGTGTTTCCGGTGCTGGTGCGCAAGCGGGTGCTGAACACGGACGTATTGGGCTATTCCGGAGAATTCTACCTGTACCTGTGGGCGCGGCGCCATACCGATTGCTCGGATGGGCATTTGCTGCGCACAATCAAGGACAACACGATTCTTTCGTCGGTGGCCTCGACCGTGGCCGTGGTGGTGCTGGTGAGTGGGACGGTACTGGGCGGGCAGTTTGCGCTGGTAGATTTAATCGGACCAGCAGCCGATCCGGTGTACCTGGTGGCCGGAGCTCTCGCGTTAGGGGTGCTGGGCGCGTTGGCCGTGCGGTTTCGGCGCGCCATTTTTTACGTGCCGGGGAGGATGGCCGGGATGTTGCTGGGGGTGCACGTGCTTCGGTTTTTTGCCATGTACGCGCTGCAGGTGCTCCAGTGGTGGGTCGTGTTGCCGGAAGCGCCGTTGCGCGTCTGGGCGACCATCCTGGTGGTAGGCACGGCTACCAACCGTATCCCGTTTCTGCCGGCTACAGATCTGTTAGCATTAGGTGCTGTGCTGGGCATGACCCATCTATTGGAAGCTTCGGCTGCGGTGCTGGCCGGCATGCTTGTTGTCCGTAGCGTAATGGATCGCACGGCCAATGCGGTCCTCTTTGTGCTTACAAGCTGGCTAGAGCGACGAAGACGGGTCCTGCCAGTATCGACGCCTGCCGAAGCCGAATGTCCTCTGAGTAGTCCGACCGAGTGAGATGCTGCGCCGTTTGATGCTGCTATGGATTGGCCTGCTGTTGCAGGGCGTGGTGCTCGGACCTGCATCCGACTCGCAACGCATACGCGTAGAAGATTTTGAAACCTATCCGGTGGGGTCCTACCCGTCCCGCTGGAAGTTCCTGACCAGCAAACGGGAGTTCCGCCCGCTCGAAGCGGTCATGAATGAGCGGGAAGAGTGCCGCGTGCAGGCTGAGGCAAACAATCAGTTTCTGCGCTGCACCACGCAGGGCGAGGCCCAGCGCATCACGCTGGCAAACCGTGACGATTTTGGACTGAACTGGGACTTGCGCACGCATCCCACGTTGCGATGGCGCTGGCGAGCCGTTCATTTGCCGGCCAATGCTCGGGAGGATCGTCGGCGGTGGAACGACAGTGGCGGAGCGGTCTATGTAACCTTTGGCTTCGACTGGCTGGGCCGTCCGATCAGCATCAAATATACCTACAGTTCGCTGCTTCCCCGGGAGACCGTCGTTGACTTCGGCCCCTTGAAGGTCATTGTAGCCTCGTCTGGGCGAGAGGGGTTTGGACGCTGGATTACGGTCGAGCGCGACGTCGCAGCCGACTATCGGCGCGTCTTCGGCAAAGAGCCGCCCGCCCGTCCGCTTTCCATCACGATCTGGAGTGATTCGGACAATACCCGAGACTACGCCATTGTTGATTTTGATGATTTTGAACTCCTGCCTGCTGCTACAGTCCGATAGCCTATGATGGAACGAGTGTTTCAGCGGTTGCGCCCGGTTATTCGCTGGGCAGTTCGTCGTCCCGGTCTGGTGCTGGCGCTGGCCCTGGCACTTTCGGTAGTCGGGGTATTCCTCGCGATGCAACTGCGCATTGACACGGACTTTTCCAAACTCATTCCTAAATCCTATCCCAGCGTCCAGGCGCTTGAGCGGCTGCGCGAGATGGTAGGGGGCGAAAGTACCGTCGATGTTGCAATTGTCAGTCCGTCGTTTGAGGCCAATCGACGTTTTGCCGAAGATCTGATCCCGAAGGCACTGGCGCTTACGGGAGAAGGCTATACCGAACCCTATCTGAGGCGCGTTGAGTACCGGCGAGAGACTGCCTTTCTGCGCCGCAACGCGCTTTATTTTGCCACCGACGAGGAACTGGATGAGCTGGAGCAGTTCCTGCAGGACAAGATTGAAGAAGCCCGGCTGAAAGCAAACCCTTTCTTTTTCGAGCTGGAGGAAGAAGAGGCGGAAGAAGACACGACCGTTGAAGCGCTGCAGATCGTCTATGAAGAGCTGATCGGGAAGGAATATCCGATTTCAGAGGATAGCACGACGCTGGTGCTGCGCTTCTATCCGACCAACTCGCAGACGAACATTGGCTATATCGAAGATCTGTACCGCGATCTGCAGCAACTGGTCGATCAAATGCAGCCGGTCCGTTATCATCCGGAAATGCAGGTCGTACTGGCAGGTCGGCTGCTGCGCCAGCTCGTTGAGGTGCGGGCTATCACCGACGATGTGTTCAGTTCGTTTGGAGCAGGGGTAACAGCCGTGCTGCTGCTGGTGGTGGGCTATTTCACCTACAAGTCCTATCGGGCTCGAGTGGGACGCCGCCTGGACCGCCGCGTGCTACTGGCCGAACTGGGACGCATGCCGGTAATGGCGGTGTTGATTGGTCTGCCCCTGCTCATGAGCCTGTCCTGGTCGTTTGGACTTGCTTACGTGGCGTTTGAGACGCTGAATCTGATGACATCAACGCTGGGATTGGTGCTCTTTGGATTGGGCATTGACTATGGCATTCACTTTTACGCACGGTATGCCGAGGAGCGTGCCGAAGGACACGGGGTAGCCGAAGCCGCTGAGATCACCTTTTTGAGCACGGGGCAGGCGATTACAATTGGCGCGCTGACGACGGCGGTTTCGCTCTATATGCTTATGATCGCAGATTTTAAAGGGTTTAGTGAATTTGGGTTCATTGCAGGAAGTGGGATTCTGTTCGCGCTGGTGGCCATGCTTGTCATAATGCCTGCCCTGCTTTCGCTGGCCGAGCGCTTTCGTCTGTTGAATCTGGAGGCTGGCCATACCGCACCGGTACATCGGGTGGGGCGGGGACGCTTCCCGGCCGCCCGGGGCGTGGTGCTAGCCAGCGGCGCTGCGGTCGCATTGGCGCTTCTGTGGCTACCACGCGTGTCATTTGAATGGGACTTCGGCAAGCTGGAGCCGCGTTACGAAGACTATGAGGCGCGGCAGGACTATGTGGAGCGGGTATATCAGACCCGTGGGCGGCGTAACCCGGCCTATATCGTGGTAGACGATCCTGCTGAGGTGCCGGCGGTTGTGGCGGCGCTGAGAGCACGCGCTGCTGCCGACACGCTTTCGCCCACCATTCTGGATGTAGAAAGCTTGCAGGAGCGTTTTCCAATGACACCTGAGGCGCAGCAAGCCCGGTTGGAACGAATTGCCCGCATTCGCGCCCTGCTTGATGATCCATTTCTGCGGTCCGACACGTCGGTCTGGATGCAGCGCCTGCGTGAGGCAGCGCAAACGCAACGGCCCATCTCGCTGGAGGAGGTCCCTGCATTTCTGAAGGCCCGCTTTACCTCAAAAACTGGTGAGATCGGCAACTTTGTGTTGATCTATCCCTCCGTGCGACTGGCGGATGGGCGCAATTCGATGGCTTTTGCCGAAGACGTGGGGCGGGTAGAGGTAAACGGCAAGGTGTACTATGCAGGCTCCACGTCCCTGGTGGCCGCCGACATGCTGCGGCTCATGCTTAAGGAAGCTCCCTGGATGGTGCTCCTCACGTTCATAGCAGTCACGCTGCTCATGTGGCTCAACTTCCGCACGCTACGCTGGACGTTGCTGGCGCTCCTTCCGTTGGTGGTGGGCGTGCTCTGGATGCTGCTGGTGATGGAGCTGCTTGGCATGAAGCTCAACTTTTATAACATGGTAGTCCTGCCGGCTGTGCTGGGAATTGGCAACGATGCCGGTGCGCATCTGGTGCACCGCTATCGGGAGCAGGGCGTGGGTAGCATCCTGCAAGTGCTACGTTCGACCGGTGAGCACGTGACGATGGCATCGCTGACCACCATGATGGGGTTTGCCGGACTGCTGCTCAGCTTTCATCCCGGATTGCGTTCTATTGGTGAACTGGCTGTGGTGGGGATTGGCACCACCTTGCTAGCGGCCCTGGTTTTCCTGCCTGCGCTCATTCAGTGGCTGGAAGACCGGAAGCAGCGTCCAGAGCCTGCAGCGCCGGTTCCGGCTGCTTCGCCAAGCAGATAGTTCGCAGGGTCTGCACGTACCGATTGGCTACAACGTCCCAGCTAAAGTACGTGCGCACGTAAGTAGCGGCCCGTTTTGAAAGTGCCTGCAGGGCGGTCCGGTCTCGGTCGTAGCGCAGAATCCAGTGCACGAATCCGTCTGCATCACCGCTTTCGATGAGGTGTCCGTTTTCGCCTTCGGCCACCACATCCTGAATGCCTTCGAGGCGGGCAGCCAGTACGGGGGCACCACACAGGGCCGCTTCGAGCATGACGACGCCAAAGCCTTCCATGTCGCCCGGTACCGGTCGATTGGGCATGATAAACAGATCAGCGGCCCGGTAGAGCTGGTGCAATACGTTGTCCGGCACGCGGCCCAGTCGGCGCACGCGCTTCTCCAGACGATGGCGTGCGATAGCCCTCTCAATGGCTGCGGCTTCAGGGCCGTCGCCTGCCAGCCAGTAGTGCACGTGGGCCGGTAGCCGGGGCATCACCGTATCCACAAACCAGGCGAAGCCTTTGCGGGGCACCTGACGGCCAACGCTGCAGAGTAACAGGCCCTGTTCGGGGAAAGGCAACTGGAACCGCTGGCGCAGCGCGTGGCGGGCTGCCTGGCGATCAAGCAAGGGGGTAAAACGAGCAGGATTGATGCCGTTGGGGATAACGTGCACCCGTTCGGGGGGCAATCCCCGAGCCTGACACGCATCGGCCGTAGCGCGGCTGACAGCCAGCACACCGTCGAGGTGGGCGAACACGTAAGGGAGCAGGCGCTGGTAGGGAGCTACAGGCAGCGTTACGTCGCGTCCATGGGCGATAGCGACCAGCCGTGTGTTCCGGGCAGCCAGCTTGCGGTAAAGTAGCGGCGCCAGCGAAGCGGTTACCATAGATGAAAACAACACCACGTCGATTTCGTGGCGCGTGACCCATTGCGGGATTTGAGACAGCAGGCGAAAGAGAAAAGGCACCACGCGCACGTGGGTCCAGCGCCAGGACGTGCGCAGTACAAGATGGTGATAGGCTACCTCTGGATGGCGGGCCAGCGCCGCGTCGAGCTCGGTTGCCACGCGCTGCATGCCTCCTATGTTGGCCAGGGGACGGCCAGAAGGTGGAAACGAATGCGAGACAAACAGCAACCGGAGCGGCGAGGCCATGCTGCTGAGGTTAAGCTGCCGTGGCTGTTAGCTCGGGCAGTTCGGTAGCGGCTCCGTCGCCTGCCGGTTGCAGTGCCGGAGCGAGCACATCCAGATAGTAGCCGTAGAGACGGTTTAAAACAGCCTCCCAGTCAAAATGCCGGGCTCGCTGCAGGGCGTAGCGACCCATAGTGCGACGCAGGTCCACGCTAAGGATCAAGCGGCGGAGGTACCCTGCAAATTCCTCGACGTGGCCCGGCGTGGCCAGAAAGCCTGTGCGTCCATGCTCGATTAACATATTGCTACCCGGCGCGTCGGCACAAACGGCCGGCAGACCCGAGGCCATGGCTTCGAGCGTAACGTTGCCAAACGTCTCCGTTTCACTGGGAAAGAAAAACACGTCTGCCGAGGCATACGCCCGCGCTAGCTCCCGACCTTCCAGATAGCCCGTAAAAATGGCTGTAGGCAGGCGTGCTTCCAACTCACGCCGGGCAGGTCCCTCGCCTACGATCAGACACCGAAAAGGCACGTGGGCCTGCCGTAGCCGGTCGATGGTGGCTGCCAGTACATTCAGCCCTTTTTCCCAGACCAGACGCCCCACATAGGCTACGATGACTTCGTGGTCGGCAACGCCCAGTACGTTGCGACGCCAGGCATAGGAGCGTTGCGCCGGATTAAACAGGTTGGTGTCGACGCCACGCTCCCAGAGATAGAGGTTATGGCGGATGCCGTGCGCTCGCAAAATGTCAATCATGGAAGTAGAGGGAACGTAGATCTGCTGACACTGGCCATAGAACCAGCGCAGGTAGCTCCAGAGAAGACGCTCTGACCATTGCAGGTGATAGTACTTCAGATACGCGCTAAAATGGGTGTGATACGAAGCCACCACCGGAATTCCTTGCCGTCGCGCCAGGCGCAGCGCCTGAAAGCCCAGTAAATCTGGGGTGGCAATGTGAATTAAATCCGGCTCAAAGGTGGCCAGCAATCGACGATGGCGGCGCGTGAGTCCCAGACTGATGCGGTACTCAGGACGACCTGGCACCGGAATAGAAGGGACCGGAACCAGCGTGCCCTCGTGTCGGACCGGTGGATTGGGGACGGTGGGCGCAAACACAAGGACGGAGGCGCCCCGCTGCTCCAGATAGCCCACCAGCCGATTCAGGGTACGCGAGACGCCGTCTGCAATGTGGTTGTAGGCGCCCGTGAAAAGCGCAATGCGAGGCGCTACCAGCCGAGGGCCTGCGGGAGCCTTGCTGCAGTCAATAATGGCGGGTGTTTGCATGCCGGCCGTCCGGCTTGGTTTTTTTGGATGCGTCAGGGGCAGGACGGATTGCACAACATCGGCACAAACGGATCCGCCCTCTGCTTGGATTCGCCGGTAGGGGGCTTCTTTATAGCCGCACTCCACGAATTCACCGGAACATCATGGGAGCTTGCGCCCTCCGGCCTGTAAAAAAGCCGCCGTTGAGAAGGGGAAAGTAACAGAGGCCTAGGAATTCGGAGCTACCAGCCGATCGGCAAACTGCTGGCGGAGTTTGCTGAGTTTGGGAGCAATGACGAACCGACAGTAAGGTTGCCAGGGATGGCGTTGATAATAGCGGTGATGGTAAGGTTCAGCCGGATAGAAGGCCTTAAGAGGAACCACTTCCGTGACAATAGGCGCCTCGTAACGGCCGGATGCCTCCAGCTCGCGAATGACGGCTTCGGCCGCCTGGCGCTGCGCTTCGTCATGATAGAGAATAATGGAGCGGTACTGAGGACCTACGTCGTTGCCCTGCCGATCGGGCGTGGTGGGATCATGAATCGTAAAAAAGACCTGGAGCAAGTCCCGATAAGAAAGCACGGTGGGATCAAAGGTCACCTGAACGACTTCAGCATGACCGGTCGTGCCCGTGCAGACCTGCTCATAAGTAGGATGAGGCACGTGGCCACCGGCGTACCCCGGAACCACATCGGTTACGCCTCGCAACTCCAGGAAGGCAGCTTCCAGGCACCAGAAGCATCCGCCGCCCAGCGTCGCTTTTTCTCGCCTGCGCGTCATATTTTTGGGGACAACAGTAAGACCTCTATCTTCGGACTGTCCAGCCTAAACTCTTATGAATGCATCCCTGCTCTGGTTGCATGATCTGGATGCAGCGCTGGCCGAGGCGCGTCGAACACGCCGGCCGGTGTGGTTGATGTTTGAACGGGAGGGATGTGCCGGGTGTGCTAAGATGGAGGCAAATACCTATCGCGATCCACAGGTGCGGGCTGAGTTGACCGAAGCGTTTGTGCTACTGCGCCAGAACATTCGGCGCGACCGGCTGGTCCGGTCGCGCTATGCAGCGGTCTGGACGCCTTCCTTTTATGTGCTGGACGCGCGTGGCACTGCCCATCACGTCGAGCTGGGCTATCTTCCGCCTGAGGATCTACGGTTGGTGTTGCGGCTAGGGCGTGCCAAAGAGCTGGTGCCGCGCGGTCGGTACACGGAGGCGATTGCGCTGCTGGAGGACGCGCTGACGCGCTTCCCAACGCATCCCATGGCGGCGCAGGTCATGCTCTGGTGGGCTATGGCCCGCTACTTGACGTCCGGAGACGGTCGGCAGCTCCGGGAAGATCTGGCAGCACTGCGCCGGCGCTATCCAGACAGCGCCGAAGCGCGCCGCTGGCCCTGGAACGACCTGCCAACCACGGCATAGTTTCTGAACAGCTTATTCTCATCAGAATCAGAGAGAGTATGGCTATTCTTACCATTCCTCGCATACTTCGGGAAAGACTGGGAGAAGAAGGAGCTGAGGCCCTTGTTGAACTGCTCAACATACTGGGGCGTCAGGAACGAGAGCATTTAATAGAGCTTGTCGAAGAGCGATTTGTCCGTCGGGTACGTGAGGAATCGGTCTCCCTGAAAGGTCACATTTCAGAAGTAAAGTCCATGTTGGAAGAACAAACTCGGGAGGTGGAGTCGAAACTGGGGCAGCAAATTGCGGAAGTGGAATCGAAGTTGGAGAAGCGGATTGTGGAGGTGGAGTCGAAGCTGGAGAAGCAAATTGCGGAAGTGGAATCGAAGTTGGAAAAGCAAATTGCGGAGGTGGAGTCGAAACTGGGGCAGCGAATTGCAGAAGTAGAATCCAAATTCGAGGTGCGGTTGGCTCAGCTCAGGGCCGATCTGATTCGGTGGATGTTTATTTTCTGGGCAGGACAAATCGGTGTGCTGGTGGCCTTGTTTGCCCTGTTTTTCCGGATGTTCCAGGGATAAACCCTGGTCTTAGACGCAGGGGCACGTTACAGCACCTGGCGCAGAAAACGACCTGTGTGGCTTTCTGGATGCGCCGCGATTTGCTCCGGCGTGCCTTCCGCTACAATAAAGCCTCCTCGATGCCCTCCTTCAGGGCCCAGGTCGATGATCCAGTCGGCGCACTTGATCACGTCCAGGTTGTGTTCGACGACGATCACCGAGTGGCCGGCGTCAACCAGCCGGTTCAGCGCATCGATCAGCTTGCGCACGTCGTCGAAATGCAGGCCGGTGGTTGGCTCATCCAGGATGTAGAGTACCCGTTCGTGGTTGCTGCGGCCCAGATGAGCGGCCAGTTTGAGGCGCTGGGCTTCGCCTCCTGACAGCGTCGTAGAAGGCTGGCCCAGTTTCAGATAACCGAGCCCGATCTCCTGCAGCACGCGCAGCCGGTCAACGATGGCGGGCACGTCCGCAAAGAATTCCAGCGCTTCGTCTACGGTCATATTCAGAATTTCATGTACGTTTTTGCCGCGGTAGCGGATTTCCAGCACGTCCTGTTTATAGCGCGTGCCGCGACAGGCTTCACATTCCAGATACAGGTCGGCCAGAAACTGCATCTCTACGCGCACGAATCCTTCCCCCTGGCAGACCTCGCACCGGCCACCGGGCACATTGAAGGAAAAGTATCCCGGCTTCAACCCGCGCACGCGGGCCTGGGGAGTGCTGGCCAGCAGTTCCCGAATCGGATCAAACACCTTGGTGTAGGTGGCCGGATTAGAGCGTGGCGTGCGGCCAATCGGGCTCTGATCAACCATTTCCACGCGGTCAATCAGGTGATGACCACGGATGGCATCGTGCGCGCCCACTTTTGCTTCGCCGTCGTAGGTGCCTTTCAGACGGGCCAGCCCCAGGTACAGCGTATCATGAACAAGCGTTGACTTACCCGAGCCAGAGACGCCTGTGACGCATACGAGCACGCCTAGTGGAAAACGCACGGTCAGCCATTTCAGGTTGTGCTGCCGGGCATTCTCTACCACGATCATGTCTTCTTCTCGCACCGGACGACGCCGGCGAGGCACGTCAATGCGTCGGCGTCCGCTCAGATAGGCGCCGGTAAGGGAACGCTCGCATTGAAGCAAATCCGGGAAGGTTCCCTGAAACACGACTTCTCCACCGCGCCAGCCGCTGCCCGGACCAAGGTCCACGATATGGTCCGCGCGGCGGATCGTCTCGGCGTCGTGCTCAACGACGATTACCGTATTGCCCAGGTCGCGCAGCCGCTCCAGAATGCGCAGCAAGCGGTCCGTATCGCGAGGATGCAGGCCGATAGAGGGTTCGTCGAGTACGTACAGGGCGCCTACCAGCGCCGACCCCAGTGAAGTAGCCAGATGGATGCGCTGCGCTTCTCCACCGGACAGCGTGTGGCTGAGCCGGTCCAGCGTCAGGTAATCGAGTCCGACTTCATCCAGATAGCGCAGCCGGCGACGGATTTCTTCCAGCAGCTCGCCAGCTACCTGCTGCTCGAAGGGGGTTAGCTCCAGCGCGTCAAAGAACTCCCGAGCAGCTCGGATTGTCATTTCGCACACCTCGCCGATGTGGAGTCCCCCTACTTTCACGTAAAGCGCTTCTTTGCGGAGCCGATAGCCGTCGCAGTCCGGGCAGCGGGTGTAGCCTCGAAAGCGGGCATGAAAGATACGGTAGTGCGGCTTGTAGCTGTGCTTTTCCAGAAAGCGGAAAAATCCGTAAATGCCAATGTAGTCGCCTTTGCCTTCCCAGATCAGGCGTTTTTCGCGTTCGGAAAGTAGTCGGTACGGTTTGTCAATGTCGATGCGTTCTTCCAGTGCCAGGCGCAGGAGCTGGCGATAGTGCTGGCTCCACTTTTCGGTGCGGAACGGGGCAATGGCGCCCTGCCGGATCGACAGGTCCGGGTTGGGAATGATCAGGTCGGGATCCAGCCCGGGCACTCGTCCGAAGCCCTGGCAGGTAGGGCAGGCGCCCACCGGACTATTGAATGAGAACAGCAGCGGGGTCGGCTCCTCGAACACGATGCCGTCGCGTTCGAAGTGCTCGCTGAAATGCAGCAGGTCGTCTTGGGGGTTGAAGCATTGGCCGCGAGGGACGCGCACGACCACGCAACGGCCACCCCCTTCCCGAAACGCCTGCTCTACGGAGTCGGCAATGCGCGAGCGATTGGCTTCATCGCCTGGCCGGATCACCAGGCGATCCACCAGTACCAGCAGGCGGTCGCGCGCCACCCGCACTGTGGCTGGATCGCGTTCGCTCAGGTCTAATACGTCAGGGCTGGCGCCGCCTGCTGCCTGCTTTTCGGTAGGCAGTACGATCAGGCGGGAAAAGCCGCGCTGGCGCAGCGCAACTAGTTCGTCGCGCAGGGTGCGTTTCTTATGGGAAGGGCAGGGAAATCCCAGATAGCAGCGGGTGCCCTCTGGAAAGCGCTCGTGCAGCGCCTGGGCGACCGTGGTGGGCGTGTCGCGCCGCACTTCCTCGCCACTGATCGGTGAGTAGGTGCGCCCAATGCGCGCGTAAAGCAGACGCAGGTAGTCGTACAGCTCCGTCTGGGTGGCGACGGTCGAGCGGGGATTGCGCGCGCCGGCCTTCTGTTCGATGGCAATAGCAGGAGCTAGACCCAGAATCAGGTCTGCATCGGGCCGGCTCATTCGTTCCAGAAACTGCCGCGCGTACGCCGAGAGGCTCTCTACGTAGCGCCGTTGACCTTCGGCATAGATGGTGTCGAAGGCCAGGCTCGATTTTCCTGAGCCGCTCGGTCCAGTGAAAACAATAAATTTCCGTTTCGGCAGATCGAGGTCAATGTTCTTCAGGTTGTGCTGGCGCACGCCACGCAGGACGATGTGCGTGCGCGCTTTCTGGCGCAGCGCATCAGAAGCGGCCAGCGAAGCGATCGGAGGGGTAAGTTCCATAGACTTCCAACCCAGTTACTCGGCGCGTTCCGTTAACGCGCAGCTCGTTTGATAGATGCGTTGCCGTACGATACGGCTGAAACGCGAGGCGTCTGTGACTGGTGCTCCTGTCCGGAGAAACGGACGGCATAAAAAAAAGGCCGGTCTGGAAGGCCGGCCTTTTTGAAAAGAAACGCTTTCGCGTTAGCTGGCCGCTTCTGTCTGCTGGGGCTGCTCGGCATAGGTTTCCGCGATGACCCAGGCCGCGCCACCAAGTGCGAGGTCCTTCAAGAAGTTGGTCAGGCCGGCCATGATGCCCTGGTTAATCATGGTGGGCAGGTGAATCGTCAGCACAAAGATAAACAGCAGAATCCCCAGAAGCTGGCAGGCCAGCCGGGCCTGTTTACCCGTCAGGATCGCGATGGCCGCGGCCAGCATCGCCAGGCCCGTTACATACACCCAGAAAACACCACCTGGAATGGGCACAATATTGCTTAACGTGGAGGCATTAATAAAATGGTTCACTCCAAAGATGACAAAAGTGATCCCGTAAAGTATGCGGCCGATTTTAAGCGTCGAGAATTTCATGGCGCACAAGGGTTTGGTGGGGGAGGTTACGAACGGTTTAAACATAAATTCGTTGAATCTTTAAATCAAGAGTTGATGAAGTTGAAAGGAGAACCAGCTTTTTCTGACCTGCCAATGAAGACCTTAATAGGCTGGGGCTTGCTCTTGCTGGGAGTAGGTGGATGCAAGCTTATCGGAGTGGCGGAAGAAAGAGCGGTAATTTTGACCGCCGGACCGGCTCAGATTCTTGTCGAAAATCGGACAGGTTGGCCGCTCTGCGTGTGGATGCTGGACGAGCAGACGGCTAGTGTCATAGATATTGGGTTTGAGCCATGTACAGCGCCAAACGTAGCCACTGGTGAGACGAAAATTTTTCCGGTTTATATACCGGAAGGCGAGCCGGGCATTCGTATGATCGTTTTCTGGGCGCCGTTTCAGCAAAATACCTGGCGGTGGCAGCGTATCTGGGTGCCGGCCAGCAAATTAGGGCTGCAGGCTATTTTCGGGCAATAATACGTCGGCTAGCACCGGCAGGTGGTCGGAAGCGAAGCGGCCCTGTTCGTCCAGATCGACCAGAATAGCATGGCGCAGCACGCGCACGTTGGCGCTGACAAAGATAAAATCGATGCGTTGGTCGGGAATCAGCGTTTCGAAGCCATTCCAGGTAGTGTGGGGGCCGTAGTGGCCATTTTCGGTGCGATGCAGGGCGTCGTGCAGCAGCCCATCGGCCGTCAGTGCTGCATAAGGAGGAGTATTTTCGGTAGTATTAAAGTCGCCGGTGAGGAGGACAGGCGCCTGCTGGGCCTTCTGGGCGATGACGCGATGGAGGAGGCGAGCGCTTTCCAGGCGAGCACGCGTCCCTTCGTGGTCAAGGTGCGTGTTGAAAACAAAAAACGTCTGGCCGGTTCGGCGGTCTCGGAAATGAGCCCAGGTGCAGATGCGTTCAAGTGCGGCATCCCAGCCTTTGCTGCCGGGCACTTCTGGAGTAGGGGAAAGCCAGAACGTCTGGCTTTCGAGCAGTTCGAGCCGATCGGTGCGGTAAAAAATCGCGCTAAACTCCCCGCCGTCGCGGCCGTCGGCGCGCCCTACGCCTACCCAGCGATAAGCGGGAAGCCGGGTCTGGAGACTGTCAAGCATGGCGCGGAGGGCTTCCTGGACGCCCAGCACGTCTGGCTCGTAGAAGCGCACAAAGGCTACAATGCGGTCCATGCGATGCGGCCAGGCATTGGGGCCGTCGGCGGGGTTGTCGTACCGCAGGTTATAGCTGACCACGCGCAGCGAAAGGGTGTCGGGCATGGAGGACAGATTGATCAACATTGTGAGGCTGAGTAGCAAGATTAGCATTAGCATAGGTCGTAGCGGAAAAATGCTCATAAGGGAAGCAAAACGCAGGCGCCGGAAAAAAGGGAGCCGGCGGGCCATTTTGCCTGCGGTTGTTAAAGATCGAAATTTTGGGAGAAATTATAACGCATGGTAGGGCACCGTCGCCTGGTCTGCAGGAGGGCAGAGGGCGTTTGCTTGCGGGCTCGGGGAAAAAGGTTCCGTTTCTCTATGCAAAGCGTGCAGGGAGAGTGGGGGGATGGGGGAGGAATTTGAACCTTTAGTAAAAGAAAAAGGCTTTTGATTATTTCTTGGCACAAAATTAGAAAGTGGAAGGGCTTGCGTCTGGTATCGCTTCTTGATTAAGCGGTCCACGTGGATTTGGAGAGGTTCTGGTTACGTAAACGCGAAGTTAAGAAGTGATCTTGGAGCATTATTGTTACGGTCTATTCCACTGATGACGTTGACTTCGCTGACGCCTTCGGAACATATCCCTACCCTGACAGATCTGGAGCTGGAATGCCCGCCGCTTCCACAGACACTGCTGGAAGCCATACAGCTCATGGAGCGGCCGGAGCCTCCTGAGCCGGACGAAGTGGAGGCTATGCTGCGGCATGACCCGGCCGCCGTGGTGCGTCTGCTGCGGGTGGCCAATTCGGCTTACTATGGGCTTCGAGGCCGTATTGGTGATGTGCGGCATGCAATTGTGGTGTTGGGGCCGCCGGCTGTGGTCGGGATGATCATGAGTATGGGAATGCTCTCCATGAAAAGCGCTTTTGATGCCCGGACGGCCGCGCCTTTTCTCAACCTGGTGCGTCACTGCGCCGCTACCGCGTATCTGGCTCGGCTGCTCATTCAGCAGGCACCCCGGCGTGGCGACTGGCGGCCGGAATCGGCCTACACGGTAGGGCTGCTTCACGACTTTGGTAAGATTCTGCTGCTCTACAACAAACCGGATCAAGCGCTTGCTGCTTTTCAGCCAGGAAGGGGACCTCGCACCCCGGAAGAAGAAGAGGCCGTTTTTGGATACAGTTTACAGACCATTACGCAAGCGCTCGCGCTGCACATGAAGCTCCCGGAGCCTCTGTTTCGGGCGTTGATGGATCTGTACGGTGAGGGGCGGGGAGATGGCGTGGCCGCTACCCCGGGCGCGCTGCTGCGTGTGGCCAGCCTGGGGGCCACCTGGCTGGACTACAGCTTTGATGAGGCGATTCGCCGGGAAGACGAGCCCCTGGATGCAGACTGGGAATTAACGGCACAGCTCTTCAACTATTCGAATGCCGAGGCTGTCTGGCAGACTATCGCGCAGGCCCGCGAAATCCTGAAGAACTATGTCGATGCCTACTTCTGATCGGCCTACAGATTGTCTATTTTGACTGAGGCGGATCCAGAGGCAAGGGCGATGGACATCCTCAACGTTCTGCCCGAGGCGACGTTTGCGGCGCTGGATGATCTGCTGGCCTTTATCAGCATCTACGACGATCAGGTTCGCACGCGGGCCTATTTGCGATTGCTGCGGGCGCACCGCCATGCCATTGCAGGGGCCGTGTGTGTGGATGCAGGCTGTGGGATGGGCTACTTTGCCGAGGCGATGGTTCGGCTGGGAGCGCGGCGTGTCTATGCGGTCGAGGCCAACCCCCATCTGTATGCGCTGGCTGCAGAACGACTGGCCGCTTATCCGCAAGTAATTTGCGTGCACCAGCCCGTTCAGCACTTCGAACCCGAAGAGTCGGTGGACGTGCTGGTACATGAGTTTTTTGGACCGTTGCTGTATGACGAAGATGTGCACGTGCTGGAGCAACTACGCTTCCAACCGCGGCTGGTGTTGCCTGATCGGGCGGTGCTCATGGGAGGACTGACCTGGATGGAGCAGGTGGCGGATGAGACGGTCACGCCGGCCGTTGTGCAGCGGCTTGAAGGGGCGCTGGTATCGGGGCTCTTTGATGAAGGGCGCCTGCCCTTGCAGTTTCCGGTTATTCAATGGGCCTGGGGGCAGGCTGAGCGTGAAGCTGTGTGTGACCTGAGCGGACGCGAGGGGGATCTCCTGTACTTAGGGCTGCAGATCTACCATGGCGACCGGCTGATCTGTCAGGCCGGACGTTGCGAGAACTGGCCGTATGTGTGGACGCCGCGCGCAGGGGATCGCTTTCGATTGTGTTTTGTGCCTGCTGAACGAGGGGCGGAGGTGCATTTTACCTGGGAGTAGGCGGAACGTAACAGGGAAGTTGCGGTTCGCTGCCTCAAGGTGCGACAGCGGCAGGCTAACCTTATGACGTTTTTGAATCCGCTGGCGTTGCTAGCCCTGGTGGCAGCGGCCATTCCTATTCTGGTGCATCTGTTTCACTTTCGGCGGCCCCAGCGGGTGGCTTTCAGCTCTCTGGTTTTCCTGAAGGAATTGCAGCAAACGGCGCTGCAGCGGCTTCGCATTCGCCAGTGGCTATTGCTACTGCTGCGTACGTTAGCGCTGGTGTGTCTGGTACTGGCCTTTGCCCGGCCGGTGCTGCGGGGACCGTTGGCTTCCTGGGTAGGAGGAGGAAAGGCTTCCGTAGTTGGGCTGGTGCTTGATAATTCGCCTTCAATGGCCGTGCGGGATGCCGGGGGGGCTTATTTTACGCAGGCGCGGGTTATTGCGGCAGGTATCCTGGCCCAGCTTGATCCCGACACGCGCGTTTGTCTGGTACCGGTTGCCGGGAACGCGATAGCGCCAGAGCCAGTGCCGCGTAGCGTTGCTGAAGAACAACTGCGCCTGCTTGCGATTCAGCACGGGGCGCGGACGCTTTCGGCTGCCCTGCGTAGCGCCAGCGCTTGCGTGCAACAGGTGCAGGCGCCGGCTGTGCTCTACGTCATCAGCGACTTGCAGGCGTCGATGTTGGTTGATTCTCTGGAGCAGTTCGTTCCAGAGCCGCTGCCGACCCTGCTGATTCCTGTTGGCGGTCAGACCCCTGCCAATCTCGCCATTACAGCGGTTCGGATTGCTAACCGCATCATCGAACAGGGACAGCCGGTACAGATTGAGGCGACGCTGGCCAACTTTGGCACGGCGGCCGCCAACGGAGTCGTCGCAACGCTTGCGCTCGACGAGCAGCGGGTGGCGCAGGCGTCGGTCGATTTGCCACCGGGTGGGAGCGCTCGCGTTACCTTTTCCACCACGCCGATGCGACGGGGGTGGCTGCCAGGCATTGTAGAGTTGCTGCAACCCGACGCGTTGCTTGAAGACAACACGCACTATCTGGTGCTGCACGTGCCTGAAGTGCGGCGGTTGTTGGTGGTGGCGGGAGCGCAGGCCCGTACGGACTACCTGGAGTTAGCCTTTGCACCGGAGATCCGACAGGATCGCGTGCGCTTTGAGATAACGCGAATTGACGAAACGGCGCTGCCGGCGACAGATCTGGAAGAATACGACGTAGTTGTGCTGGTGGGCGTGCACGATCTGTCGAGTGGGGAAGTGGCAGTCCTGATGCGCTATGTCGCCGAAGGAGGGGGCGTGCTGTTTTTTCCGGGGGCTGATGGTCGGCTGGCAGACTACCAGCAACTGCTAACAGCACTGGGAGCTGGTCAGATTCGAGGCTTTGTGGGAAACTGGAGGGGAGCGACGCCAATCGCGACGTTTGGACGGATGGACTTAGCGCATCCCCTCTTTGAGGGACTGTTTGTGCGATTGCCCGGTCAACGAGAGGTGCAGGCAGAGCGACCGGCCGTTTATTTTGCGCTGAACTACGCGCCCGGTCAGGGTGTGGAGCAGACGTTGATCCATATGAGTAATGGGTTGCCGCTTCTGCAGGAGGTGCGGCATGGCCAGGGACGGGCTCTGCTGTGGACGGTCGCTCCTGATCCGGCCTGGACCGAGTGGCCTCTGCGAGGCCTCTTTGTGCCTCTGTTATATCGGGCCGTGTTTTACCTGGCAGGTGGGGAAGAGGCGCTGCAGCGCACGCTGGAAGCGGGCAAGCCCGCACGCGTGCGTCTTCAGTCGTTTCCAGCCGCAGCCATTCCGGAACTGGTCGGACCGGACGGACAGGTTTACCGGGCCGACCCGGAGCGTCGAGGAAGTGTGCGGTGGGCTCGCTTTGAGCCGGGCCCAGCACGGCCGGGCATTTACGAGCTGCGGGCTGGCGATCAGGTAGTGCAGCGGGTGGCTGTCAACTTCGACGTGGCTGAGTCAGACCTGCGGCCGGAATCTCCCGAAGTAGCAGTGCGTCAGCTACAAGCTCAGACGGGCCTGTCGGTTACGTTGTTGGAGATCCCCGAGGCGTCCCCTCCCGTTGTTGCGGAGGCGCTCCGTAAGGCGCAGGTAGGCGTCGCACTCTGGAACGTCTTTTTAGGGCTGGCGTTGGGCTTTCTGGTACTGGAAATGCTGGTAGGCCTTCGGGCTCGCGTCGAAACCGTGACGACCGGCAACGCGTAGCCTTCCTCCACTTGCGCGTTTCTCTGGCGGAGCAGCACCATGAATGCGATGGCCGAACTTTTGCGCACGCTGCACGGCGTTTTGCCGGTCTGCTTTTTCGGAGTAACGCTGCTTTTTCTCGTTGTTACACTCTTCCATTTCCAGCAAATCAAACAGGTGCATCTACGCTGGCTTCGGCGGTGGCCATTGCTGCCCACAGGCTTTCTACTGCTGGTTATCGCCCTGGGCCTGTACGCTATGCTCCACGAGCAACCTGTACCGATCTCGCGGTTGAGTTTATACTTTGCCGGAGGACTTTGCTGGCTGGGGGCTGCTCTTGTGTCGGAGCAAGTGCTGGTTACGGATTGTGGCATAATTGATGGGCTGAATCGAGCGGATCGTTACGTCGGCTGGGGACAGATTCTGGATTATTTTCCCTGGCAGGACCTGAACGGCCGGACACGTGGCTTTGCCTTTCTGTTTGTTGATGCGCGGGGGCGCCGGCGCCGTCTCAATCTGGCGGTTCCACCTTCCCGACAGCCGGCTTTCCGACAGCTACTGACCCACTACCTGGACGCTCGTTTTGAACTGACCGTGCAGCAATGTTACGGGAAGACGCTGGAAGGATAGCCTGGCACTTTGTCTACCAGATGGCGTTGAACTGCTTGGAAATAAAAGGAAAACGGTAAAAAACCAATCCTGCAAACGGCGTTGTACACGGCCACAGCTCCTCGTCCGGAGACGGCGATTCTGGTAGGCGTTGTAACGCCTGACACGACGCGCTGGGACGTCGAAGATTCGCTGGAAGAGTTGGCCCAGCTTGCACGTACAGCCGGAGCGGAGGTAACAGATCGCGTGCTTCAGGTGCTTCGGCGTATCCATGCGGCCACGTATATTGGTCGGGGAAAAGTTGAGGAGCTTCGACGTCTGGTAGCCGCCCGTCGCAGCGACCTGGTTATCTTTGATGATGACCTGTCCCCAGCCCAGATGCGCAACCTGGAGCGAGCACTGGGCTGCAAACTGCTGGATCGCACAGGCTTGATCCTGGACATTTTTGCGCGGAGGGCTCGCACGGCTGTGGCTAAAGCGCAGGTCGAGTTGGCCCAACTGGAGTACATGCGCACCCGCCTGACGCGCCAGTGGACGCACCTGTCCCGCCAGAAAGGGGGAATTGGAACCAAGGGACCGGGCGAAACCCAGCTTGAGACCGACCGCCGACTGATCGCACGGCGCATAGCCGTGCTCCGTAAACGCCTGGAGCGGATTGATCGGCAACGGACCACCCAGCGTAAGCAGCGGCAACGCTATACCCGCGTCTCGCTGGTGGGCTACACAAATGCAGGCAAATCAACGCTCATGAATGTACTGGCCGGCACCAACGTGCTGGCTGAAGATCGCCTCTTTGCCACGTTGGATGCTACGACGCGATTGATCTATCTGCAACCGGGCAAGCCTGTACTGCTCTCCGACACCGTGGGATTTATTCGTAAGCTACCGCACCGCCTCATCGAAAGCTTCAAGAGTACGCTTGACGAGGTGCGCGAAAGTGATGTGCTGTTGCACCTGGTGGACGCCACGCATCCTCGCTTTGAGGATCATATCCAGGTGGTTCACGAGACGCTGGCCGAGCTGGGAGCGGCCGACAAGCCCATGCTGCTTGTGTTCAATAAAATAGACAGACTGGCCGATCTGGGACTGCTACAAGCCTTGCGGGCAACGTATCCGGAGGCTGTTTTCATCTCAGCGCTGCGCGGAATTGGGCTGGAAGAACTCAAACGGCGGCTGCAGGAACGCATTGAAGCCGAAGCGCTGGAGCTGGACATCTGCGTACCCCTGACGGAAGGACGTACGCTGGCTTATCTCTATCAGGTAGCCGACGTGCTGGAAGAAACCTATCTGTATGCCCGCAATGGCCACGATGCAACGCCCCTGCCGGCGGCGAAACTGCGCATTCGGGTGCCCATGCACCGGCAGGCGAGCGTTGAGCGCCTTCTTGTACGCTTTCGTGCCTGGCAGCCCCTGTCGGATGAGGCGTCGTAGGCGTCAGCAGGATGCGCCAGAAGCGTGGGGGTAGGGTACTAAAAAATCCCTTGCATCCAGACGATGCTTACTGTAAATCTTAAGTGAAGCGCCTGCTCGCAACGATACGGTAAGTTTTGCAGGGAGCGGCCGAGCAGTCGAAACGGTACAGGGGTTGCCCGGTATTGTCTGTAGGAAGCCGGGGCTCGGGAGTGTGAGGTACTGCTATGCGGATTGTACAACTGATTCAGGAAGAGCTGCAGCCCCTCAGACCCGACGACACTGTGCGTCGGGCTCGGGAGCAAATGGGGCAGCAGCGAGTGCGCCATCTTCCGATTGTTGACAGAGGAGGGACGTTACGGGGGGTGGTGTCTGATGAGCAGCTTCGGCTGGTAGATGATCTGGAGCAGCCGGTTGCGGCGCTGGTGCGCGGCGCGCCCATCAGTGTAACGCCCGATCTGCATGTGTTTGATGCGGCCCGTGTCGTGTTGCAGCATGGCTTGACCGTGCTACCCGTCGCCGAATCGAACCAGCATTATCAGGGGGCTGTGCTGAGCCAGCAATTGCTGGAGCAGCTCATTCGCATGCTTTCGCTGCATGAGTCCGGCGCTATTCTGGAGCTGGAGATTGAAGCGCGTGACTACGCGCTGTCCAACTTACTCTACTGCATAGAACAATGCGACGCGCGCGTGCGAACGCTGCTGGTGCAGCCGGTTGATGCTGCGGAGCATCGCTTTCGCGTGACGCTGAAGCTGAACGTGCAGGATACCGCTCGCATCCGTCATGTGCTGGAGCATCGCGGATTCCATGTGACCGCTGCGTACAACGAAGAGGACGACGAAGAACTTCGCCAGCGCATCGAGGCCTTTATGCGCTACCTGGAAGTTTAAGCAGTCAGGTGAAGCTGCTTAATAAAGAAAAAGGGGCAGCCAGGCCCCTTTTTCCAATGCGAGATGGATGTTTCGTGCTACTGCACAGGCTGAGGGACGGGCTGTCCGTTCTGCTTATAGATGACGCCCGCTTTCATGACGAAGCTCACTTCTTGCAGCGCTGAAATGTCTTCCAGGGGATTGCGTTCGACGGCGATCAGGTCGGCCCACTTGCCTGGTTCGAGCGTTCCCAGGTTGTCAAGCTGGCCTAGCAGGTCTGCTGCATTGTAGGTAGCCGCCTTGATAGCCTCTATAGGCGGCATCCCGGCCTCTACCATGTAGACAAACTCCAGCGCATTGCGGCCGTGGCGAAAGACACCCGCATCGGTACCAAAGGCAATGGGAACGCCGGCCCGATAGGCGCGGGCAAACGTTTCCTGAATAACCGGGCCAATCCGTTTGGCTTTTTCGGCTACCACCGGCACATAATAGCCCGGGATTTTAGCCGAGTCTGCCACGCTTCGGCCGGCTGTGATGGTGGGGACCATGTAGACGCCATACTTTTTCATCATCTCCATGGTCTGATCGCTCATAAATGTGCCGTGCTCAATAGAGGCCACGCCTGCTCGAATGGCTCGCTGCATGCCTTCGTCGCCGTGCGCGTGCGCGGCCACCTTCAGCCCAAAATCACGCGCTACTTCAACAATGGCGCGGATCTCATCTTCAAAAAATTGCGGCGAAGAACCGTCGCGCGCGATAGAAAGCACGCCGCCCGTAGCCGTGATTTTGATGACGTCGGCCCCACGTTTGATGGCTAACCGGACGCCTCGGCGCGCGCTGGCCACGCCGTTGACGACCCCTTCGGCTTCGGTGGGAATGCCGAGAATGTCTTCGCGGAAGCCGTTGGTGGGATCGGCATGTCCGCCCATGATGGCCAGGCTCTTGCCCGCCACAAACATGCGTGGCCCAACGATCCAGCCCTGGTTGATCGCATCCCGAAGGGCCAGGTCGATTCCCTCATTGCCCCCTACGTCTCGGACCGTCGTAAAGCCCGCCATGAGTGTGCGTCGGGCATAGATGGTGGCCCGAAGGGCCTGTAAGGCGGGGGACATCCGAAACCGGTCTAAATAGCCGCCTTTTCGACTTTCCATCGACAGGTGCGTGTGCATGTCGATGAGGCCAGGCAGGCAGTACGCTTCGCGAAGATCAACCACCTGATCACCTGCCTGAGGGGACGCGAAGCCAGCCTGTACTGCTTCGATGCGATCGCCCCGCACAATAATGGTGCGCGTGCGCATTGGCTCCATAGAGACACCCGGGTCGATAACCGTACCACAGTGAATGAGCAAACGGCCGGTCGGACGCTGCGCCTGCGTGCTAACGGCCATTCCAAATACCAGCAGAAAGATGCTCCACCGCATGGCTGCATGCAGGTTGGTTAGGTAATGATTCCTCTCAGCATACAACATTTCAGTCATAGAAGGAACCCCTGGCCGCACTGCGCATTGGCTGCGCTGCATCCAGAGACGCGAGAGAAAGCATGGAGCAGGCGTCGGCAGGACGTCCAGGCCTGTTGGAGACGTTCTGGTTACTCACTGCGTTGCGTGCGGCTGTCAGAACGGCCGAATCCGTACGAGCCCGGCGGCAGGTGCTACCGCTTCGACAGCGCCTGAAGCGGGAGGTAGATCGGCTGCGGCAGTTGCTGGACCGCCTGCACCTGGCATTGCTCTATACCGACGTGGTGGGTGACCAGACGTTTGATGCCGCGTTGCTGCGCCGCCTTGACCTGCTGCTCACCGCCCGAGAAGTAGCAGAGGGGTGGCGCACCCTGCATCAGGAGTTGCTCAGTTGGTATCCTAACGTGTCTCCTGCGCTGGTAGAAGCTGTTCGGCGCGCCTGTCGGCGGTTTGATCGGCTGGATGCTGAGACGCCCGTGGTTCGCTGGCAGGCTACGCTGCAATTCGGAAATCGCGTGCTTCGGGCTGTTCGGCGCGCCCTGCGCCAGGCTTCTTGAGAACTTCGACAGGGACCGGGCGTACCACATCTGCTTGGTATTTGTCGAAAAAAACCGGTTTTTGCCGTTGTAAGGAGTGGCAACTTCTATGCGTACGCATCCGGCTGAAACTTCAGATTACGTCGCGTCCAATATTCAGATTCTGGAAGGGCTCGAAGCGGTTCGCAAGCGGCCCGCCATGTACATTGGTGATGTAGGCATTCGCGGCCTGCATCACCTGGTCTATGAGGTCGTGGACAATGCGATCGACGAGGCCATGGCGGGCTACTGTGATCGCATTGCGGTTACCATCAACGAGGATGGTTCGATTACGGTTGAAGATAATGGTCGGGGCATTCCCGTTGACGAGCACCCGACCGAGAAGCGGTCGGCGCTTGAGGTGGTAATGACTACGCTGCATGCCGGCGGCAAGTTTGACAAAAGCACTTACAAGGTATCGGGTGGCCTGCATGGCGTAGGCGTTTCCTGTGTGAATGCCCTGTCTCGCAAGCTGATCGCGACGGTGCGCCGCGACGGGTATGTCTGGCGCCAGACCTATGCCTGTGGTAAGCCTACTTCACCCGTCGAACGGGTGCGTCCGATGCAGGAGGGGGAGGAGACGGGCACCATCGTGCAGTTCTGGCCGGATCCGACCATTTTCAAAACTGTCGAGTTCCGGTTCGATACGCTGGCCGAGCGGTTGCGGGAACTGGCGTACCTGAACCGTGGCGTGCGCATTTCAATTGAGGACCGGCGCGAAGAGGACGAGTCGCTTCGGTATGAAGCGTACTATTTCGAAGGCGGATTGGTAGAATTTGTGCGCTACCTGGATGAGACGCGCACGCCAATCCATGAGGAGGTCATCTATATTGCTGGCGAAACGGATGAGGTCATCGTCGAGGTCGCCCTGCGCTACAATGACGGATATGCCGAGAACGTCCTCTCCTTTGTAAACAACATCAACACGCACGAAGGGGGCACCCACGTAGCCGGCTTTCGCACGGCCCTTACCCGTACGCTCAAGGCGTACGCCGAGAAGAATAACCTGCTGAAGCACTTCAAGGGAGAGCTGTCGGGCGAGGACTTTCGCGAGGGGCTGACCGCTGTTATCTCGGTCAAGGTACCGGAGCCGCAGTTTGAGGGCCAGACCAAGACGAAGCTGGGCAACTCAGAAGTTCAGGGCATCGTGGCGGGGATTGTGTCCGAGCATCTGAGTCGCTGGCTGGAAGATCATCCCCGCGAAGCCCGGCGCATTCTGGACAAGGTCATTCTGGCGGCGCAGGCCCGAATGGCCGCGCGCAAAGCGCGGGAGCTGGTGCAGCGTAAAAATGCTCTCAACGGGTCCAGTCTGCCAGGCAAGCTGGCCGACTGCGCCTCGCGCGATCCCTCAAAATGTGAACTGTTTCTGGTAGAAGGCGATTCGGCCGGTGGAAGTGCCAAGCAGGGACGCAACCGAGAATTTCAGGCTATTTTGCCGCTGCGTGGGAAAATTCTAAACGTTGAAAAGGCACGGCTCGACAAAATCCTGGAAAACGAGGAGATTCGGAATATTGTTACAGCGCTGGGGACCGGCCTGGCGACGACCGAAGAAGACTTCGATCTGAGCAAGCTCCGCTACCATCGCATCATTATTATGACGGATGCAGACGTGGACGGAGCGCATATTCGGACGCTGCTGCTGACGTTTTTCTACCGCCAGCTTCGTCCCCTGGTGGAAGGCGGCTACATCTATATCGCCCTGCCTCCTCTCTATCGCGTGAAGGTGGGCAAAACTGAACGTTACGCCTGGAGCGACGAGGAACTGCACCGGCTGGTGCAGGAATTGACCGATGGCCAGCCGCAACGCGCGGTTATCCAGCGCTACAAAGGACTTGGTGAAATGAATCCAGACCAGCTCTGGGAAACGACCATGAACCCGGAAACGCGCATCCTGCAGCAGGTAACCGTCGAGGATGCAGCGGCTGCTGACCGGATCTTTTCCATTCTGATGGGCGATGCGGTGGAGCCGCGCCGAAAGTTTATCGAACGAAATGCCCGTTACGCAACGCTCGATGTTTGAAGCGCCGGGCTGCTTCCATGAGGCCCGATCTCAGCATTGTGGTGCCGGTCTATGACGAGGCGGCTTCTCTTCCGGAGCTGGCCGAGGAAATTCGTGCGGTCTGCGAAGCGCACGGTTACCGTTTTGAGGTATGGTTCGTGGACGACGGTTCTCGAGACAATTCCTGGGAGGTGATCGAACGGATTCATGCCGAAGATCCGCGATTTGCAGGGGTGCGCCTGCGCCGCAACTATGGTAAAAGCGCAGCCCTGGCTGTAGGATTTGAGCGGGCGCAAGGGCGCTATGTGGTTACGCTTGACGCGGATCTGCAGGACGACCCTGCTGAGATTCCCGGGCTAATCGACTTGCTGGAATCGGGCTACGATCTGGTCAGCGGTTGGAAAAAAAAGCGGCAGGATCCTCCCGGTAAAACGATTCCAAGCCGCTTCTTTAATTTTGTCACGCGCAAACTTTCAGGCATCCCGCTCCACGACTTCAACTGTGGCTTGAAGGCTTATCGGCAGGAGGTGGTGAAAGCAGTGCGGCTCTATGGCGAACTCCATCGGTATATTCCGCTGCTGGCCTACTGGGAAGGATTCACGCGCATCACTGAAAAGCCCGTACGTCATCGGCCGCGCAAGTATGGACGCACAAAATTTGGACTGGAGCGCTTTATTCGAGGCTTCCTGGATCTGATTACGGTTCTGTTTCTGACGCGCTTCATGTCGCGTCCCATGCACTTTTTTGGCACGTTCGGCGTGCTGGCTTTTCTGGCCGGTTTTGTGATCAGTCTATGGCTTTCGCTGGAGAAACTTGTCTGGAACCAGCCGCTTACCAACCGGCCACTGCTGCTCCTGGGAGTGCTGATGATTCTGGTCGGCGTGCAGATGTTTACCACAGGATTGCTCGGCGAGCTGATCATCCGCGAGCGTATGGAGCGCCTGCCTGCCTACCAGGTGGTTGCGGAGTATCCGCCGGAAAGCGTGCGAACCGTCTGAGGATTATGGCCCGTCTGACGCTGGTTGGTCCGGTGGCTCCTTATCGAGGAGGGATCGCTCACTTTACGGAAGCGCTGGCGCAGGCGCTGCAGGCGCGGGGACATCAGGTCAGGGCGTTGAGCTTTCGTCGCCAGTATCCCCGGTGGCTTTTTCCGGGGCGCCAACAGACCGAGCCAGAACCCACCACCGCTTCCATGCCAGCCGCTTATGTGCTGGATCCGCTGCACCCATGGACCTGGCGGCAGGCTGTCCGTACGCTCCAGCAGCAGCAACCGGACCTGGTGGTGTTCCAGTACTGGCTGCCGTTTTTTGCGCCGGCCTATGGGGTGATAGCCAGATGGCTGCGCCGCAAAGGCATTCGCGCAGTCGCCCTGGTGCACAATGCGCTGCCCCATGAGCGGCACGTGCTGGATGCTGCGCTTAGCCGCTGGTTTCTGCGTCAATGCCGCGCGCGCATTGTGCTGTCGACAGCCGTCGCCCAACAACTGGCCGCCTTAGGCGTGCCGGCCGAGGTGCGGCTTGTGCATCCGATTGATCCCCGCTACGGTCCGGGGCGTCCCCGCAAGGAGGCGCGGCAACGACTCGGCTTGCCCGTTGAGGCTCCTGTGCTTCTGTTTTTTGGGTTTGTGCGTCGCTATAAAGGGCTGGACGTGCTCCTGGAGGCGATGCCGAGCATTCGGGCAGCGTTGCCCGATGTACAACTGATAGTAGCGGGTGAGTTTTATGAGCGTCCTGAGTACTACCAGGAGCGCATCCGCGCGCTGGGACTCACCTCGTGCGTGCACGTGCACGATCACTACATTCCGGAGTCATCCGTGGTCTGGTACTTTTCAGCAGCGGATCTGGTGGTGCAGCCCTATCTTGCCGCTACCCAGAGCGGCGTCGTACCCCTGGCGTTTCACTTTGAGCGACCGGTGGTGGTGACAGCAGTAGGAGGACTGCCCGAAGTAGTTCCCCATGAGATAGCCGGCTTTGTGGTGCCCCCGGACGACGTCAACGCCCTGGCCGAGGCAGTTGTGCGCTTTTTCCAGGAGGGATGGGCGGAACGATTGACGCAGGGCGTTCGACGCCTGCGGACGCGTTTTGGCTGGGATCCGCTGTGTGAGACGCTAGAACAGATGCTACCTGAAGGATGCGCTACGATCCGGTCAAAGATCGACTAGGACGATTCTTTGGGCGCCATCCGCTACTGCAGCGGCTGTTTTTCGCCCTGTTGCACCTGATTTTCCTGCGCAGTTGGTATGTGCGGCGGGCGCTGCGTCGAATTTTTGCGCGCTGGCCTACCGACCGACGCGTGCGGGTGCTCGATGCTGGGACTGGCTTTGGGCAGTACGCGTATTACGTGGCTCGTCGGTATCCGCAAGCCGAGGTGGTGGGGGTCGATCTTAAAACCGATTATCTGGAGCAGGCTCGGCGTTTTGTGGCCCGGACGCCTGTGGCTGACCGCGTGCGCTTCCTGCAAGACGACTTGACCCGGCTGCAGACCGAAGGCCCCTTTGACTTGATTCTGGCTGTAGATGTCTTGGAGCATATCGAAGATGATCTGGCTGTGCTGCGCAACTTTGCGCGCGTGCTACGACCCGGTGGTTACGTGATCATCAATACGCCTTCTGATCAGGGAGGCTCCGACGTGCACGCCCCTGGCCAGCAGAGCTTCATCGATGAGCATGTGCGTGAAGGATACAGCCGAGAACTGCTGGAAGCTCGGCTTGGTGAGGCAGGATTGGAGCCTGTCGAAAGTCACTACAGCTACGGTGCTGCAGGAGCACTGGCCTGGCGTCTGCTTATCAAATACCCGATGCTGGGGCTGCAACGAAGTACGCTGGTTTACCTGGTTCTCCCGGTATACTACCTGGTCGTGTTGCCTGTAGGACTGATGCTGAATGCACTGGACGTGGTAAAGCAGAATCGATCGGGCACCGGGCTGCTCGTGGTGGCCCGCAAGCCAGGCAGCTAACTCTTGTGCAAACCCTTCGGGCGCACGTTTTCAGGGCAAGCTCCCTTCCCCCGATCGCGGAGGCGTCCGGGCACTCGTTTGTTCTGGGTCAATACGCCAAAACGAAGAGCGTTTATCCTCGTCTTTGGTCGAGAATCCACAGCGGCGGTTGATCCCTTTGGCGCTTCAGGCGTATCTTGGAAGGGCCTGTCTGGAAGTGGTCGGGACCCCGCCGCAAACCATAAAGCAGCCCGCCGCAGACCGATGCCGAGCAAGTACATTTTTGTCACAGGAGGTGTTACGTCGTCGCTGGGAAAAGGAATTGTCTGTGCTTCCCTGGGGCGTCTGCTTGAAGCGCGCGGATTGCGCGTGACGATTCAGAAGCTGGACCCCTACATTAATGTCGATCCCGGCACGATGAACCCCTATGAACATGGGGAGGTGTACGTGACCGAGGACGGCGCCGAAACCGATCTGGACCTGGGCCACTACGAGCGCTTCCTGGGGCGGCCTACCAGTCAGGCCAATAATGTGACAACTGGCCGTATTTATCTGGAAGTCATAACGAAGGAGCGGGCCGGGGCTTATCTGGGGAAAACGGTGCAAGTCGTGCCCCACATTATCGACGAAATCAAGCGCTGGATGCTCAAGCTGGGCGAGACTGGCCAGTACGACGTGGTGATTACGGAGATCGGGGGGACGGTGGGCGATATCGAAAGCCAGCCCTATCTGGAAGCGATTCGTCAGCTTCGCTATGAACTCGGCCAGCCGAATACGCTCATCATTCACCTGACGCTGGTGCCCTATCTGGAGGCGGCCGGTGAGCTGAAGACCAAGCCGACGCAGCATTCGGTCAAGACGCTGCTCTCGCACGGGCTGCAGCCTGACGTGCTTGTCTGCCGTTCCGAGTATCCGCTGGATACGGATCTGCGGCGAAAGATTGCCCTGTTCTGTAACGTAGAACCTCGGGCCGTCATAGCGGCGCTAGATGCCGAGTCCATTTACGAAGTGCCCTTGCTGCTTCGGGAGGAAGGATTGGATGCAATCGTGATTGAGCGGCTCTTTGGAGCACAGGAGCGGGCGGCGTTGCACGAGCCGGATCTGGACGACTGGATAGACTTTCTGCGTCGGTTGAAAAGTCCAAAAGCGACCGTGCGGGTAGCGCTGGTAGGCAAATACGTGACGCATCAGGACGCCTACAAGTCGATCATGGAAAGTTTTGTGCTGGCCGGGGCTGAGCATGGCGTGCAGGTAGAGGTCAAGCAGGTACTCTCTGACGAGATCACGTCTGACAACGTGGCCGAACTGCTGGGCGACGTGTCGGGCATTCTGGTGGCGCCTGGCTTTGGCGAGCGGGGTATTGAAGGAAAAATTGAGGCGGTCCGCTATGCCCGTGAGCAGAACGTTCCGTTTTTTGGCATTTGCCTGGGCATGCAGTGCGCGGTGATCGAATTTGCCCGCAATGTATGTGGCTGGCGTGATGCGCACTCGACGGAGTTTGACCCGGACACGCCTCATCCGGTTATCGATTTGATGGCGGAGCAGAAAAAAATTACCGACAAGGGAGGTACCATGCGGCTGGGGGCCTACGACTGTCACCTGGTGGAAGGTTCTCGGGTGCGGGCTATCTACGGTACCTCGGATGTGCGCGAGCGGCATCGCCACCGCTACGAAGTCAACAACGTGCTGCGCTACAAGCTATTGGAGCACGGCATGCAGTTTACTGGATTGAACTTAGAGCGCGATCTGGTAGAAATCATTGAGTTGCCCGATCATCGATGGTTCATCGGTGTGCAGTTCCATCCTGAATACAAATCGACGGTGGGACGACCGCATCCGCTTTTTTCTGCGTTTGTGGCTGCCTGCGTTGAGTATGCCCGTGAGCGGGGGCAATTGCAGACGCCTCGGCCCCGGCGGCGCCAGAAAACGCTGCGGCTGGCTTCTGCTCGCATGTGATCAGGCGCCCAGCTCCAGGGCGTAGTAAAGACTCAACAAAATCGTCAGTACGTACAGAATCGGGTGCACGGCGCGCGGGCGACCGCGCAGCACTTGCAGCAGGACATACGCGATCAGGCCGAAGGCAATTCCGTTGGCAATAGAGTAGGTAAAGGGCATAAGGGTAATGGTTAGAAAGGCGGGAATTGCCTCCTCGTATTTGCGCCAGTTTAACGTGGTTAGCCCCTGCATCATCAGCACACCCACCAGAATCAGGGCCGGTGCAGTAGCCGCTGCCGGTATGGCGGTAAAGAGGGGCGCCAGGAAAAGCGAGAGCAGGAAAAGCACGGCGACCACCACGGCAGTCAGGCCGGTGCGGCCTCCTTCTTCAATGCCAGTGGCCGATTCGATGTAGGTGGTAACGGTGCTGGTGCCCAGCAGGGCGCCCAGCGTAGTGCCGACAGCGTCAGCCGTAAAGGCTTCGCGGGCCCGTGCCAGTTCACCGCGAGCATTGAGAAAGCCGCCCAGTCGCCCGATGCCCATCAGCGTGCCGGCCGTATCGAAGAAATCCACAAACAGAAAGGCCAGCACGACGCTCAGCAGTTTGGCATGGAGCAGCGTGCGGAAGTCAAACGCGGCGAGCGTTTCCCGGGGCAGAGCTGGAAACTGCACCCAGCGTTCTGGTAGCGGAGCCAGTCCTGTCAGCCAGGCCCCCAGCGTACCTGCCAGAATGCCCAGCAGCAGGGCCCCGGGGATACGGCGTACCAGCAGGAGGCTCATAAGAACCAGTGTGCCCAGCGCCAGCAGCGTAGCAGGGCGCGTCAGGGGGCCCAGCGTAACGAGCGTGGCAGGGCTATCGACAACCAGACCGGCGTTTTGAAAGCCAATAATGGCCAGAAATAAGCCAATTCCTCCGGAGGTGGCCACCTTCAGGGGATCCGGGATGGCCCGGAGAACGGCGCTGCGCACTCCGCTGATCGCCAGGACGAGGAACAGCACACCTTCGACGAAGACCGCCGCCAGGGCTACCGGATAGCTCACGCCCATTCCCTGCACGACACCGTAGGTGAAGTAGGCGTTTAGCCCCATGCCGGGTGCCAGGGCAAACGGATAGTTGGCCCAGAGTCCCATGACCAGCGTAGCGATTGCCGAGGCCAGCGCAGTCGCGCGCGCGACGTCGTCGGGAGGCATGCCGGCATCTGCCAGGATCTTGGGGTTGACCAGCAGGATGTAGGCCATGGTCAGAAAGGTGACGACGCCTGCGCGCACCTCGGTCAGCACCGAAGTGCCTCGTTCTGACAGGCGGAAGTACCGGTTCAGCACGGCAAAGCAAGCGCAGCGCGTCAGCGGCTGCTGGAATATGCGAACGGTTGTGGGGGACGGGCAAGTTGATGTGTTTAGAAAAGCCGTCGAAAAACGGCCCGAATGCGGCCGATGATGTAGCATCCTGGATCGTCAGGAGGAAAGACGGCTTCCAGGTATGTACGGTTGGCGGGTAGCAGGTGAATCCGGTTGTTGGCGAAGACGAAGCGACGCGCCAGCAGGAGTTCGCCCACGAGGCAGGCCACCAGCTCTCGATTGGACAGGGCGTCCCGGGGGACTTCTTCGATCAGGAGCAGGTCGCCTTTGAAGATGCCGTCGCCGCTCATGCCATCATCACCTGCTCGGCCGATCAAGCAGGCGTCGGGATCAAGGCCGCGGGGGAGGAAAAAGGGATCGACAGAAAGAAAGCCGGCCGGTCGGGCTCGGAGTCGTTCCGGTTCATGGCTGGCGGTGCGACTGATAACCGGGAGGGTTGGGGCTTCGTCGGTGAGGGCAAAGGGATCTTCGGTATCGAGCAGGTGGAGGCCGCGGGCGGCGCCTGGGTCGCGGCGCAGGTAACCTTTCTTCTCCAGCGCCTGGAGTAGCTTGAAGACGCCGTTTGTAGAGCGGATGCCCAGAGCTTCGCCGATCTCCTGAAGCGTTGGGGGTTTATGATGGCGGCGCTGGTAGGCGCGGATAAATTCGTACGCTTCGTTTTGTCGAGCGGTCAGCCGTCCTTTCATGGGAGCGTGCAGGGTAAACAGGCTCCTCTAAGATAATAAGGTGAAAATATTTTTACCATATTGTTATCATGGGTGAAAATATTTTCACCTCCATGGCTAAAACCGGCTTTTTGGGCTCCTGGACAGAGGTAAACAGGCTATCTCGTCCAGAAAAAATGCTTTTCTTTTGGCCGAATCTCTTGACTTTTTGAAAAAATACTGTACCTTGTGAAGGCGGTGGGGAAAAGTGGGGAATTTTCCCATGCCCCGTAGTAATTTGGGGAGCGCTCCGCACGAACTATATGGCGAGCTTCAAGGGACAGGCCGCATACTCCGTAGACGAGAAGGGGCGGGTAGCCATCCCGGCCAAAATGCGGGCTGTCCTGAAGCCAGAGGCGAAGGGGACCTTCACGGCCACGCGCGGCTTCGAGCGTTGCATTTTTCTCTACCCGCTTGACCGCTGGGAGGAGATCGAAATGCAGATGATGAAGCTCAATCTGTACCAGCGGGAAGCGCGCAACTTCGTGCGGCAGATTCTGCGCTGGGCCGAGGAGGTTACGTTAGACAAGCAAGGGCGTGTGGTGCTGCCCAAAGTTCTGATGGAGTTTGCAGGCATTACGGATCGGGCGCTCATCATCGGTGCGCTCGATCACATAGAGATCTGGAATCCGGCTACGTTCGAGCAGTTTGTGAACGAGCAACCCTTGGATTACGAGACGCTGGCTGAGAAAGTGATGGGGGTGTGAGTGCGCAGCAGAAACATCGGGGGGCAGAGGCGGCGAGACCCTACGGCTCGCCGTATCATGTGCCTGTTCTTTGTCAGGCTGTTGTCGAGGGGTTGGTGACAGACCCGGCGGGGTGCTACGTGGATGCTACGATAGGAGGGGGTGGGCACGCAGCCGCCTTGCTTAATGCGCTGGCACCCCAGGGCCGAGTTATCGGCATCGATCGAGACCCGGAGGCGCTGGAGGCTGTGCGTCATCGGCTGGGCGATGCGATTGCGGCAGGAAGGCTCCTGCTGGTGCAGGGCAACTTTGCAGACTTGGAGACCATCCTGAATCGGCTTGGAGTGGAGCAGATTGATGGGGTGCTGCTGGACCTGGGCGTCTCGTCGCACCAGCTCGACGAAGCCCTGCGGGGGTTCAGCTTCCAGGCTGCCGGGCCGCTGGACATGCGCATGGATCCGACAAGTCCCGGTCCGACGGCTGCGCAGCTTCTGGAGCGATGGAGTGCGCACGAGCTGGCGGAGGTGTTGCGCCGCTATGGCGAAGAGCGACGGGCCCACAAGCTGGCTCGGGCTATTTGCCAGGCGCGGCCAATCACGACGACTACGGAACTAGCCGAAGTGGTGCGGCGCGTGGTGCCCGCCCGGGAAGCGACCAAGACACTGGCGCGCGTCTTTCAGGCGCTGCGCATTGCCGTCAATGACGAGCTGCAGGCATTGGAGCGGGTGTTGGTGGCGGCTACGCGGCGCGTTCGGCCGGGCGGACGGCTGGTTGTGCTCAGTTACCATTCGCTGGAGGACCGGCGCGTAAAGCGCTTTTTGCGCTATGGCAACCTGGCCGGGGAGCCGGTGCGTGACTTCTACGGCCGCCTGCTGCGCCCCTGGCGGCCGCTGACCCGCCGGGCAATCCGACCCTCCGATGACGAAGTGGAAGCCAACCCGCGTGCCCGAAGCGCTCGCCTGCGCATTGCTGAACGCATCGCAGAGGCCGTCTCTGAAACGTCATGATTACGTCCCGTTTACGGAAAAACAACCGCAGCCGGCAGCCTGGGCCGAGACGCCGTCGGACGGCGCGCTCAGCCGTTCGCCTGCCTTCGTGGCGTGAGCTGGCGCGTCGCGAGGCTCTGGCTGCGGCAACCCACCGGTCCGAGAAGCCGCGCCTGTCGGTGCGGCGGTTGATGGTGTACGTGCTGGCAGCAGCCGCCCTGTTTACGGGCTACGTGTGGCACGTATATGCGACGCGCGAGGCGCTGCAAGAAGTTCAGCGGTTGCGGCGAGAGCATCTGCAACTCGTACTGGAATACAATCGGTTGCGGGGAGAGCTGGATCGGGCAACGAGTCCTGCGGTCGTTTACGAGCGTGCCCGGGCGCTGGGGCTGGAAGAGGGCTTTACCTACGGTCCGGTTGTAATTCGCGTGAAACCTTGAGCTAATGCGCACGCGCTGTGGAGCCCCGCGATCAAATGCTGACGCGCATGTACGTGGTGCTGGTGCTGGTGGCGCTCTGGCCGCTGGCAATTACGGGACGCATGTTCTGGATTTATCTGGGAGAAGGGACGGTCTTGCGGGCCGAAGGGCAACGGCAGGTGCGGGCGGTTGTAACGATTCCCGCCATGCGGGGCGAAATCCTGGATCGAGCGGGACGGGCGTTGGCTGTCAATACCGTGCGCTACGACCTGGCGCTCGATCCAGAAGTCGAAGGGTTTGCAGCCCGGGCTTCTGCGTTCTTTGAAAGACTGGCTCGTTTGACCGGCAAATCGGCTGCGTATTTCCGACGGCGGGTGGCCCGGCGTCAGAGTCCGCGCTACGTTGTGCTCTGGCGAGGCCTGACTGAAGCGCAAAAGACAACGATAGAACGCTGGAAGGTCCCCGGCGTCATCCTGGAGCCGCACTTCACGCGCTGGTATCCCTACGGGTCGTTGGCCGCGCATGTGCTGGGTTTTGTAGGGGCCGATGGGCATGGGCTGGCCGGGCTAGAACTGCAATACGATCGATACTTACAGGGACGGCCCGGGCGGCGTGTGGTGCAGCGCGACCGGCGTGGCGTGCTTAAGCCGATGGTAGGAGGCGAAGTCGTTGAGCCGGTGCATGGACAGACGCTGGTGCTGACGCTTGATCTGATCCGACAGACCATTCTGGAAGAGGAGTTGGCCCGTGGCGTAGCAGAAGCCGGTGCTCGCTGGGGTACTGCCATTGCTATGGATCCGCGGACGGGCGCCGTGCTGGCTATGGCCAACGTTCCCACTTATGATCCCAATCAGCCTACTGCCGCGCCGGAGGAAGCGCGCCGCAACCGGGCTATCACCGACCGCCTGGAGCCCGGGTCTACCTTCAAGCTTGTTGCGGCCATCGCGGCGCTGGAGCAGGGCGTTGTAGCGCTGGACGACACCATTGATACCGGAGATGGATGGGCGGTCTTCGCCGGGCGCACCATACGGGACGTGCACGCCTACGGACGTATCTCCTTCGCCGAAGTGCTGGTGCATTCCAGCAACGTAGGTATTGCCAGGGTGGCCACGCAGCTTACTCCCGGCATTCTCTATCAGTATGCTCGGAATCTAGGCTTCGGCCAGCCTACGTTGATTGATCTGCCCGGCGAGGTGAGCGGTACGCTCAAGCGGCCAGATCAGTGGAGCGGCACCACGCTTACCTCTATGAGTATGGGCTATGAAGTCGATGCCACCCCGCTTCAGATTCTGGCCGCCTACTGCGCATTGGCCAATGGAGGACTGCTGGTTCGACCCTACGTCGTGGCCGAACGCCGCGCAGTCACCGGCGAAGTGATCTGGCGGGCGCGGCCCGACTCTATCCGGCGTGCATTCCGACGCGAGACGGCCCGGCGGTTGCTTCCCGTCTTTGAACGGGTGGTCAATGAAGGGACGGGACAAGCGGCCCGAATTGAAGGGCTACCGGTAGCGGGCAAGACGGGCACCGCCTCGAAAGTAGTGAAGGGACGGTACCAGCCCGGGGCTTATCGGGCATCCTTTGTCGGTCTGTTCCCGGCGGATGATCCGCGCGTAGCATTGATCGTGGTGCTCGACGAGCCCCGGCGCAGTATCTATGGTGGACAGGTGGCAGCGCCTGTCTTTCGGAGGATTGCAGAACGCTGGATCGGCACCTTCCCCAAAATTGCAGAGCGCATAGCACCCCGCGAAGCGTTGCCCGAGCACGTCATGCGACCGTTGCCGTCGGTCAGCGGACAGCCGCTGGCGGTGGCGGCTGCGCGGCTCTGGGCGGAGGGACTGGAAGTGAGAACCATTGGGCCGGAAGCCGAGCAGGTGTTTGTGGCCACCCAGCGGCCAGCACCGAATGCTCTGGTAGGGCCGGGAACGACCGTGCGTTTGCAGACTGTGCGTTCGGATACGCTACCGCGCCGCATGCCCGACCTACGGGGATTGAGTGCCCGGCAGGCCCTCTACTGGTTGGCCACCTATCGCGTAGCGGTGCGCGTGAAAGGCCACGGGCAGGTAGTAGCGCAGTGGCCCAGACCAGGGACACCCTTACCCAAGGAGGTATATCTGCAATGCCAGTAGCCATCCCACGTGAACCGATACCGCTGACGCAGGTGCTTCAGCGCCTGGAACGGGCAGAACTGCTGCGGACGGTCGTCGGCTCAGCGGCCGAGCGGCAGCTTACGCATTTGACAGATAACAGTCAGGAGGCGCGAGCGGGCGGGTTGTTTGTGGCCGTTCGGGGAGAGCGCGTCGACAGCCATCAGTTCATTGATCAGGCTATAGCTCAGGGAGCTGTTGCCGTGGTCGGCGAAGCCATACCAGAAGCGTTTGCCGAGCGATTCCCCGACGCCGTCTTTATTCAGGTGTCAAACAGTCGGCGCGCGCTGGGCCTGCTGGCCACCATCTTCCACATGAATCCCGCCCGTCGCCTGCGGCTGATCGGTATTACTGGTACCAATGGCAAAACGACTACAGCGTTTCTGGTCTATCACATGCTGAATGAAATTGACGAAGAGACCGGACTGATCGGTACGATCAGCTATCGGTTTGGCCGGCACGAACTCCCTGCGCTGAATACCACGCCGGGCCCCATCGAGCTGAACCATCTGCTGCGGCGCATGACCGGCGTGCCCTGTAAGAACTGTGTCATGGAGGTCTCTTCCCATGCCCTGGCACAGGAGCGGGTGGCCGGACTGCCGTTCTCCATTGCTGTTTTTACCAACCTGACGCGCGATCACCTGGACTATCACGGCTCGTTCGAAGCTTACCTGAAAGCCAAAAAGAAGCTCTTTGATGGCCTGACGTTTCGCGCTACGGCGCTCTATAACATCGACGATCCTAGCGGACCGGCTGTTGTGGCCGACACGCAGGCATGCCGGATCAGCTATGGGCAGCGCGAGGAAGCCCAGTTGCGCATGCGCATCGTCGGCCACACTCTGGAGGGGCTCATGCTCAACATTGATGGTCGTTTCCAGCGCTTTCCACTGGTAGGGCGGTTCAACGCGTACAATCTCCTCGCTGCGTACGGGGTCGGGCGGGCGATGGGGCTGGATCCTGACCTGTTGCTGGAGGCGCTGGCGCACGTGCCCCAGATACCCGGCCGGTTTGAACGCTTCACCTTTGAGGATAACACCACCGTCATTGTGGACTATGCGCATACGCCTGATGCGCTGGAGAATGTGCTGCGCGCAATCCGGGAGGTCATGCCAGAAGGCGCGCGACTGTGGTGCATTTTCGGATGTGGGGGCGAGCGCGACCGGGGCAAGCGACCAATGATGGGGGCTGTTGCGGAACGACTGGCCGACTGCGTGATCGTGACGAGCGACAATCCTCGGGCAGAAGACCCCGAGCAGATTTTTGAAGATATTCGCCAGGGCATGCGGCATCCAGAAGCCGTGCTATGGGAGGTGGATCGGGCCCAGGCTATTGAGCAGGCGGCTAAGCTGTGTCGCCCGGGCGACGTGGTGCTGGTGGCCGGAAAAGGGCATGAAGCCTACCAGATCATCGGCACCGAGAAGATACCGTTTGATGATCGTCAACTAGTGCAGGAGTTCTTTGAGCATTACCACACGCCAGCGCGTCCGCCCTCGTTCAGGTTTCTGTAGCGATGCTTTACTACTTGCTCCAGTATCTCGAAGCCACCTACCAGCCGCCCGGTTTTCAGGTTTTTCAGTTTATCACGGTTCGGGCGGTGCTGGCTGCGCTGACCGCGCTAGCCCTTTCCCTTTTTGTAGGGCGTCGCATCATCCGATGGCTGCAGCGCAAGCAGCTAGGCGAGCATGTGCGGAACGACATGCCGGTCAGCCATGCGCACAAAGCCGGCACACCAACCATGGGCGGCCTGATCATTTTGCTGTCGCTGCTGACTTCTGTGCTGCTATGGGGAGCAATTGCTGAAGTGTACGTCTGGCTGGCCCTGCTGGCTACTGCCTGGATGGGTATGTTCGGGCTAGTTGACGACTACATCAAAACCATTCTACGGGACAAGCGAGGCCTGGCCCCTCGCATTAAGCTGATCGGTCAGGTCAGCCTTGGATTGATTGTGGGCGGCGTGCTTTATTTCCACCCCCAATTTTCAGAGATCCATACCATTACATATGTGCCCTTTCTTAAAGATCGCGTTTTCGACTACTACTTCTTTGGCAATAGATTGTCGGTGGACATCGGATGGGTCGTGTATCTGCCGGTGGCGGTTTTTGTGGTGACTGCTGTGTCCAACGCCGTCAATATTACTGACGGGCTGGATGGGCTGGCAGCAGGAACAACGGCGTTTGTAGCGGGAGGGTTGATGGTGTTTGCCTACATCTCGGGTAATGCGATCCTGGCCGACTTTCTCAATGATCTGTACCTGCCCGGTGCGGGCGAGCTGGCCGTATTTGCAGCCGCCATGGCGGCGGCCTGTCTGGGTTTTCTCTGGTTTAACGGCTATCCTGCCCAGGTTTTCATGGGTGACACAGGAGCGCTGGCACTGGGCGCGGCTGTAGGAACGCTGGCTTTGATGGTTAAAAAGGAGCTGCTCCTGCCATTGCTGGGCGCTGTCTATTTCATTGAGGCGCTCTCTGTGATTATCCAGACGACCTATTTCAAATACACGCGCTGGCGCACGGGCACCGGACGCCGCGTGTTTCGCGTGGCGCCGCTGCATCATCACTTTGAAGCAAGGGGGCTCCATGAATCGAAAATTGTCATTCGATTCTGGATCGTGACAGCCCTGACCGTATTGGCTACGCTGCTGACGTTGCGGATTCGGTGAGGTGCGATGCGTCCGGAGGAGTTGCGCAAAAAGCGAGTAACGGTGGTGGGCGGAGGCCGGAGCGGCCTGGCCGTCGCCCGGCTCCTGCGAAAGGCCGGAGCGCGGGTATTTCTGACCGAGCAAAAGCCTGCTGCCCCCGAATTAGCAACGACGCTCAAAGCACTGGGCGTGCGCTACGAATTTGGAGGACATACCGCTCGGGCGCTAGAGGCCGATTTGATGGTGGTCAGCCCGGGCGTCCCCTCGACAATTCCGCTGGTGCAGCAGGCGCTGCGGATAGGAATGCCGGTATACTCAGAGATTGAAGTAGCTGCGTGGTTCTGCCGGGCACCTATTGTGGCCGTCACAGGCACCAACGGCAAAACAACCACCACGAGCCTGATCGGCTACATCTTTCGACAGGCCGGCCGGCGAACTATTGTGGCCGGCAACATTGGCTACCCATTCTCGGACTACGTGCAGGACACAACGCCCGAGGATGTGGTGGTGCTGGAAGTCTCCAGCTTCCAGCTTGACCACGTAGCTACCTTCCGCCCGCGCGTCAGCGTGCTGCTCAATATTACGCCGGATCACCTGGACCGGTACAACTACAGCTTCAATGACTATGCGCAAAGCAAATTCCGCATCTTTGCCAACCAGCGAGATGCGGATGTGCTGGTATACAATCATGACGACGAGCTCATCCGCATGGCGGCCGAGCGAGCGCACCGCAAGCGGGGGCTTCGGGTGCTCGGCTTCAGCCAACGGAGAGCGTTGCCGGCGGGCGCCTTTGTGCGCGACGGCTATCTGATCCTTCGGATCGAACAGCAGGAGGAAGTCCTTATGCACGCGAATGAGCTGGCTCTACGCGGGCGACACAACCTGTACAACTCGCTGGCAGCGGCTGTAGCAGCCCGCGTGATGGAAGTGCGCAACGACGTGGTGCGCGAAAGCCTGGCAAGCTTTGAGGGCGTGCCGCACCGGCTGGAGTTCGTGCGCGAGTTGGACGGGGTGCGGTATGTCAACGACTCAAAGGCCACCAACGTGAACGCCGTCTGGTACGCCCTGGAGAGTTTCTCCTGCCCGATTGTACTGATCGCCGGCGGGCGGGATAAGGGGAACGACTACTCGGTGCTCAAGCCCCTGGTGGCCGAAAAAGTGCGCGCGTTGGTGGCCATCGGCGAAAGCGCTGACAAGTTGCTCCGCGAGCTAGGCGCGCTGGTGCCGATTGCGGTCAAAGCGCAGAGCATGGAAGAGGCGATTCAGCATGCGCGCGTGTTTGCTGAGCCGGGCGATGTAGTGCTGCTCAGTCCGGCCTGTGCGTCGTTCGACATGTTCGAGAACTACGAAGAACGCGGCGACACTTTCCGCCGCCTGGTGATGAGTCTGTGAACAACATGACGACGGCTCGAGCGACAACGCGGGGACATCGGCTGTCGCGTCGCTCTGTGACTGGCGGCGCCGATCGCTACGTGCAGCTTGTAGTGGTAGCGCTGATGGCCTTCGGCGTGGTGGCAGTTTACAGCGCTGTATCGTTTTTGGCCGAGACAAAGGCCGGAGGGGATCCGGAGCGGTTGCTGCTGCGCCATCTGGTGCGAGTGCTGCTGGCAGCGGGGGCTATTGCTGTGGTGTCGCGAATGGACTACCGGCAACTGGCACGTTGGAGCCTGCCGTTGCTGGTAGGAGCGCTGGGATTGTTGTTGCTGGTCCAGGTAGCTGGCGTGGCCTTTGGCGGGGCAACGCGCTGGCTGCGCATCGGTCCCCTGGCTTTCCAGCCGTCGGAGCTGGCCAGTGTCGCCTTGTTGCTGCATCTGTCGGTATTGCTGACGCGCAAGCAGTCATACATCGGCTCATTTGAGCGAGGCTTCCTGCCGCTGCTGTTCTGGATTCTGGTAACAGCCGTGTTGATTGGGATTGAAAATCTCTCGACCGCCGCGTTGCTGACCGGTAGCATGTTGCTGCTGTGCTTTGTAGGGCGGGTGCGGCTGGTGCATCTAACGGCTTCGGGTTTACTTGGATTGTTGCTGGCCACGTTGATGCTCCTGGTGTCGCCGCAACGGGCAGCCCGCGTAGAAGCATTCCTGGGAGCGAAGATCTTTCCGCACACTGAGGCGGAAGCTGTCTTTGATCCGCAGCAGGAAGGCTACCAGGCCCGGCAGGCGCGCATCGCTTTTGCCATGGGGGGACTGACCGGCGTTGGACCGGGCAAAAGCACGCAACGCGACTTTCTGCCGGCGCCCTACAATGACTTCATCTTTGCGATTGTAGCGGAAGAGTACGGTATCATCGGGGCCATGCTGTTACTGGCAGCACTGCTGGTGCTGCTGTTTCGGGGATATATGCGTATTGCCCGACACGCGCCCGATCCATTAGGCTTCTTCCTGGCCTTCGGGGCGACGACCCTGCTGGTAATGCAGGGCTTTGTGCATGCAGCGGTTACCTGTGGACTGTTGCCGGTGACGGGACTGCCGTTTCCATTTGTGTCGTACGGCGGCACGTCGCTGCTGACCAGCGGCATCCTTGTAGGACTGCTGCTGAGCGTTTCCCGACAGGCTCAGTTTTCCAAGAAAGAGTGATCCGGATGACTGAAGTGCTTTGGCGAGAACCAGAAGTGCCACGGGCTGTGCTGGCGGCCGCTGGGAAAGCGCCGCGCGTGCTGCTAACGGGTGGCGGCACCGGTGGCCACGTGTATCCGGCGATTGCTATTGCAGAAGCCATCCAGGCACAATGTCCAGAGGCGGTGATCGCGTTTGCAGGTACTCGGGAGCGGCTTGAGTGGCGCGCTGTGCCGGCAGCCGGTTTCTCAATCTATCCGATTACCGCTGCGGCCCTGCCGCGTCGGTGGTCGCTCCGCATGGCCCAGGTACCCTGGAAGCTGATGCGGGGCTTTGCAGAAAGCCTGCAGTTGGTTCGGTCTTTTGATCCGAACGTTGTTATAGGCACCGGTGGGTACGTTTCCGCCCCGGTGTTGCTGGCTGCCCGGTTGCTGGGGCGTCCTTTTGTGCTGCAGGAGCAAAACGCCTTCCCCGGGCTAACCAACCGATTGCTGGGGCGGTGGGCGGCTCGCGTCTACATTGCCTTTCCAGAGGCGCAGGACTATTTCCCGGAGGATCGATGCGTGCTCAGTGGTAACCCCGTACGAGCAGCACTTCGGCAAATAGCGCGTCCGGAAGCGCGTCACCGGTTCGGGCTGCCGGTAGCGTCTCAAGTGCTGTTCGTGTTCGGGGGCTCGCTGGGGAGCATGGTGCTCAATGAAGCACTGCTCCAGGTGCTCCCCACCCTACTGGATGAACCCCAACTGCATTTGCTCTGGCAAACCGGCCGAAAACATTACGAACACGTACGGCAGCGTCTGGAGACGTTAGCAAAGCCATTGCGGCATCGGATACGGCTGTTGCCCTATGTCGAGGATATGGCAGCAGCTTATGCGGCCGCCGACCTGGTGCTCTGCCGGGCCGGTGCGTTGACCTGCAGCGAACTCATGGTAACGGGAACGCCGGCGATTCTTGTGCCGGCCAGGCAAGTAGCAGCCGACCATCAGACGCATAATGCCGAAAGTATGGAGCGAGCGGGTGCAGCCCGGCACGTACCAGAGGCAGAGCTGCCGCAGCGCCTGGTGCGTGAGGTGTGGACGCTACTGGCCGATGCGGAGCGCCGGGCAGCAATGGCTCAGGCGGCGCGACGCATGGCGCGCCCGCAGGCCGCTGCGCAGATTGCGTCGGAGGTGCTGGAGCTGACCACCCACGGACGGGTGCAATCTGAAAAGAAGTGCTATGGTTAGTCGCGGAAGCTGGCGCCGTCCTCCTCTGTTCGGGCGAGTCCGCCATGTGCACATGGTAGGCATTGGCGGCATTGGAATGAGCTCCATAGCCGAGGTGCTCTTGCTGCGCGGTTTCCGCGTGACGGGATCTGACCTGAAACGCAGTGAGATTACGGAGCGGCTGGAACGGCTGGGCGCCGTCGTTTACGAGGGGCACTGCCCGGAGCATGTGGGCACTGCCGATGTGGTGGTTTATTCGTCGGCTGTGCGCCCCCAGGAAAACCCCGAAACGCTGGAAGCACTGCGTCGCCGCATTCCACTTATCCCGCGTGCCGAGATGCTGGGCGAACTGATGCGCATGAAGTTCGGCATCGGGGTGGCGGGGACGCACGGCAAGACGACCACGACGTCGATGGTGGGGCTGGTGGTCTCTGAAGGAGGATTTGATCCTACCATTATTGTAGGGGGCAAGGTGGCGGCGTTCGAGTCAAATGCAGTAGCCGGAGAGGGGGACATCATTGTCATTGAAGCGGACGAATATGACCGCACGTTTCTGCGCCTGACCCCAACGCTGGCTGTAGTAACCAGCATTGAACCAGAGCACCTGGATATTTACCAGGACCTGGACGACCTGAAGGCGGCTTTTCGCCAGTTTGCCAGCAGCATTCCTTTCTTCGGAGCAGCCATCCTGTGTCTGGACGATCCCAATGTGCAGGCGTTGGTCGGAGAACTGGATCGCCGGGTACGCACCTACGGACTGGCCCGACAGGCCGAGATTCGTGCCGAAAACGTTCAGTTTGAAGGGTTCGGGGCCCAGTTCGAGGTGCTGCTGCAAGGCAAACCGCTGGGTGTCGTTCAGCTTCAGGTGCCCGGAATGCACAACGTGCGCAATGCCCTGGCTGCTGTAGCGGTGGGGCTGGAGCTGGAGATCCCCTTTGAAAGCATCCAGAGGGGGCTGGCCCGTTTTACAGGCGTTCGCCGACGCTTTGAGCGACTGGGCGAAGTGCACGGCATCCTGGTCATTGATGACTACGCGCACCACCCAACAGAAATTCGCGTGACGCTGGAGGCGGCCACCATTGCCATGCCCGAACGACGGCTGGTTGCCGTCTTCCAGCCACACCTGTACAGCCGCACGCGGGACTTTCAGGAAGACTTTGCGCGATCGTTTGTAGACGCTGATGTGCTGGTGGTGACCGAAGTATATGGTGCCCGTGAGGAGCCTATTCCGGGGATTACGGGGGAACACATTGCGCGTCTGGCGCAGCGGTTTGGCCATCGCAACGTGCACTACGTCCCTGATCGTCGCAAAATTCCAGGCTATCTGCTGGAGCATGTGCTGCAACCGGGAGATGCCGTGCTGTTTATGGGCGCAGGAGACATCTGGCGGGCCGCCCGTGAGCTGCTGGACTATCTACAGTTAACCGAGGTGCTGCCGCATGCCTCGTCGTAGCACATACATTCCGCGTCGTAGGCAACGGCGGGTGCTGGTAGGACGCCGCCTGCTGGGTCGGCTGCTGGTTATAGGGCTGCCGACGGTGGCCCTGTGCAGCGCAGCCTGGCTTTGGCTGGAAAACGTGCGCCTGACGCGCATTGAGGTTGTGGGGGCTCGCCAGGCCGATCCGGAAAGCTTGCGACGCTTAGCGGCTGTTGATTCTGGAGCGGTGCTGTTTGATCTGGATCCCGCGTTGATTGCGGACCGGGTTGCCCGGCATCCCTGGGTGCGGACAGCGTCTGTGACGCGCTGGCCCACGGGCACCCTGCGCATTGCGGTAGAGGAGCGCATGCCGGTGGTGTTGCAGATGAGCAAAGACGGACGGCCGGTCGGGTATCTGGATGCGGAGGGGTATGGCCTGCCATTAGGTCAGGGGCCGGCCGCTGACGTGCCGCTGCTCTACGGCGTGCGCGTTCCAGCGCATCCAATGCGTCCGCTGGAGGACGAACCCGTGCGGATGCTGCTGTTTGCCCTGGCCTCCCTAAAGGAGCCAGAACGCGCTCTGATTTCGGAAATCGTGCGCCTGCCGAACGGCGAATTCTGGCTGTACACGACGCCCGCCGCCGGGCAGCGTAGCATTCCAGTGCGGCTGGGCACCGAAGATTTTCTGCAGCGGCTGCATCGGCTGGTGGCCTTCTGGCATCAGGCCGTGCTGACGCAACCGAACAAAACGTTTGCTCTGATTGATCTCCGTTTCGCGAATCAGATCGTGGTGCGTGAGCAGACGCACCCGTCAACCCAAAAATCTGCGTTGGGCCATGAATGAGCGCATTGTTGTGGGCGTAGACATCGGCACCACGAAGGTGTGTGCCGTCGTTGCTTCGGCCGACGAGATGAACCGGGTGAACATCCTGGGCGTCGGCGTGGCTGAATCGGATGGTCTAAACCGGGGGGTCGTCGTAAACATCGACAAAACGGTGGCCTCGCTGCAGGCAGCCCTTGAAGAAGCTGAGCGAGCAGCAGGCGTCCAGGTACGCCAGGTGATCGTAGGCATTGCGGGTGATCATATTCAGAGTTTTCAAAGTCGCGGAGTCATTACCATTTCGAATCGAGACGGAGAGATCACGCGGCGCGACGTTGAGCGGCTGCTGGAAGACACCACCCACGTGGCCCTGCCAGCCGATCGGGAGATCCTGCACGTCATTCCGCAGGAGTTCATCGTGGACGGGCAGGATGGCGTGGCCGATCCGGTGGGGATGAGCGGCGTGCGCCTGGAGGCCAATGTGCACATTATCACCGGACTGGTTTCAGCCGCTAAGAACGTGTACCGGTGCGTTGAAAAAGCAGGGTATGAAGTGGCCGATCTGGTGCTGGAACCGCTGGCCTCGTCATTTGCCGTCCTGCATCCAGACGAAAAGGAAATCGGGGTAGCGCTGATTGACATTGGAGGCGGAACGACAGACATCGCGGTTTTTGAGGACAATACGATTCGGCATACCGGGGTCATTGCTGTAGCCGGCAACAAGGTAACTGACGACCTCCGTAAGGGGCTAGGGATCATGCGCGACCAGGCCGAGCGGCTCAAGTGCCGCTTCGGGGTGGCCATGGTCGACCTGATCGAGGAGGATGAAGAGATCACCATTCCTGGGATTGGAGGCCGGCCCGAGAAGCGCATCAGCCGGAGCACGCTAGCGCAAATCATTCAGCCACGAATGGAAGAAATTCTGGAAATTGCGGCGATTGAGATCAAGCGAAGCGGATATGCGCGACATCTGGCTGCAGGGGTAGTGCTCACAGGGGGAGGGGCGCTCATCCCGGGCACGGCTGAGCTGGCGGCTGATGTGCTGGGCATGGAAGCCCGCATCGGGTCGCCCATGGGACTTTCCGGTGGGATGGTGGCCGAGGTAAGTGATCCCAAGTTTGCCACGGCCGTCGGGCTGGTGCTCTACGGACTCCGGCCTGAACTGATTGGCACGCCCGGGCTGAGCCAAGAAGTGCACGCTCGCAGCGCTGGCGAGTCGATTCCGGGCCAGATGCTGTTTCGCAAGATTGCCAGCCGTATGAAGGCCTGGTTCAATGAACTGTAGGCATAAAGCTGCGGTCGGGTAGGCTCGACCCGGCCCTCCAACCATAAACAGGCTGAACCACAACCAAAACGAGGGGAGTCATGGAACAGTCCATTAGTTCGCGTTTCGCCTTCGACGACTCCGCGCATCCGGAAGCAAAGATCTGTGTCGTCGGCATTGGCGGAGGTGGTGGCAATGCCATCAATAACATGCTGGAGCGAGGCATCCAGGGCGTCGATTTTATCGCCATCAACACGGATGCGCAGGCGCTGGCTGCCAACCGGGCCCCGGTTAAAATTCAGGTCGGGCGTAACCTGACCAAGGGATTAGGGGCCGGCGCGCGGCCTGCCATCGGAGCCCAGGCCGTCGAAGAGAGCCGGGAGGAAATTGAGCAGGCGCTGAAAGGCTATGATATGGTCTTTATTACGGCCGGGATGGGCGGAGGCACGGGGACCGGTGGAGCCCCTGTGGTAGCGGCTATCGCGCGGAAGCTGGGCATTCTGACAGTTGCTATCGTTACCAAACCGTTTGAGTGTGAAGGGCCCAAGCGCATGAAGGCCGCTCTTGATGGCATTGCCCTGCTCAAAGAGAATGTGGACACCCTCATTGTGATTCCAAACGAGCGCCTGCTTGACATCGCGGATGAAAACACCACGTTGCTTGAGGCTTTTGCCAAGGCGGATGAGGTGCTCTATAATGCCACGCGCGGCATCAGCGATCTGATTACGGTGCACGGCCTGATCAACCTGGACTTCGCCGATGTGAAGACAACCATGCAAAATGGCGGAACGGCCATTATGGGGTCGGCCGTGGCCTCGGGCGAAAACCGGGCGGAGAAGGCCGCCATTGCAGCAATTTCCAGTCCGCTTCTGGATGGTCTCTCCATTGCAGGGGCTCGGAACGTGCTGGTTAACATCACAGCGGGCCGGTCCCTGGGTATTCGGGAAGCCACCACAGCCGTCCGTATTATTCAGCAGGAAGCCGGGGAGGATGTTGAGGTCATCTTTGGTACGGTGATCGACGACAATATGGGAGATGATCTGCGCGTTACCGTCATCGCAACGGGATTTGATCGGGAGCAGCGGCCGGAAATACTGGGCCGTCGCCGGACGGTCCCGCTTGAGCCCGAAGAGCCGTACCTGAACTACAAAGGAGAGGAGAACCTGAAACGGCTGGATACACCGGCTTTCGAGCGGCGCACGCTTCCGGGCATGACGCCCGTAGAAGGAGAACGCCTGGGAAACATCCGCCGCCTGCACGCGGAGGATCTGCGGGAGCGGGGCGAGCGCATTCGCAAGGACAACCCGGATACGCCGGCTTTTTTACGGAAAATGCTGGACTGACACGGCCGCGCGACCGGGCGCCACGCTCACGACACCCGTGACATACAGATGACACCAGGCGTTAGCAAATTAGATGGTACAGGCCCCTTCTGGGGTGCATCCGGAGGGCTATGCTGCAGGGGAGGAGTGATGCCCTGCCCTGCAGGTGGGCCGACGAGCACGGTCCAGACGCTGCAGGTTACCCCGGCCTGCAGAGGTTGTGGTTCAGCGGGCGGCCAGTGCGGCTGCTAACAGCAAGGGCCGCGCCCGGTCGGGCGCGGCCCTTGCTGCTGAATCTGGTCAGGTTCTTATGGCCCAAATTTGAACAGCAAGCCGCCCGCAAGGGTCACAAGGTCTGCATCGCCTCCTACCGTTATCTGAGCCTGCACGAACGGACGAACCGGTCCAATTCCGAAACGAGCGCCGCCAATCAGATTCACAGCAGTGTCGGTGTCGCTCACGTTGAGCTCGCCTATGCTGACCGAGGTGCGCGCAATGCCCAGGCCACCACCCACATAGGGAGTGAACGCAACGCCTGGACCAAAGCTAAGCAACGCATGCAGGCCTAGCTGCCAGAATGTCATATTTTCTTCCGTAAAATAGTAATCAAAAGTTGCCTGGAAGTCGATAGGCAGCATCATGATTGCCAGGCGGGCATCTACGCCCAGAAAGGCTTCTTGAATATCATCTCCCACGTCATAACCAACGCGTGGACCAATTTCTAAAGTGACGGGAGAAGGCACCTGCGCCTGGGCAGAAGAATACCAGAACATCAGGAAGACAACAAGGATACCTGCGCGTTTCATGACCGTCTGAGTTTGGTTGGTGGATAGGTAACTTGAACCTACAAAAATCGTGTCGTTTATATCTTTTCTCGTAGGAAAAAGGTGAAAAGGCGATGAGAAACGCTGATCAATTATAAGATAAATCACTAAGTCCCAAAAAATAAAGCTAAAAACTTTTAGAAACGTGCTATTAACAAAAAGAAAACAAAGAAGATTATGGAGTTTGCTGGTGACCGGGTTGTTGCTGGGAGGCAGCTCTTCAGTGGCAGCCCAACAATGGGGGCTGGTGTGGCGTCCACCGGAAGATAGCTTGCAGGTCTTGCAGGCGTGGCAGCGCCTGCAGCAAACCGGGGTGCAGGCACTGCGGCTGGAATCCACGGACGTACCGACCTTTCTGCTGGAAGCAGCCGATACGTCAGGACTTGCGCTTTTCGTGGAGCTTCCAATGGTGGAGGTGCCCGCCCGTCAGCTTCGGCGTCGACTCCCAGAGATGCAGGCTGTGCTCCGCACATTGCTGCAGCAGGTAGCTGCTCATCCATCCGTGCGGGCCATCGGACTGGCCCGCCTGGTAGATACAGCCGATCCGAGCGCCTGCGTCTACTTTGAGGTGCTGCGGGCCGACGTGCAGCGGGTGCGGCCGGAGTTGCAGGTATATTATGAGACCCGCTTTATCGAAGCTGATCGGTGTGGGCAGACCGTGGACTTTGTGCTGGTGGATGCGCGCGATGTGAGCGATCCGCTTCGTCTGTTACAACGCTGGCAACAGGCACATCCAACGGTTCCGGTTGGAATAGGCCGGCTGGGCACCTGGGTTCGCAGCGATACGTTACGGGGACGGCGCGTGCCGCACGCGCCGGAATGGCAGGCCCGCTATCTTGAGCAGCACCTGAGACGGTTGCAGGGCACCTTTACCGGACCCGTGTTTGTATATCGCTGGCGTGACGTCAGGCGCACTTCTCCAGCGCTCCATCTGGACCGCCCCTTTGTAGAATCCTATGGGCTACACGACCTGCAGGGGCAAGCACGACCGGCCTTTGAGGTGGTGCGCGGGTTTTTTACCGGGACGCAGACGATTTTTGCCTTTCCGGCTGGAATACCGCCAGCCAGGCCCTGGCCGTGGGCGGTGCTGATGGGATGGGGGCCTATCGTGCTGCTCGTGCTGAGCTATCGCTTTTCGCCCCTGTTCCGTTTGCTAGGAATGCGATACTTTCGGGCGCACGGGTTCTACACGGAAGCTGTGCAGCATGGACGCGATCTTCCGGTAGGCGCGTTATGGGGGCTGGGGGTAGCCGGGGGGGGAGCACTGGGAGTAACGCTGGCCGTTGTGGTCCAAATGCTGCGAGAAAGTGCGGCTGTCGCCTGGGGAGTCCAGCTCCTTTCGCCGGAAGTTGGTAAGCTGATTGTTGTGGCTGTCCGAACCCCGGTCGGGCTGTCGCTATTTGTGCTGCTGGGAAGTATCGGTCTGCTGGGCCTCTGGGCACTGGGGCTTGCGCTGCTTAGCCGCTGGGGGTATCGCATAGGATTCATGCAGGCCTGGACGCTGGCACACATGCCCCGGTGGCCCTTGTTCGCGCTTATGATCGCTGCCCTGAGTCTGCGGCCAGCCGCCGAAGTAGGGCATAGCCTGCTGGCGCTATGGTTGTTTGTGGAAGGATGGGGAATGGTGCGGACGCTTCGGGATGTAGCACAGGTAGTAAAGGGGGCGGGTTGGATGTCTTTGTTGATAACCCTCCTGCATCCCGGCTGGTGGCTATTGCTGGTTGTGCTGGGTAGCCTGGGATGGGGACTCTACACGGGCCACACCATCTTTTTCTGGCACTTGCTTACCATCCCATAACGAAGCAGCGTCAGGCTCCTGAGTTAGAGCTCTCCAGATTCTCTCGGCGAACGCATGGAAAGGTTGTTTCTGATGAAGCCAGCCGAAATGTAACGCGAAGGGCGTTACGTCCATATAGTCGCCACGTCCGGGCAGTTGGGTGAAAATGCGCAGGAGGAGCCGACGCAGGAAAGGAGAGGGGATCCCGCGCAGCGAATATACAAAGCGGTCGGTGTAGTACCGGCAGATGACCTGCTTGAAATCGGGATCATGAACGGTTAAGTCGTCGATGTAGTCCAGTTGGGGGCTATTCTGGCCAGCAAACCAGGGGAAGACGGGCAGATTGAGCTGGCTCATAGCCATCGCCAGGCTCCATTCGCAGGATTCTTCGCTTCGGCCTTCATGGAGGCGGCTTCGAAAGTGCGTTTCGGAGCGCCGGGCCAGGAATTCCGAGGCCAGTTCGCAGACCGTACGGGTCAGTGCGGCGTCACGGGCGTAGATCATGCCGGCCTGCACGCGGGGCAGGTAAGTTAAGCCGAAGCGGCGCAGCGTGCGGCGGCGGCGGTCCAGCAGCACGTCGAGCACAACGCCAATACCTTTGGGACCGCCAAAAAAGAAGTCGGCGCGCTCCAGACCAGTTGCGGTGAACGGAAAGGCCGCCAACTGCTGCCAGAGTGGATCAGGATTGCGGCACCAGATCATATCGACGTCGACAAACAGGCACCGCTCGAAGGGCATAAACCGGTGCAGATGGTGTTTGAACCCGACAATGGACCGGTGGGCTTCAGGAAGGGGTGCAATTACCTGAAAGAGCCGGTCCAGCCCGTACCGTTCCAGCAGGGCCTGGTGCTCCGGAGGACAGAATAGGGCTACGGGTCGTGAGGTGTCGTGCCGTCGAAGGGTTACGACCGAAGCTACGGCATGGCGAACGTACCGTTCGGCGCCGTAGGTATGGAGCACGTATCCTTCGGGGTGGGAGCTGGCCATTACCGTATGGTTAAGACCTCGGGGTCTCAACCCAACGATACGAAAGGCTGCGGGTTTTCGGCAAAGTTTTGAAATTTTTGTGTCATGAAGTGCCGGAGCGGGCTAGCTTGGCCTGCTTTTTACGCAGGCTATTCATGAGCGCCTCAAAGCCACGCTTTCGGATGACGCTCTGAAAGGAGCGGGCGTATCCTTTGACCGTGCTTACTTCATCAATGATGATGTCATAGGCTTTCCACTGGCCGTCGCGTCGCGTGAACAGATAGACGACCTGGGTGGGCGTTTCTTTGTAGGTAACGGTGGTAGTTACCCGGGCGCTGTCGCCCTGCACTTCAACGTGGTCATAGCGGACGCGCGCGCGGTAAATATCCAGGTCTGAGAGCGATTGCTCGCGCACGATGTCGCTAAAGACCTCGACAAATTCCCGGCGCTGTTCAGGGGTCAGGGTGCTCCAGAAGGGTCCGAGTGCCAGCCGCCCCATTGTTTCAAAATCGACGACTCCATTGATCAGGTCTTTGAGTTGTTCGCGGCGTTCGGGAGTCAGGGGACCGGCATTGAGCAGCGCTTTAATCTGGCGGTCCCGTGCTTCCAGCAGTTGTTGCAGCGTCTGGGCTTCAGCGTTGGACTGCGCCTGCACGGGCAGGCTGCTCCCAAGCAGGAGCCCTGTCAGTAGGAAGAGGCAGGCGAGCAGATGGCGTTTCCGGAAGTTCATCGGTGCAGCAGAGGTTAGCTTAATCCGTTTTCACTCAACAAGCGTGCCGCGCCGCACGTTCAGATCGAGCACGCCGACGGCGCGTTGCAGCCGCAGCACGGCGCGATTATAGTTGTAGACGGCTTCGTAATACCGCGCCTGGAGTTCCAGGTTTTCGCGGACAGCTCGTACCAGGTTTTCGGTGTCCCCAAGATCAAGGTCAAAGTTGATCTGTTCGGTGCGAAGCCATTCTTTACTGATGGTTAGCGCGCGGTCGCGGGCTTCAAGTGCCGCCTGAGCGATTCGGACGTTGCGGTACGCTTCCTCCACTTCGAAGCGGACAAGCTGGCGAGCGGCCTCCAACTGGTGCGCTACTTCGTTGCGTTGGGCTCGGGCCTGGGCGACGCGGGCGCGCGTCTGGCCGAAGTTCAGGTTCAGGCGCAAGCCCAGGCCGGCGCGGAGGCTTTCGCCAAAATAGGGGTCACTGATGTAGGGATTGGGCTGGCGATAGCGACCGGCCGTATAGGTCCATCGGCCGAAGATGCCCAGAAACAATTTGGGATAATAGTCGGAGCGCGCCACCTCAACCAGCGCCTCGCGGGCAGCCAGACCGGCCCGGGCCTGCTGAATTTCGGGGCGGTAGGTCTCGGCTCGCTCCAGGTACGTTTCGAGGGCGTCCAGGGTAAAGGCAAGAGGAGCAAGTCCGCCTTCTGCTGGCTCAATTACGGTTCCTTCCGGGAGTAGAAGCTGGCGGGCCAGGGCTGAGCGAGCAATCTGATGCTGCTCTTCAGCTTCGACCACGCGCTGCAGGTACTCCTGTTCTGTGATGCGGAGTTGAAACAGATCGGCGTCGTCTACCGTGGGGTCGCCTTCCTGTAGCAAACGGTTTACTTCTGCCTTGGCGCGCTCCAGAATTTCGCCGGTTTCGCGAGCCAGGCGGAGCAGGGCTTCGGTGAGCTGAAGGCTAAAGTATAGCTCTCCAGTGCGCGCGGCAACTTCCAGCGCTTTCTGGCGAGTGCTGGCAGTAGCCACCTCAACGCCATAGCGGGCGGCTCGGACCTGGCCGCTGAGTTCGCCCCAGGTCCACAGGGGTTGGATAAGCTGCACTTCAAGCTGGTTCAGCGGGCGCACGTTGCGCCAGTCGTTGCGCACGTTCGGGTTCAGGTACAGGGCATCAGAAGGAAACGCATTATTTTCCGGAATTTTAAGCCCGGGACCAATAGCATGGGCCGTTTGCAGTTGAAACTGCGTGAGCAGGCGGCTGGCGCGGGCCTGCTCGTAACGAGCCTGGGCGAAGTGCTGGCGGGCTTCAATGGCCTGCAGGTCAGGACTGACCTCCAGCGCTCGTTGCAGGGTTTGAATCAGCGTCAAATGTAACGTGTCGGTTGGCTGCGCGTAGCCTCTACTGCCTCCGAAGAGACCTACGCCCAGAATCAGCAGCCAGGCACGCATGGACGCAAAAGACAACATAAGGCGACATCTCGCTTTTTTTGCCGGGTACGACTGGACAGAAAACCCGAGTGCTTCTACTTTACTACAAAAATTTTTCCCGCCCATGGCTATGGGATCCGAACCGCAGCCACTAGGCCAAATTTTAAAAGAGATCATCAGACGATGGGGGCTTCAGCCACGTGTCGATGCGATGCGTATTGTCGAAACATGGGCAGCACTGGCTGGCCCCCAGATTAACCGGGTGACAGACTCAGCATGGGTGCGTGATCGCAAGCTCTACGTGCGGCTGACCTCGGCGGCCTGGCGGCATACGTTGCATTTGCAACGGGCCCAGTGGTGTGCTCGCCTGAACGAAGCGCTGGGCGCCTCCTTGATTGACGACATTGTGTTCAAGTAGCTGGTTATGCTTCGTAGCGCCCAAAAGCTACGGCCGTGTTATGGCCGCCAAAGCCGAAGGCGTTGCTGATCGCTACGCGCACCGGACGCTGCTGAGGCTGGTTGAACGTGTAGTTCAAGTCGCACGCCGGATCTGGATGTTCAAAATTAATGGTCGGTGGAATCGTCTGGTGCACAATAGCCAGGATCGTCGCGATGGCTTCGACCGCACCGGCAGCGCCCAGTAAGTGGCCCGTCATACTCTTGGTTGAGGACAGGTTCATGCGGTAGGCATGCGGGCCGAAGACCCGCTTGATAGCTTTGGTTTCGGCTACATCGCCCAGTGGGGTGGACGTGCCGTGCATATTGATGTAGTCAACGTCTTCGGGGCGGAGGTTGGCATCGCGAAGCACGGCCTGCATGGCCAGGGCGGCACCTTCCCCTTCCGGATCGGGGGCCGTGATGTGGTGCGCGTCGGCTGACATGCCGATGCCCAGCACTTCGGCATAGATGCGTGCGCCGCGGGCTTGCGCGTGCTCCAGCGCTTCGAGCACCAGTGCGCCGGCTCCTTCGCCCATGACGAATCCGTCTCGGGTTGCATCAAATGGACGGCTGGCTCGAGCGGGATCCTCGTTGCGTGTGGAGAGCGCCTTCATGGCATTGAATCCACCCAGGGCCATCTCCGTGATGGGCGCCTCGCTGCCGCCGCAGAGCACGACGTCGGCCAGGCCGCGCTGAATGAGCAGAAAGGCATCGCCCAGGTTATGGTTAGCCGTGGCGCAGGCGGACACGACCGCATAGTTGGGGCCACGGAAGCCGTAGCGGATGGCCAGATGTCCGGCGGAGATGTCCGGAATAAGCATGGGAATAAACAGCGGTGAGATAAAACGCGCGCCTCGTTGCAGGTATTGCGTGGTTTGCTGTTGGAAGACCTGCATGCCACCGATTCCGCTGCCAAAGACCACGCCAATGCGGTCTTTTTCGGCGGAAGACAGCGTCTCCGGGCGCAGTCCTGCGTCTCGAAGCGCCTCGTCAGCAGCCGCCAGCGCATACTGCGCAAAGGGGTCCAGCCGGCGCGCTGTCTTGCGGTCCATGTAGTCCAGCGGATCGAACCCCTTCAGCTCGCAGGCAAAGTGCGTATCGAAAGGCGTGGGGTCAAAGCGCGTGATAGGAGCGGCCCCACTTTTTCCCTGAAGTAAGGCTTCCCAGAAGGCTGGGACGCCCAGTCCGATAGGCGTGAGTGCACCCAGACCCGTTACGACGACACGCCGTCGCTGTGCCATAGCCCTCTCTGGTTCGGATGGACACAGAAAAGCCCGGCGCAATCAGATAGGGAAGTGCAGCCGGGCTTGCGGCAAACCTTTCGTCAGGCGCCGATTTTTTCTTTCAGATACTTGATCGCGTCGCCCACCGTCACAATCTTTTCCGCCTCTTCATCCGGAATGGTAATGTCGAATTCTTTCTCAAACTCCATAATGAGTTCGACCGTGTCGAGCGAGTCGGCCCCGAGATCATTTGTAAAGGAAGCTTCCGGGGTGATGTCAGCTTCGTCGACGCCGAGTTTTTCCACAATGATGGCTTTGACCTTGGCTTCGATGTCGTTGGCCATAGTGCTACGCCTCCTTGGTTGATCCGCGGTTTCGTTTATGTGGACGAGCCGGTGCCCGTCGCTTGCCCGTTCGCGTTTAAATCACTCCAAAATACAACACCCCGCATTTTGGAGCAATGCAGGATTGCAATCGAAGCGCGCCAACGTGTAACCTTGGCAGGGGGTTCCTGGGAATTGTTCTTCACATAACGCGTTGAATCCCAGAAACTGGCCGTGCGTTAACGAGGCGTTTACACAGAAACCAACCGCTTCCCACGCAACCGCAGGAGCTTCGATGGCCTACCTGTTTACCTCCGAGTCGGTCTCCGAAGGGCATCCAGACAAGATTGCCGATCAGATTTCGGATGCCATCCTGGATGCCATGCTGGCGCAGGATCCACACAGCCGGGTGGCTGTGGAGACACTGGTCACAACGGGCCTGGTGGTGCTCTCGGGAGAAGTCTATACGCGGGCGCATGTTGACGTGCAGCAGCTTGCGCGCGACGTCATTCGGGAGATCGGCTACACGGATCCGCGGCTTCGGTTTGACGCCGACAGTTGTGGCGTGCTCTCCAGCATTCACGAGCAGAGTCCGGATATTCGTCAGGGCGTAGATGGCGTCCCTACAGGCGAGCAGGGGGCGGGCGACCAGGGAATGATGTTCGGATACGCCTGTCGCGAGACGCCGGAATTGATGCCGCTGCCCATTATGCTGGCGCACCGACTCGTGCGTGAGCTGGCGCGTATTCGCAAAGAAGAATCTCATCTGATGCCCTACCTGCGCCCGGATGCTAAAAGCCAGGTTACCGTGGAATATGAAGATGATCGGCGCACGCCCCGGCGCATTCATACGGTCGTTGTTTCGACGCAGCACACCGAAGACGTTTCGCAAGAACGCATTCGTGAGGATATTCGAGAAATCTTGCTGCCCCGCGTGCTTCCGTCTGAACTGGTAGATGACCGGCTCATTCTGCATGTGAATCCCACCGGCCGCTTTGTCATCGGCGGACCGCATGGGGACACGGGGCTGACCGGCCGCAAGATCATTGTGGACACCTACGGGGGCAAAGGGGCCCATGGGGGAGGCGCGTTCAGTGGCAAGGATCCCTCCAAGGTGGATCGTTCGGGCGCCTACGCCGCTCGCTATGTTGCCAAAAACATTGTGGGGGCCGGCCTTGCTGAAGAAGCGGAAGTGCAGATTGCCTACGCCATTGGGCTGGCCGAGCCTGTTTCCATTGACGTGAACACGTTCGGAACAGGGGTGGTCCCGGATGCGGTGCTGGTGGAAGCAGTACGCGCCGTTTTTGATCTGCGGCCTGCTTCAATTATTCGGGATCTGGACCTGTTGAAGCCGCGCTATCGCGCCACGGCTGCATATGGCCATTTCGGCCGACCGGAGTTTCCCTGGGAAGCGCTAAATCGCGTCGAAGATCTCAAACAGGCCGTGGCGCGTTACGCCTGAAGCTACAGACCCCGTGCACGGAGGGCTGCTGCAGGGCAGCCCTTTTTTTGTTACTTTCGCCCTGAACGAAGTGTATAAGCTTGCCCATGAATGGCCGGTATCGAACGGTTGGGCTGCTGGGATTCGTGGTGGTCGTCGGGGTTGCGGGTCTGCATGCGCAGCCTCGGCAAAATGTGCAGCAGGCACCGGCCACGCAGGCTACCCCGGAAGGGCGCAGAGATCCGGTTTCAGGACGCTGGCAGGCGCGCTATCATGTGCGCGTGCCTGTCGCCTGGCAGGGAAGTGCAGAGGCTACTGCGCGGGCCTATCTCCGCATGGAAGCGGTTCGCTTTGGCTGGCAACAACCTGACCGCACGCTGGCCCCAGACCAGGTGCGCATCACCCCGTTCGCAATGCACGTGCGCTTTCAGCAGACGCTGGCCGGCGTGCCGGTCTACGGACGCTATGTGCAGGTAAACCTGAATCGCCAGGGCCAGCCTACGATGGTGCTCAGCGGCTATGCGCCGCACCTGGAAGCCTATGCCGACCGCTTCGATCCGACGCCTCGCCTTACGGCGGCCGCAGCGCAGGCCGAGGCGCGCCGTCAGTTGGCCCAGCCTCGCGCGCCGACGAGCACCCCGGAGCTGGTCGTGTGGCCCTCCGACCCCCCGCGACTGGCCTGGCACCTGGTGCTCTGGCCCCAGGACCGACCCGACGAATGGGCGGTTGTGGTGGATGCGCAAAACGGCGCGTTGCTCCACGTGCAAAGCCAGGCAGTGCACGCCCACACTGTAAAACCTGCCTCCTCCGGGCAACCCGCGTGGTGGGAAATGGCAGCACCGCTGCCAGTGGGCCTGGTCCCAGGAGAGGGAATGGTTTTTGATCCCGACCCGCTGGCTACCGCGGGGGCCTCCTATGGAGGGGCTTACGCCGACAACAATGACGCCGACACGCCCGAGCTGAACGCCGAGCGCCGGATGGTTCCGCTCCCCGACATCACGCAGGACGCAGAGGGCCGCTACCGGCTCGAAGGACCCTACGTACGCATCACGGGGGATATCCCGGCTGTTGCGGATAGTCCTTACGATCCTCCGGCCGAAACGACACCCGACGCCTTCCAGTATCCCCGCTCCCATGATCACTTCGAGGCCGTTATGGCCTACTATCACATCGACCGCAGCCAGCGCTACGTGCAGCAGCTTGAGCTGGGAACAGCGCTGCGGGCGACTCCGATCTGGGTAAACCCCCATGGCTTTGGGAATCAGGACAACTCCCAGTACTATCCGTCCCAGAATGCCATCGTCTTTGGGGATGGCGGCGTGGACGATGCCGAGGATGCTACGGTAATCTGGCACGAGTACATGCATGCGCTGCTGGAAGATGCGGCTTCAGGTCTGCTGAGAACCAACGAAGGACGCGCCTTGCACGAAGGGTGGGCCGACTACTGGGCGGCTTCCTACGTGCGGGGGCTGGCCGAGGCTGGGCTGCTGCTCCGAACGGACTGGGACTTTGTCTTTCGCTGGGACAGCGGCGACGGCACGATCTGGCCAGGACGGCGCATCGCGTTTGCCGGACGTTATCCGGAAGACACCCACTGTGATGGTGAAGACACACCCCGTCAACCCTGCGATATTTACGAAGACGGGCTGCTCTGGGCCACTGTGCTCATGGAGATTCAGGACGTGCTGGGAAAAGCGGTTACAGACCGGCTGGCGTTGGCGGCAGCGTTGTACCTGATCCCGCCAGCTACATTTCGGGATGCCGCCCAGGCGCTGATCCAGGCGGATATGGACTATTATGACGGGGCGCACGTAGGGGTGCTACTTGACCGGTTGGGCGCGCGGGGGCTGGTTGATCCCGGTTCGATCCGGCTGGTCGTACGCCATGATCCGGCACAGGATGTGCGCGTCGAAACCGACCACCTGACGCTTCAGGTAGTGGCCATTGCACAGGGCGATACGGTGGTGCGGGTGCAGGCATTTTACGAGCAGGCCGGACAGTTCGTCCCTTCGGCTCTGTTCCAGGCCGTTGATGACACGCTCTTTGAAGGGCAAATTCCCTGGGATGGCGTGCCCGGGCGCATTCGATATTACCTGGAAGCAGAAACAGCCGGAGGCTGGGTGCTGCGCCAGCCGCTGCAGGCGCCTGCTCAAACCTATGAGGTCAAGGTAGGCCGGGTGCTGACCGCCGATGTGCTCCAGGTAGCGCGGGCCGGAGCTGGATGGCGGTGGGGAAATGCCGCCTGGGTTGTAGACGGCGGAAAGGCTGGCTTCACAAGCCTGGTGCTGCTGCCTGTGTCGCTGGCTGCAAACGCCGACCGGTTGCGGCTGCATCTCACGCACCGGTTTAACTTTGGCCTGACCTGCGAGGGGTATCTGGAAAGCTCGGCCGATGGAGGACGCACCTGGCAGGTGCTGTTGCCCGAAAGCGGGGGAACTCCAAAACGGCCCTTTGGTGCGGCCAGTCCACCGGAAGGAATGCGGCACACGTTCGATCTGTCAAAGGAGGCGGGTCGTCAGCTATGGCTGCGGTTTTCTTTTGGTTGTGCTGCAGCCGATCCAGATGCGTTCTGGACTATTCGACAACTGGAATTAGAGCAGGCTACGCGCGATGCCGAGCTGCATGCATCGTATGCCACGCAACTGCTGCCGCCTTTTCCCAATCCATTCCGCGAATTGCTCACGATTCCCTATACGCTGGACGCCACCCGCCGCGTGCGGCTAAGCGTCTATGATTTGCTGGGACGTGAGGTCGCGCGTCTGGTAGAAGCAACGCTTCCGGAAGGCAGCCACGTGGCGACTTTTCAACCAGACGGACTGGCCGCCGGGGTGTATCTGGTTCGTCTGGAAGTAGAAGACCGAGTGCAAACCCGCAAGGTACTTTTCCTGCCAGATCGTCCGTGAAGTTCCAGTAAATTGCGACCGAAACCTCTGATAAAACGTAAGAGGCGACCCTAAAACAAACCACGTGTCAGCATCGGAACAATGGATTACAAGGAAGGAGCCTATAAGGTACGGGATCTGAGCCTGGCGGAAGCCGGCCGCAAGCGCATTGCATGGGCCGAAAGCCGCATGCCCGTGCTCATGCATCTGCGCGCGCGCTACAGCAAGACGCAGCCGTTTAAGGGCTATAAGATTGCCGGCTGCCTGCACGTAACCAAAGAGACGGCAGTTCTGATCGAAACCTTCAAGGCCTGTGGTGCGGAGGTGGCCTGGAGCGGTTGCAATCCGCTTTCGACGCAGGACGATATTGCTGCGGCGTTGGCCGCTGCCGGCGTTGAAATTTACGCCTGGCATGGGCAGAGCGTTGAGGAATTCTACTGGAGCATTGAGCGTACGCTGGACAGGCCGCCGCATCTGACCCTTGACGACGGCGCAGACCTGATCTTTACGGTCCACCACAAACGCCCGGAGCTGGCCCAGCATATCATCGGCGGTTCGGAGGAGACAACCACCGGTGTCAAGCGGCTGCGGGCCATGGCAGCCGATGGGAAGCTGCTGTATCCGGTTTTTGCCGTTAACGATGCTGAGACGAAGTGGGACTTTGACAATATTTACGGCACCGGACAGTCCACCATCGATGGGATCCTGCGCGCCACCAGCGTCTTGCTGGCAGGCAAAAACTTTGTCGTGGCCGGCTACGGGCACTGCGGGCGGGGCGTCGCCATGCGGGCGCGTGGCATGGGCGCCAACGTCATTGTTACCGAAGTGAAGCCAACGGCTGCTCTGAAGGCTGTGCTGGATGGTTTTCGGGTAATGCCTATGGACGAAGCGGCTGAAATTGGCGACATCTTCGTGACTGCCACCGGTATGAAGGACGTGATCCGGGGGCGCCATTTTCGAAAAATGAAGGATGGAGCCATCGTATGTAACACCGGCCACTACGATGTGGAGCTAAACCTGAAGGAGCTGGCTGAGCTGGCGGTGCAGGTGCGCGAAGTGCGGCCCAACAACAAGGAATACCTGCTCGAAAATGGTCGGCGTATCTACGTGCTGGCCGACGGCCGCCTGGTTAACCTGGCCGCCGCAGAGGGCCATCCCTCGGAAGTAATGGACATGAGCTTTGCCAACCAGTTCATGGCGCACCTCATGCTTGTCGAAAAGCATAAAGCTGGTGAGAAACTCCCGCCGCAGGTGATTGATCTGCCCGAGGAGCTGGATCAGGAGATCGCCCGCATCAAGCTGGAAACGATGGGTATTCAAATTGACACCCTCACCGAAGAGCAGCAGGCTTACGCTACCGATTATACCGCCGGCACCTAGCTCAGAAAGGCTATCAGAAAGGCAATAAGTTATTCCGGGGCCATCCGGCAGGATGGCCCTTTTTTATCACGGCATGCGATGGAATCGATGGGAGAAGCAGTCTGCACACCGGTCGTTCAGCAGCAACGTGTCGGATGCAATAAACGTGATGCGCTGCTCGGGCATAAAGCGTCCGTCGGAGGGACGGTAGCGGATATACCATGCTTTGTTGCGCTGAAAGAGCTGGTAATAGCCCGTAAGGGGAGGCTGATCACTTCGATGCCAGATAAAGGTACGGTTTGCATGGAAAGTGAGTTGAACGGTATATCCGGCGTCTTCCGGGGTTAAACGTATCCCGGCTATTCCTCCGACGGACACTTCCCATTCCCAGGAGCCGATCAGGGCGGGCAGGGGCGTATCGGTGGGGCCTACCAGGTTGCAGCCGGCTACCAGTAAGACGCCCGCGAGTAACATGCCAGCGCGCCACATAGGAGGGAGGCGTTCGATGCTCAGGCTCATCAAGGAAAATGTTGTATCACCGGCCAGGTTTCCTCAAACGACAGAGACGGTAGAGGGCTGCTTCTTCGTCCGGCGTCAGTGGACGCCACTGGCCGGGCGCCAGTCCATCAAGGCGTAAAGGCCCCAGGGCGACGCGAACTAGCCGGAGCGTAGGGTGGCCTACGGCCGCCGTCATGCGGCGCACCTGCCGATTTTTTCCTTCCCGGATAGAAATTTCAAGCCAGCAGGTAGGAACGGTTTTTCGGTAGCGGATCGGGACGGGGCGCGGCGGCAGCGTCGGCGGCTCAATCCGGCGCACTCGGGCGGGACGGGTTCGATAGCCGCCCGCAATCACGACGCCTTCGGCCAGGCGTCGCAGGGCTTCGTCGTCAGGAATGCGCTCAACCTGAACCCAGTACGTACGCCAGTGTCCATAGCGTGGGTGTAGCAGCCGATATTTGAGTCGTCCGTCGCTGGTGAGCAGCAACAGACCCTCGCTGTCCATGTCCAGCCGTCCTACTGGATAGACATCGGGCACGTCAATGTAACGCTTCAGGGTTGGACGTCCAGCCGGGTCCGTAAACTGACTCAGCACCCCGTAGGGCTTCCAGAACAGAAGGTGTCGAATAGGCTTGCGCATGGCATTGTCGGGCCCGCTAAATTCTCCGGCACTTTAACGGCAGGATATGTTCCAGGTTGAACTCAGGGCAGGCTGACTCGTATCAGCCGCCTGGGTCCGACCAGATCCAACGTTCAGCTAAGCTTGCCATGCGACGCGTCCTGCCGCTTCTGGGGTTGTTGTTGCTGCCACTGGTGGGAGGGGGGTGCTCTCAAAACGCCCGCTCTGAAGAGCCTGCTCCGGACACGCCGGGGGTGATGGCGGACACCGTAGATCTGCAAACCCAACTCTACCGCTCCCGGGAAACAGCGATCACGCGGGCGGTGCGTGAAGTCTCGCCTGCCGTGGTGAGCATCAACGTGTTGGAAGTGCAGCGCATCCGCTACCGGGATCCATTCGCCGACTTTTTCAACGATCCAATCTGGGAGTTTTTCTTTGGCGGACCCCGCTCCCGTATCATTGAGCGCCAGATTCATGCCATTGGCTCGGGATTTATCATTTCGCCGGATGGCTACATTGTTACAAATGACCATGTGGTAGGAAACGCTACCAGAATTACCGTTTCTTTCCCTGACGGTCGGGCCATGGATGCCGAACTGGTGGGGACAGATCCGGTTACGGACATTGCGCTGTTAAAGGTAAACCCGGATCGGCCGCTGCCTTACCTGCGCTTCAGTCGAAGCAAGCCCATTGTGGGCGAATGGGTGATCGCGCTGGGCAATCCATACGGTCTGTTTGAGGCGGCGCCGCCTACGGTGACGGTCGGCGTGGTGAGCGCCGTTGGACGTAACCTGCCGCCTCAGAATGGCCGACTCTACCGCGATATGATCCAGACCGATGCAGCCATCAATCAGGGCAATTCGGGCGGACCGCTGGTGAATGCGCTGGGTGAAGTGATTGGAATGAATGCGGCTATCTACTCGGAGACGGGTGGCTCGGTAGGGATTGGCTTTGCCATTCCGGCGGATAAAATCCAGCGCATCGTTGCGGAGCTAAAGGCGAAGGGTTATGTGGACCGGTCCTACTACACGGGGCTGTACGTGCGGGATCTGACGCCTCGGATTGCGCAGGCGCTGGGCGTAGCAGATACCCGCGGTGTGTTCGTGACCGATGTGGACCCTGGCTCGCCCGCTGATGAAGCTGGCCTCCGACCGTATGATGTGATCGTGTCGTTTGGCGGCACCCCGGTCGCGAACAGTGACGAGCTGCGGGCCCGGTTGTTTGACTTTCGGCCGGGCGACCGCGTGCAGGTCGGCGTGCTGCGTGAAGGACGACGGCTTACGCTGGAAATGCGCATCGGACGGCAGGAGTCACGGTAATGAAGCCCACCCTTCTTCTGACTGGACTGGCGCTGTTGCTGGCGGGGTGTTTCCCGGGATCGTGCCGGCGCGAGGAGCCCCGCGCGCTGTTGCCTTCCGACTCGCTTTCGCGCCAGATAGCGGCTACGGTTCCCTTCGATACACTCCAACCGTACTGGACTGTCTCCGCCTCGGAAGCTCTTCCGCTCAAACGACCCCGCACGGTTCAGTTTGGTCCCGACGGTCTGCTGTACCTGAGCGATGCCGAGCGCCACTTGCTGGCCGTGCTTGACGCAGCCGGTACGTTGCGCGATACGCTGCAACCCTCTGGCGTGCGCTATCCCTATCTCGCGGGGTTTCGACACGATACGCTGGTGGTGCTGGCTCCCGAGGCCCGGCAGCTTGTGCTTGTGGCCCGACGGCAGGTGGTGCAGCGACTTCCTTTGCCCTCGTTGCTGCCCGACCGTGCATTGCTCTACGCAGCAGCCACGCCCCAGGGCTACTTTGTCAAGGCCGTGCGTGAAGGACAGGGCGGCATTCTGGTGCAGCTCGACCGCCAGGGACGCGTGCTGCGCCAGCAGCCCCTCCCTGAACCGTACTGGCGCTACGCCGGGTTTGTGCGCCCCTGGGGCGACACGTTGCTGAGCCTGGCTGGCTTTCGGCCGGTGATCGATCGCTGGTGGCCTGATGGACGACTCGATACGCTGGCGCTCGTAGGATTTGATTCGCCCATGCTGGCGCGAAGCCGCGCCTTCCTGGTTGGAGAGGTGCATGAAGCGCCGCTGCTCACCTCTTCGGCTGTGCCCGTTGACTCGCTGCTCTTTGTGCTGAACCTGCGGCCTGGCTGGGTGCAGATTGACGTATACGGCCTGCGCGACGGCCACCTGCGCCACCGGCTCGTCCCCCCAGCGCAGCCCCTGAATCGCCGGTTTTATCCACATGATCTGGCGGTGCGGTGCCAGCCCTCTTCATGTTTGCTGGTCGTAGTGCTAAACGATCCGGAACCCCGCATCGTGGCCTATCGCTGGCCCCCTCCGGGGAACAGCGCTCCATCGTGACCGTGCTACCTAACCTGACTGCTCGAACCGATCTTCTGAGGCCATGGGACGTGTGTTGACCGAGTTGAAGACGCTGGGTGACCTGAAGGAGGCAGGCTATCAGCCGCTTTCGGTCAAAGATGAACTGCGTAAAAACCTGATCGCCAAGTTGCGGCGTGGCGAAGAAATCTTTCCTGGCATTATTGGCTACGAACGCACGGTCATTCCGCAAATCCAGCATGCCATTTTAGGCCGGCACGACATGATTCTGCTCGGGCTGCGCGGACAGGCCAAAACGCGTCTCATCCGAATGCTTCCTGCGCTGCTCGACGAATACATCCCCATCATCAGGGGCAGCGAAGTCAACGACAACCCGTTTGCTCCCATTTCAAAATACGGCCGGGAAATCGTCGCCGACATGGGCGACGACACCCCCATCGAATGGTTGCATCGAAGCCAGCGGTATGCGGAAAAACTGGCCACGCCCGATACGACCATTGCCGACCTGATCGGCGACATCGACCCTATCAAGGCCGCTAACCGAAGGCTGACCTATGCCGACGAGGAAGTCATCCATTTTGGGCTTATCCCGCGCACAAACCGGGGCATTTTTGCCATCAACGAACTGCCCGACCTGCAGCCTCGCATCCAGGTAGGATTGCTCAACATCTTGGAAGAACAGGATATCCAGATTCGCGGCTTTAACATTCGTTTTCCCCTCGACATTCTTCTGGTCTTTACCGCCAATCCGGAAGACTATACGAACCGAGGCAACATCATTACGCCCTTGAAGGATCGCATCGATAGCCAGATCATTACGCACTATCCGAAAACAATTGAAATTGGCATTGCAATCACGCAGCAGGAGGCCTGGCAGAAGCGCGACGGACAGGTACGTGTCCATCTACCCTACTTTTTCCGGGAAATCATTGAGCAAATTGCTTTTGAGGCGCGCCAGAGCGAATACGTTGACCAGCGGTCGGGCGTTTCAGTACGTATGACGCGGGCTGCGCTTGAGTGCCTGATCTCGGCCGCCGAACGCCGGGCTCTGCTGAATGGTGAGGCAGAAACCACGGTGCGGATCAGTGATCTGCTTTTTGTGGAGCCGGCCATTACCGGAAAAATTGAGCTGGTATACGAAGGGGAGCAGGAAGGCGTGCAGAACGTCGCCCGCCTGCTGATTGGCCGTGCGGTCAAGGCTATTTTCCCACGGTATTTTCCGGACCCTGCGAATCGAAAGGAGGGACGAGCGGTCTATCAGCCGATCCTGGACTGGTTTGCTCGGGGCGGGCGGGTGGAGCTGACGCCGGAGCTGCCGTTTGACGAATATGTCCGTCGGTTGGACGCCGTGGAAGGGCTCTGCGGGCTGGTGCAGCGCTACACGCGGCCAGCCACTCCGGCTGAAACAGCGTCCATGATGGAGTTCGTACTGGAGGCGCTTCACCAGCATTCCCTGGTGGGCAAGGAGCTGATTGACCAGGAAACCCGCTACAGCGACATCATGGGAGCGATGCTCTCGTCGCTGGGCCGGGATGACGACGAAGAAGACGAAGATGATGAACTGCTCCGCGGCTACCGATGAGCACGCATGCCACAGAAACCACTTTTCGGATCCGGATGGCCGAGCCGGATGATGCGGAGACGCTTGTGCAGCTCATTTTAGAGCTGGCCGACTATGAGCGGCTTCGTCAGGAAGCGCGACCGAACCCGGAAGCGTTGCGTGCCCATTTGCACCCTGAGGCTTCGCCGCGCTGCGAAGCGCTGTTGGCCGAAGATTCAGCTACCGGCGAAGTGGTGGGCTTTGCGCTCTTCTTTGCGAACTATTCAACCTTTCTGACGCGCTGGGGCATTCATCTGGAGGATATTTACGTGCGTCCTGCCTATCGGGGGCGGGGCATTGGATTTGCGTTGCTCAAGCGCGTGGCCGAAATTGCCGTCGCCCGCGGCGCTCAACGGCTGGAATGGCAGGTGCTCGACTGGAATGAGCCGGCGCTCCGGTTCTACCACAGACTGGGCGCTCGCCCTATGCGACAATGGATCACCATGCGTTTGAGCGGTGAAGCGTTGGAACGGTTGGGGCGTAGGGAAGAAGCGCCATGAGCCTACGGGCAATCTTCGATCGGGACCAACCGACCATCGGGTGCGATGCGCTCGCACCGCTCCGGCGGTCGGGTGGGGAAACGCTCAATAGGGACGTCAGGGTCTCGGTCGCGGGGGACGTAGTGGGTATGATTACCGTGCGGGACTTCATAGTAAGGACGCCGGCCGAACAGGTCGAGCGCGTCAGCCACGGCCAACAACACGAATGCCAGCATAACCAGCCCGAGTATCAGGCGACCCCAGCGCATTGGTGCGTGTGGTGGATGATGCGTGTTTGAGGCTCCTATGGCGCAAAAGGCTGCAGGTTTCCAGATACTGCCATAAGTTTTCGCCAGAAGTATTCGAAGAACCAAGACCCGAACGATCACAATGGACAGACACCCGATCTGGTTTAATGGCAAGCTGGTGCCGTTTGAGGAGGCCAAGATTCATGTGCTCTCGCACGTGGTGCATTATGGATCGTCGGTCTTTGAAGGGATTCGCTGTTACCATACCGCTCGTGGACCGGCGGTTTTTCGGTTGCGGGAGCACCTGCGGCGGCTGATTGATTCGGCCCGGATTTACCGCATGGAGATTCCCTATACGCTGGAAGAACTGGAGGCCGCCGCGCTTGAGACCGTGCGCGCCAGTGGGTTGAAAGCCTGCTACATTCGTCCGGTGGCCTTCCGCGGCATGGGATCGCTGGGGGTCAATCCGTTGAAGGCACCGGTCGAAGTGTTTATTGCCGTCTGGGAATGGGGAGCCTACCTGGGAGATGAGGCACTGGAGCAGGGGGTCGATGTGCAGGTGAGCACCTGGAATCGCATGGCGCCTAACACGCTGCCGGCAATGGCCAAGGCAGGCGCCAACTATGCCAATGCAGGGCTGGTGAAGATGGAAGCCGTGCTCAACGGCTATAGCGAGGGCATTATGCTGTCGGTAGATGGCTATGTGGCGGAAGGAAGCGGAGAAAACCTGTTTCTGGTGCGAGACGGTGTCATCTATACGGCACCGCTGACGTTATCCATTCTGCCAGGCATTACGCGGGATGCCGTGATTACGCTGGCCCGGGATCTGGGGTATACGGTCATTGAGCAGCCGATTCCGCGCGAGGCGCTCTACATTGCCGATGAGCTTTTCTTCACGGGAACGGCTGCCGAGATCACGCCCATCCGGTCCGTTGACCGCTATACCATTGGACAGGGACGGCGGGGGCCGGTAACCGAAGCGCTGCAACGGGCGTTTTTTGAGATTGTCCGCGAGGGTAAAGACCCGTACGGCTGGTTAACGTTTGTCGAAGTGCCTCGGGAGGCAAGCGTGTCGTCCTGAGCGATGGCGCAGAGTCCGCTGACCGAACTGGGCCGCTGGTTGCTCCTGATCGGCGTGGTGCTGGTGGTGGTGGGAGGCGTATTGCTTTTACTTGGACGATTGCCGCAGCTCCCCCTGGGCCGCCTTCCAGGCGATTTTAGCTGGGAAAAGGGGAACGTGCGCATTTACTTCCCCCTGGGGACCATGCTGCTTCTTAGCCTTGTGCTCACGATCCTGCTGAACCTGCTGCTTCGGCTCTTTCGCTGAGTGCGACAGGGCTTTGCAGCCGACCGCCTGGGCGATGCGTCTGAAACGTGCAGATACGCTCAGAGCAGAAAGGGATCGTATTGAGCGGGCGTGAAGGGCGGCCCAGACAAGGCGTAGCGTTCTCCCTCGTGTCAAAACAAGGCGCCTTACCTGCCACTGACGCAACGGTTGTACGCTGGCTGAACAAAAGAGCAGCCTGCCATCGGGTGGAACGCTCTTCAGGTGCGTCTGGCCAGACAACCCCCTTGCCGGGTCTGCCCGGCCTTCCTCGATACCCGTAAGCCTATTCTGAACAGACGACGCAGATGGCTTCAACGGAGCGGCTGGTGACCCTGTTCGGTTTTGCTCTGGGCAAAGCAGAACGTGGCTCGGTGGAGATTACAGAGATCGAACGCCCGCACTCTCTTTCTGGCAACAGGAACCCCCAGGCAGTGCAGGGACACGTAATCTACCCACCTTCCTGTAGCCACAGCCTCCAATTCCTCTGACCTGTAAGCAGTGCAGCCCCAGCGCGACTTATGAGCCTGTTGCGCTTCTTGCTGTTTCTGCCTCTTTTTCTTCCTCGTCAACCCGCAGGCGGTCCAGCAATTCACTGAGCAGGCGTAATTCTTCCGCGGAAAGACGACTCATCAGGCGTTCCTGGGCTTCGTCTACTACGGGCTGCATGCGCGCCAGTAGCTCCAGGCCTTTTTCCGTAATGCCCACTTCGACGACGCGTTTGTCGTGCGTTGAGCGGCTGCGGGAGACCAGGCCAGCCCGTTCCAGCCGGTTAAGCAGCCGGGTGACATCGGGCATACGGTCGAGCATACGCCGTCCAATTTCTGTGCACGTCAATTTTCCCGGGTGGCTTCCCCGAAGGATGCGCAGCACGTTATACTGCGTGGGCGTGACCCCGAAAGGCGCCATGAGTGCGGTCAGCTCGTTTAGCACCCAGGAGCTGGTCACCAGAATGTTGAGCAGCGCTTCCTGTGCTGGCGAAACGAAGTGGCTCTGTTTGATGCGCTCGGCAAGCTTCATGGGAAAATGCGTAGTTTTGCGTAATGCTGCGTGTTGCTTAACCTACAAATTGCAGGGCCTGTGGGCAAGTCTTTGCTGCGTCCCAAAATGCTTCAACAGGGAGTTTCATTGAAAAGTTTGCGTGGCAGTTTGCCCGTGCATAAATTCGGACCGTGTTCTTCGACATGCGCCGCTGGTTCCGCCTCAGGCGGATGAAAAGGGAATCCAGTGGCCCGGTCGGCTGGCCGGGGAATCTGGAGCTGTACCCGCAACTGTGAGCCGTGGCAGCGGCCGGCAGGCGAAGAAGCTGGCGGTCACTGTCTGCTTCGGGCAGATGGGAAGGCCGTTGGTGGAGCCTGTGACGGGTCCGTTCCGTCGCGCTGACGGAACCCACGGTGAGCCAGGAGACCTGCCAGCGGCGTCAGGCCGAAGCCTCCGGGAACTGAGGTCCGCGCCTGATGCACCGCCTGTTCGACTTTTCCGACCGTGCGGTCGGCTTTTTCGTCGTTCTGGCTTGGCTGCGCTGGCCCGGACCTCGCATTGAGGTAACGGGCTTTTTTATGAACTTTCCTGCGGTTCTGCATGCGTTGCTGTTGCTGGGACTCGGGTGCGTGCTGGGTTCCCGGGCCCAGGATCGCGTAGATACTACCCTGACGCTTCCCTCCGTCCTCGTAGAGGAGCAACGCGTTGAGATTGCTGCAGCGACGGGGCAACGTCGGTGGCGGCTGGAAACGACCGATCTGGAGAGTGCAGAAGCCATTACGGTCGCGGAGCTCCTGGAGGCGCGAACCGGACTGTTTGTCAAACGCTACGGCAGCAGTGGACTGGCTACGTTTTCTCTGCGAGGTAGTAGCGCTACTCAGACCCTCCTGCTGATCGATGGGCACCGCGTGGCCGATCCCCAGTCTGGCCTGATTGATCTGACGCTGCTGCCCACGGCGTTGCTGGAGTCGGTGGAGGTAGTGCACGGGCCGGCAGCGGCGGCGTACGGCTCAGGGGCTATCGGGGGCGTGGTGCGATTGCACACCCTGCGACCGTCGGCGCAGCTGGGGGGGCGCGGAACGTTGCGTCTGGGCGCTTATGGCGAGCGCAGCATAGGCACTGTCGTTCACGGCGGAGCAGGAAAGGTCGCCCTGCTGGGAGCTGTGGAGCGCAGCCGCACAGGCGGCGCCTACCCGTATCCCAATCCGTTCCCCCCACCCCGCATGCGTCGTCGGGAAGGGGCCGACCGGCAGATGACCACGGTGTTTGGCAAAGTGCGCTTCGAGGGAAGCTGGCGGCTTGAAGGAACGCTGTGGCTGACAACGGCCCGGCGAAGCCTGCCTAGCCCGGGCAATGCGCCGCCGGTTGATGCGCGCCAGACCGACCGCCAGCAGCGCCTGTTGCTTCGGGCCGAACGACCTCTTTCCTCTGGACGGCTCTCGCTACGAGGCAGCTATCAGCGTACATGGCTGGCATACATCAACCGTTTTGCCCGTGAATCCGACACCACGCGCACGCGCGGGGTGGCCCTGGCGGTAGCGCTGGACCAGGTGCTGAACGCAAGCTGGGCGTTGCGCGTGCAGGCCGAGGCTCAGTGGGAACAGGCGGCACTGCGCGGCCGCGTTGATCAGCGCTTGGCGGCCCTGGCGGCGCATCTAACCGGGCGGCGGGGGCGGCTGGGGCTTGATCCGGCCCTGCGGCTGGATCTGTATGCGACAGCCGGACGCTCTTTCCTCGCGCTCAGCCCGCAGCTCGGACTGAACCTGACGCTTCGGGCCAATCAGCTCTATCTGAAAGGGTTCATTGGCCGCGCTTTCCGGGCGCCCACCCTGGGAGAACGGTTCTACCGCCCCGGAGGCAACCCCGATCTTCGCCCCGAGCAGGGATGGACGACGGAGTTTGGGCTGTACGCTCGCGTGCGTCTGATGGAGCTGGAGCTGACGGCCTTCCAGACCATGCTGACCAATCAAATCGTCTGGTATCCCGGCCTGGTGGCGCCGGGGTTGCAACTCTGGCGGCCGGTTAACGTGGGGCGCGTGCGCACGCGTGGTCTGGAAGCTTCGCTTCGGACTCGCCTGTCGCTTACGCCGCATGTTCATCTCCAGGGAGGACTTTTCTATACCCTCACCCGGGCAGAAGACCGTTCTCATCCCGGCACGCGGGCTTATGGACGTCAGCTCCGGTACGTTCCGCTGCATCAGCTTAAAGCCTTTCTGGACGGACAGCTTGGCCCGATCTGGCTGGGGATCCAGGTGCGCCGCACGGGCCAGCGCTATCTCACTACCGACGAAACGCAGGCGCTGACGCCTTTTACCGTGCTCGATGCGCGGCTGGGCGTTCAGCAGCGAGTGGCGTCCGTCCGGTTGGCCCTTAGCCTGACTGTTGAAAACCTGACCGACACGGCCTACGAGGTCGTGCGCTTCTATCCAATGCCGCCGCGTCACCTGCGCGTGCAGCTTCGTCTGGATCTACTTCCGTAAACCCTCAAACCTGAACAGAACGAACGATGCGACGCTGGCTCCTACTAACAATGCTTTCGCTGCTCGTATGGAGCGGCTGCGACCTGTTAGGGTCCGACGAAGAAGATGCCGACCGGCTGGTTACAGTCGGGGTCGTTGTAGGCAATGGAGGTAACTTCAGCGACCAGAACGGGTCGCTCACTTTCTACAATCCGGTTACGGGCCAGACTTCAACGCTGGCGCTGAACGCCTTTGTGCAGAGTCTGACGCTGCATAAAGGGCGGGTGTACGTTGCGCTGAACACGTTCAGCGTCGGGCAGGTTGCCGTGGTGGATGTGGCCGCTCAGCAGCTTGCCGGGCGCATTGAAGGGCTGCCTATCCCGCGTTATGTGGCTTTTGCCAGCGACCAGAAGGCCTACGTGACCAACATGGTGTTTGGTGGGAATGGTCTTGTGTTTGCAGTCGATCCGTCCAACCGGACCATCGTGGCAGATTCGATCGAAGTCGGGCCGTTTCCGGAGGGAATTGTCGTCCATGAGGGGCGTGTGTACGTGGCCAACTATGGCTCGCTGGGTGCTGGACGGACCATCTCGGTGCTTGACGCGGCAACTGACCGGGTGATCGGGACGCTTGAACCCGGGTGCGACGGCCCCAAAGCGGTGTTTGTGGACGACGAGGACGAGCTGGTGGTTGTCTGCCAGGGCAAGACCGTTTATAACGAAGATTATAGTGCCGTCATTGAGCGAACCAACGGCCAGGTGGTCTTTATGAATCCACAGACCGGGGCGGTCGTCGCCCGGCTGACGTTCGAGGTGCAGCTGGGTTCGGTAAACGGCACCCAGGTGGCCTACTATGCGCCGACGGCGGAGGAGCTGTACGTGATCAGTGGCAGCAATCGGCAGATCTTCCGCATCGACACCGACGCCAACGCCCTAGCGGCCACGTTTACGCTGCCGGAAGTGAGCGATCTGGCCGGCCTGTCGGCCATCGCCTACGACGCCGCGCAGCGGCGCATTTACGTGGCCCGACTGGCCGCCGGACCAAACGGCGCACCCGACTACACAGCCGCCGGAGCGGTGATCATTCTGGACCGCGACGGCCGGCAGCTGGGCCGCTTTACGGTCGGTCCGGCTCCCTCGCACATTGAACTGGTGCAGGAAACCCGCTGATGCGCATCGACCGCTGCTATTGCTTCCAGCGGACTTTTGCAGAGCTGCTATCCGTAGCGGCGCAGACAGGAGCCGGCAGCGTTGAGGACCTGCAGCGCCACGTGCGCTTTGGCCTCCGCTGCCGGCTCTGCCTGCCCTACGTACGCCGCATGCTTCAGACCGGCCAGACGGTTTTCTCCGAAATAATACGCGAAGACTCAGCTTCATAATCTGTTGCAACAAATTTTGTTAAAACTCAGTTAGGCATTCAAAGGCTTGTTGCTTTCTGGTGGCCACGCTGCTGTACATCTTTCCCCATCCGGACGACGAGTGTTTTGGGCCGGCGCCGGCGATTGCCCGGCAGCGGCGTGAGGGGCATGCCGTGCATCTGCTAACCTTGACGCGTGGCGAGGCTACCCGTCAGCGGCATCACCATGGCTATACCAAGGCCGAGATGGGTCAGGTCCGCTTTGAAGAGATGCAGTGTGTGGCGGAGGTGCTCGGGCTTTCCAGCCTGGAAGTGCTGGATTTTCCGGATGGTGGGTTGGCCGAGCTGGATCCCCGGATGCTAGAGGAGGTGGTGGCGCAGGCCATTGAGCGTCATCGGCCAGAGGTGGTGGTGACCTATCCAGTGCATGGCATCAGTGGGCATCCTGATCATCTGGTGACGCATGCAGCGGTCAAGCGCGTGTTCTGCGCGCTTCGTGAGCGTCTGCCCTTCCTGCGGCGGCTGGCTTTTTTCACGTTGCCGGAGGGACTGATAGAAAAGCCGCCCCATCTGCGCACTTCGCCGCGCGCGCAGATTGACGCCTGCGTTTCGTTTGCGCCAGAGGATCTGGAGAAGGCAGCGGCTGCACTGGCCTGTTACCGGACCTATCAACAAGTGATTGAACAGAACCGGCCGCTGGCATCTGTTACGGAGGGCGTGTGCTTCGAGCTGTTTCAGGAAGCCTTCGATCCGCCGCTGGAAGATCTGACGGCGCAGTTGCCCGTCCTTGAAAATACGGCACATAATGCTCCGATAATATAAACCGGGCAGGAAACGTGTATCTTGCAGCATATGCTGCAACCTGGATCCTGCCCAGCAACCCCTTCAGACGCCATGTCGCCTACCGCCTTTAACGAGCGGCCGCCGCGCGTTCTGATTGTTGACGATGAGGAGGATATTCTGACGCTGCTGGCGTACAATTTTCAGCGGGAAGGGTTTGAAGTCGTGCTGGCCCGGGATGGAGAGGAAGCATTAGCAAAAGCCGCTCAGGTGCAGCCGGACGTTATCATTCTGGACATTATGATGCCCAATCTGGACGGGATAGAAGTATGCCGCCGCATTCGGCGGGATGCCCGGTTGCGCACGACACCGGTTCTGATGCTTACGGCGCGGACGGAAGAAGAGGATCAGATCCAGGGGCTGGATGTTGGCGCCGACATGTATGTGGGAAAGCCCGTGTCCGTTCCGGTGCTGTTGAGCCAGACGCGAGCGCTTTTGCGGGGTGCTCGTCGCTACGAGCGGCCGCCGGATCTGCTGCGCATTCATGATTTAGAGATAGATCGAGACCGCTACCTGGTTTATCGTCTTACGCCGAACGGACGCGAAGCGCTTCGTTTGCCGCGCAAGGAATTTGAGCTGCTTTACTTTCTGGCCGCACATCCTGGCAAAGTATTCACGCGTCAGCAGTTGCTGGACGAGGTGTGGGGACGCGACGTCTATGTGGTGGATCGAACCGTAGACGTACACATCCGCAAAATTCGGGAAAAGCTGGGCAGCCACTATATTGAAACGGTTAAGGGCGTGGGCTACAAGTTTCGTGAATAGTGCATTATGCCCGGGCAACCGCTTCGTGGTTTTCGTCCGGGGCGGCTGGCATGGAAGCTGGCCGTCTACAGCGTGCTGCTAGCGCTGCTACCGACGGTAGGGATAGGGCTGCACGTCGATTCGCCCGGGGTGCGGCTGGGACTGTTGCTGCTGGTTTTCGGGGCAAGTGTGCTGGTGGTGGCTGCGCATCTGCTGACCCCTCGGTTGGCGCAAGCCCGCGCGCTACTCCGGCAGCTTCAGCAGCGTTCCTTTGAAGGGCTGGACCGGCCGCCTGCACCTCAGGGGGACGAGCTAAGCCGCCTTGTCTGGCAGATCTATCGCACGGGGCGCGTGCTCGAACAGGAGATCGAAGAACTTAGACGCATGGAAAGCTACCGCCGCGAGTTCCTGGGCAACGTCTCGCACGAGCTCAAGACGCCCATTTTTTCAATCCGCGGATTTGCTGAGACGCTGCTTGAAGCAGATCCTGGCGATGAGGCTACGCGCCGCGCCTTTCTGGAAAAAATCCTGCGCAATGCCGATCGGTTGGCTAATCTGGTGCGCGATCTCTCTGAGATTGCTCGATTGGAGACGGGTGCGTTGCAGATGGAGCCGGCCGCCTTCGATCTGCCGGTGCTGGTGCGTGACGTGCTTGAATCGATGGAGCCGCTGGCCGTTACCCGCCAGGTATCCCTGCGGTGTAGCATGCCCGCCGACGTGCCTCCTGTGCTGGGCGATCGGGAGCGGTTGCGGCAGGTGCTGGTCAACCTGGTGGACAATGCCATCAAGTACAACCGCCCGGGCGGTTTTGTGGAAGTGCGGCTGCAACCGCAGAATGATTGCGTGCGCATTGCCGTGGTGGACAATGGAATCGGCATTGCGCCGCAGCATATTCCCCGGCTGACCGAGCGTTTTTATCGCGTGGACCGTTCGCGTTCGCGAGAGCAGGGGGGGACCGGGCTGGGACTGGCTATTGTGAAGCACATCCTGAACGCCCATCGAACGCAGCTGGAAATCGAAAGCACACCCGGCCAGGGGGCTACGTTTGCCTTTTGTCTGCCGGTTGCGCGGTAAAGGCTTGCCTTTTATGGAGCGGCTTCGTATCGTCTAAAAAGGCCTTTGCAGCATGCTTTATCGGAAGGCATATCGTTTTCGTCCTCCCTCGGCACTGCCGGCGCGGCGCTGCCTGGTGCGGCGATGGCTTGGTCGCTGCAAGCCGCAAGAATGACCGCCTTTCGTTGAACGTCGGCAGGTAGTTGCTAGACTCCGTGCTTTGGAAAAGCCTTCCAGAACAGGGGTATTCCATCACGAATAAACGCTGCCTATGGAACTCTCGCTACTGAATTTGCTCCTGGTGCTGGTGGCCGCGTGGCTGGGGGGATTGCTGGCTACGCGGTTGGGGTACCCGTCGGTGCTGGGGGAATTGCTGGCGGGCATGCTGCTGGGGCCACCGCTGCTGGGCGTCCTGCATGGAAGCGAGGCGCTGGCTGTGGTGGGGGAGCTGGGCGTTCTGCTTATGCTCCTCTACATCGGGATGGAAATCGATCCCCAGGAGCTGGGGCGCGCTTCTAAAGGGGGGGTGTTGGCCGCGCTGGGCGGTTTTATTACACCCTTTGTTGCCTGTTATTTGCTGATTTACAGCGTAACGGGCAGCGCCTATGCGGCGATGTTTGTGGGGGTTGCTGCCGGGGTAACCTCGCTGGCCACCAAGTCGCGCATCCTGGTTGATCTGCAACTGCTGGACACGCGGATTGCGCATGTGATGATGGCCGGGGCGTTGATAACCGACACCCTGTCGCTGTTGATTTTTGCCGGCGTGATTGGTGTAGCGCAGTTTGGCAGCGTGTCGATGGTCCAGCTAAGCGTTGTAGGCCTGAAAGCGCTGGCGTTTTTCTCGGTGGCGGCGCTGGCGGGACTGAAGCTTATCCCTCGTTTTGGAGCCTGGCTGCAACGCTATGCGCCGGGGCGAACGGTTAGCTTCCTGCTGATTGTGGTGTTGGCCTTGCTTTACGCTGAGGGAGCTGAGCTAGCGGGACTGCATGGTATTCTGGGGGCTTTTCTGGCGGGTCTGTTTCTGCGCGAGCGCACGCTGGGCCGGACGCTCTCCAGGGATCTGATGGATCTTGTGCGGGACGTGTCGCTGGGGTTTCTGGCGCCGGTCTTTTTTGTGATGGCTGGCTTTGAGGTCACCTTTGAAGTGTTCTGGGAGCATCCCGTATTGCTGGCCAGTGTCATTGTGCTGGCCACGCTGGCTAAGATTATAGGGACGGCTCTCTTTTATTTGCCCACCGGGTATGGATGGCGTGAAGGGCTGGTGCTGGGGGCCGGCATGAACGGTCGGGGCGCGGTTGAGATAATCATTGCCCAGATTGGCCTTTCGCTGGGCATCATCGACACCACGATCTTTTCTATTCTGGTCTTTATGGCCATCTTTACAACGGCTACCGTTCCGGTTTTGCTCAAGCTGGGCGTGGACTGGCTCAAGCGTCGGGGTGAGCTGGTGCGCTCCGACCATGAGCGGCGGGGGGTGCTGATCATTGGGGCGGGAACGACGGCACGGGCGCTGGGACGGGTGCTGGCGCGCTCGCAACCGGTATGGGTCGTCGATCGCAATCCACAGCTCTGCGCGTTGGCAGAAAAGGATGGGCTGCAAGCGCGCTGTGGAGATGCGCTGGATGAGCAGGTGCTCAGTGAAGCCCAGGCCGCCCATGTCCGCACCTTCATTGCGATGACAGGGAATGCCGAGGTGAACGCGCTGGCGGCACAACTAGCGCGCACGGTTTTCTACGTGCCCGAAATCCATGTGCTTTTCAGCGGAGGGGATGAGGCCGAGCATCAGAGCTTGCTGACGCATCTGCACGCCACGACCCTGTTTGCCGGGTCTGTTTCGCTGGCTGCGTGGGACTATCGAATTGAGCAGGAGCGTATTGTGCGCAGCAAGGTGCGTGTGGAGCAGGCTGGGTCGGCTGCGCGATTTTTCCGAGCGTTGCAGGGGCCGCGCCCGACGCTTCCGCTGGCTGTGCTCCGAGAAGATCAGTATTGGGCTGTGCATAGTGGACTTACGCTGCAGCCTGGCGACGAGGTCATTGTGCTTCAGGCGGTCGATGTGGTGGCGGTTCCGCGTGACCGCTTCGATCGGCTGGTAGCGGAGGCGTCTGTGCTGGATCTGGCTCGTCAGCTTTCGCTTGAAGAGTTCTTCCGGAAGGCGTCGGAGGCGCTGGCGGCTCGCCTGGAGCTTGATGCGGAAACCCTGCAGCAGCGCTTTCTGGATCGGGAAGCGCTCAGCAGTACGGTTGTGTTTCCGGGCGTTGCCATTCCCCATGTGATTGTTGAAGGGCAGGGTCGCTTTGAACTGCTGGTGGCCCGTTGCCGGGAAGGCTTGCAGTTTCCCGGTCAGCCCGAGCGCGTTCATGCTGTGTTTGTGCTGGCGCGCTCTGAAGATGAGCGGACGTTTCATCTGCAGGCGCTTTCGGCCATTGCACAAATTCTGCAGCGTGAAGATTTTGAGCAGGCATGGCTGGCAGCTGCAGGACCGGAGGCGTTGCGTCGGTTGCTGCTTGAGAGCGAGCGGCGTCGGCTACCGCTTCCGGCAGGCTCGGAGCCGGGTGAAGCGCTGCCAGAAGCCTGAATCTGAAATCCAATCCCTTGCAAACCAAGACCAGGAAACATGCGGCATCGTAGTTCCAGCATCACCGATCGCCTGATTCGGCCGTTTCAGGAATTTTTTCACACAGAAGCGGCCAGTGGCATGTTGTTGCTGCTGTGCGCTGTTGTGGCGCTGGCCTGGGCCAACTCTCCCTGGGGCGCGACCTACCAGGCGCTCTGGGAGACCAAGCTGACGATTGGTCCAGAAGGGGCGGCGCTCTCCAAATCCCTGTTGCACTGGATTAATGATGGCCTGATGGTGCTGTTTTTCCTGCTGGTGGGGTTGGAGATCAAGCGGGAGCTGCTGGTCGGGGAGTTGTCGTCGCCCCGAAAGGCCGGGCTGGCCATTGCCGGAGCAATTGGAGGGATGGTGGTGCCGGCTCTGCTATACCTGACGCTGAACGCAGGCGGTGTAGGGGAGCGGGGATGGGGGATTCCCATGGCAACCGACATTGCCTTTGCGCTGGGCGTGCTGGCGCTTCTGGGCCGGGGGTTGCCGGTAGGATTGCGGGTGTTTCTGGCAGCGCTCGCCATCGTGGATGATCTGGGGGCCGTGCTGGTCATTGCTGTGTTTTATACGGCGGAGCTATCCATGGGAGCACTGCTGGCTGCCGCCGTTGTCTGGGGATTGCTCTGGGCGTGCAACCTGCTGGGCGTGCGGCAGCTCTGGATCTATGGCGTGCTGGGCGTTGTGCTCTGGCTGGCGGTGCTCAAGTCGGGCGTGCATGCTACGGTGGCTGGCGTGCTGCTGGCGCTGACGATTCCCGCGCGCCGCAAGATTGATGGCGAAGCTTTTCTGACCCAGGCGCAGACGCTACTGGAGGTGTTCCGAAAAAGTCCAGGCACCGGGCGCCTGCTCAGCGAAGATCAGCGGGATGCGGTTTACTCGTTGCAGCAGGCCTGTGAGCACGTCGAAGCCCCCCTGACCCGCATGGAGCATGGATTGCATGGGCTGGTGGCGTATTTCGTTATGCCGGTATTTGCGCTGGCCAATGCAGGCGTGGCGCTGGGCGGCGACAGTGGGCTCAGCCTGACGCACTCTGTTACGCTGGGCGTTGTACTGGGCCTGTTGGTGGGCAAGCCCATCGGCGTGCTGCTGACTGCCTGGCTGGCGGTGCGGTTACGGCTGGCTGAGCTGCCGGCAGGAGTTACCTGGGGGCAGTTGCTGGGTGTGGGATGCCTGTGTGGGATTGGGTTTACCATGGCCCTGTTTATTGCCGGGTTGGCTTTCCCCGATCCCTTGTTGCTGGATCAAGCCAAGGTAGGCATCCTGAGCGCCTCGTTGTTGGCCGGGCTATTAGGCTGGGTCTTTCTGGCGCGGGCACGAAAAATTCATCAGGCAAAAGCTCTTTCCGCATGAAACATGAGCAAGGCGCCCCCCGTTGGCCGGCCGGCTTTTTTTGCAGACCAGCCGGAGCCGTGCCATGCTGGACGTGCTGCTGACCAACCTGCTTTCGCCTATTGTACTGGCGTTTGTGCTGGGCATTGTAGCGCAGCTCATTCGCAGCGATCTTTCGTTTCCCGAACCCCTGTACCAGGCGCTGTCGATTTATCTGCTGCTGGCCATTGGGCTCAAAGGAGGGGCCGAGCTGAGCCATACGCCGTGGTCAGCCGTAGTAGGGCCGGCGCTGGTAACGTTGCTGCTGGGCGTTGTGACGCCGATCACCTCGTATGTGGTGCTGCGCAAGCTGGGGCGTATGGACCGCGTCAACGCGGCGGCTATTGCAGCCCACTACGGCTCGGTGTCGGCAGTAACGTTTATTGCGGCGCAGGCGTTTGGACAGGTGCAGGGGCATTCAATTGAAGGATTTATGCCGGCGCTGGTAGCCATGCTTGAGGTGCCGGCTATTGTGGTTGCGCTTATGATCGCCTTCATGCGCAGCAACCATCACGGATCCTGGCGTGAAGGACTGCACGAAGTGCTGGCCGGGCGCAGCATCGTGCTACTGGTAGGGGGCTTGATCATCGGGTATCTTTCAGGCATGGAAGGGCTCCAGCAGGTGGCACCGTTCTTTGTGAGTGGCTTCAAAGGAGCGCTCACGCTCTTTCTGCTTGAAATGGGACTGGTGGCTGCGCGACGGCTGCGCGATCTCAAGAAGGCGGGAGCGTTTCTGGTCGGGTTTGGCATTGTGATGCCGCTGCTGCACGGCTCGCTGGCGGTTGTGCTGGGATCCTGGGCTGGGCTGTCGGTAGGCGGCCGCGCTGTACTGGGGGCGATGGTAGCCAGTGCGTCCTACATTGCAGCGCCGGCAGCCGTGCGCATCTCCCTGCCCGAAGCCAACCCATCGTATTACCTGACGGCCTCGCTGGGCATTACCTTCCCGTTTAACCTGACGCTGGGAATTCCACTGTATTTTGCCTTAGCCCAATGGATAGAAGGATAGTTCCATGCCAACCGTAACGCTCAAGCTCGTGACGATAGTAGCCGAGCGCGTGCTGCAGGAACGGCTGCTGCGCACGTTGAAAGAGCTGGGGGCTCGGGGCTATACGCTGACCGATGTGTCAGGTGAGGGCTCACGCGGCGTGCGGGCCAGCGAATGGGAAGGACACAACGTAAAGATTGAAACCATTGTCAGTCCGGAGGTAGCGGAGCGAATTATTGAGCATGTGGCCGAACATTATTTTCAACATTATGCCGTGATTGTTTACGCGCAGCCCGTCGAGGTGGTGCGGGGCGACAAATACGTCTGAGTGCATGCTGCTGGCCGGGATTGGATTGCCTTTTCTGGGAGAGCTGGTGGCGCTCGTGGTGACGAGCGTCCTTATCGCTTACCTGTGCTATCAGATCCGGTTGGTTCCGATTGTGGGGTTTCTCCTGGCCGGTGTGCTGATTGGTCCGGGGGTGCTTGGACTGGTGCGTAACGAAACGCTCATTCAGAGCACGGCTGAAATCGGAGTCATTCTGCTGCTCTTCACAATTGGCATTGAGTTCAGGCTGGATCAGCTTCGGCGCATCTGGCGCGAATTGTTGCTGGGAGGCGGGTTGCAGGTAGGGCTCACGACGCTTATTGTGCTGGGCCTGGCTCTGGCGGTGGGGGTTGAGGTGCGGCTGGCCCTCTTTACAGGCTTTCTGGTGGCGCTCAGCAGCACGGCTATTGTGCTGAGCGTGCTCAGCGACCGGCAGGAGACGGATACGGTGGTAGGACGGTTAGCGGTGGCGATGCTCATCTTTCAGGATCTGGCGATTGTGGCCATGGTGTTGCTGGTGCCCGTGCTGGGAGGGGAATATGGCTCTGCGTCTGGTACGCTGCGTGCGCTGGGGGAGGCGTTGCTGGTGGTAGGCGGCGTGCTGGTGCTGGCGCGTCGGATTGTTCCCGGGCTGCTGGAACGCATTGCCCGCACGCGACGCCACGAGCTGTTCTTACTGACCGTCGTCGCTATTTGCTTTGGCACGGCCTGGGTAACCAGCCTGTTCGGGGTCAGCCTGGCGCTGGGGGCTTTTCTGGCCGGGTTGGTGGTCAGCGAAAGTGCGTACAGCGAGTATGCCTTGAGTGAAATTCTGCCGCTGAAGGCGCTGTTTAATGCGGTGTTCTTTGTGTCGGTGGGGTTGCTGCTGGACGTGTCGTTTGTGCTGGCGCAGCCCGGGCTGGTAGCCGGCATTGTGCTCGGTGTCCTGCTGATTAAGGTAGCCGCCACTGCCGCTGCCGCCCGGTTGCTGGGGTATCCGATCCGTGTAGCCCTGGCGCTTGGACTGATGCTGGCGCAGATTGGAGAGTTTTCGTTCGTGCTGGCGCAGGCCGGACGCGACGTAGGCCTGACGCCGGCCGGCATGGGCGAAGCAGGCACGCAGGGGTTGCTGGCCGCAACCGTACTGCTTATGGCTATCACCCCGTTGCTGATAGCGCTTGGACGGCACCTGAACGCGCGTCTGCTTCAGCGAGATGCGGCAGCGCCTGCAGCCTCGCATGCAACGACGGCGCTGGAAGACCATGTCGTTGTGGTAGGGTACGGACCAGCCGGGCAGCGCCTGGTACGGGTGCTTCGCGAGACAGGCATTCCATTTATTGTGATTGAGTTGAATCCCCACACGGTCCGAACAGCCCGCCAGGAAGGTCTTCCTATCCTGTACGGAGATGCCAGTCGCCGGCATATTCTGGAGCATGCCGCTATTGAGCAGGCCAAGGTGTGCGTCGTAGCGATCAACGATGAGGCCGCCACGCGGCGCATCGTGGAACTTGCACGGTTTCTGAATCCAACGCTGCAGATCATTGTGCGCACGCGCTTTTTGCGGGATGTAGAAGCGTTGCAACAGGCAGGCGCTGACATCGTGGTGCCTGAGGAGCTGGAGACATCGGTGCGCATTTTTACGCAGGTATTGCAGGCTTACTTTGTCCCGGAAGATGAGATTGAACGGCAGGTCGCCGCCATTCGCTCGGGAGACTATCGGATCTTTCGGGGCAGTATTCAAGAAGCCCATTTAATGGTGCTGCAAGGGCTTGACGAAGAAGGATTGCATACGCGCGCTGTGGTGGTGCGTGAAGGAGCGCCAGTGGCGGGCAAAACGTTGGCCGAGTTAAATCTGCGCCAGCGCTACGGACTGACCGTGCTGGCAGTGCGGCGGGGCAGCCGCACCATCGGCAGTCCGGCCGGCGACTTCCGCATTGAACCCGGTGATCGGCTTGTGCTGATCGGTCTGGCCGATCAGTTTGCTCGCTGTGCCGAGCTGTTTCGTCCGCCCCGTCCGGCGCCTGAGACGGCCTGAGCGGACCGCTCGGTGGCGCCGCGTTCGGGTTTGTCAGGCCGGTGGTTTTGCAGAGGGCGCCGGCGATCGTGCCGGTACGTGGGCTATTCCCCGAAGAATACGGCGTTTGCAAACAGTACCTGGCCAGCATGCCAGAATCCCCGGAAGAGCGGGTCGTCCACGAAAAAGACGAGCGTGCCGCGGCCCAGGCGCTGCGTTCCTACAACCAGCGTTTCTCGGAGGCGGTCAAAGGTTCGGTAGCCCGCAAACCCGCTGCGCGGCCGGCCCTCGTCGAGCCAGGCAACGTTCCACCCGTCTTTCAATAGCTCGTAGGCTCGCGTGCTGCGTTTCAGCGTAAAGTAGCGCGGTAGGCCAAAGGCCAGGGGATGCGTGGGGTCAAGCTGCACGCGATAGATGGCTCCTGGTACGCGGTCGCTGATCGCTTCCCGTTCGCGGTCTCCGTAGCGGCGCGGTCCGGTACGCTCCTGCTGATCCCCTTTGGCCTGTCGTTGTTTGAGATGTACTCCTTGCTGGCCAGTTAGCAGGTTAAGCGCTCCTTCCAGGGCAATCAGCCGGGCACCGCGCCGCACGCCTTCCAGAAGGGCTTCGATAGGCCATTCGCTGCTGCGGTAAACGCCGTGCGGTAGAATCAGCACATCGCCAGCTTCAAGCAGCAGTTCATTCAGTTCATCGCGCTCGATCAGCGTAACCGGATAGTGCAGCACCTGATCGAAAAAGTGCCAGATGGCTCCGGTGGCATAGGCAGAGGTAGGTGGCCCGGCCAGCAGATAAACATGGGGTTTGCGAAGAAACCGCACGCGGGATGAACCCAGATCAGGGCCTTCCTCAACGAAACCAGTGGAGGTGGAGTAGAGTGGTTGGTGCCACCGGCGTGCTGCTCGGCGTACAATCGGATCGAAGCGTGCGCCCAGGTGCTCGTTGTCGGCACGGGTAAGGATCAACGTGCCGGCTTCAAAGCGCTGGCCATTCAGGCGCAGTGGTTCTTCGGCCATTCGGACGCGGACGCCTCGTTGAAGCACCTCTGCCAGGAAGCGAGCCGCATCAAGCCCTCCCCAGCGTACCAGGTAAGCGTAGGGGCGGGAGGAGGGTGGCGAGAGAGCCGGTCGTTGCCATCCTTCCTGGTCCGGTTCCAGGCGTTCGGTCAGGGCATAGGCTTCCAGTCCGAACGCGTAAGGAAGTGCCCAGCTTGTAATATCATAGGTGAGCGAATCAGGGAGCACCGGAGTGGGGTCGAACAGCACCTGCGCCAGTACGCCGGCTGGCTGATAGGCGCTCACCACCAGGTCGCCAGGGCGCGCTTCGATGCGTCGGCGGGTGCCGGTTGAATAGTCGATGCCTTCGACCGTGCGCGCGCGCGTGAGCGTGCCGTAGCGGATGCCCTGTTGCTCGAGCAGGGCAGTCAGGGCAGCCAGGCGATCAGGATACGTGCTGTTTCGAATGAGGAAGGCCTGGTAGCGTCCGGCGGGTTGCGTTTGCGCGCGGGCAAAGTAGCGTGCAAACTGGGTCAGCAACGTGCGGCGGTGTCGGACGGCTGCTTCGATGGTTGAAAGGCCTGTAGTGTAATGATTTCGGATGCGCTGGGCTAGGGTGAGCGTATCGCCTTCGCCAGTCTGGATGGCCAGACCGGCGCGGCCTCCTCCCCCTTGCTCGTAGGTCATGCCAATGGCACCGTTGAAGGTGGGCCAGGTATCGCCGTATCCGGGATAGAACAGGTCAAACACCTCGCGTGTGAAGTACAGTCGGCCATCGGCGTCGAAATAGCGAGCATGGTTGCGGCCGATAGAGTCCTGAAGCGCGCGTTGCCAGTCGGTGATCAGGGGATGAATGGGGCGGGCAGCGGGGGCAAAGTAGTAAGGTTCATCCACGCTTTGCTCGTGGAAGTCCACATGAATCTGCGGCATCCACTGCTGGTAGATGGCCAGGCGGGCTCGGGTTTCCTGCTGCGTGCCCCAGGCCCAGTCGCGGTTCAGGTCGAAGTAGTAGTGGTTGGTGCGGCCGCCGGGCCAGGGTTCGTGGTGTTCTCGGGCCAGCGGATCGGGGTTAGGCCGTGCTCCGAGCATGCGATGGTACCACTGCACGTAGCGTTCGCGTCCGTCGGGATTCAGGCAGGGATCGAGGAGCACGACCGCTTGCTCGAGCCAGGCGCCGGTGCGCTGACTATCGGGGTGGGCCAGCGTGTAAAGAGTCAACAAGGCAGCTTCGGTGCTGACGGCCTCGTTGCCATGCACATTGTAGCTGAGCCATACGAACACCGGTCCGTCGGGGGAGGGCGTGCCGGGCAGACGACCCGCTCGGCGAAGATTGTCGGTGCGAAGCGCTTCGATACGCGCCAGGTTTTCGGGCGACGAGATAATGGCAAGGAGCAACGGCCGGCCTTCGTACGTTTCGCCATACTGAACCAGTTGCACGCGGGGAGAGGTGCGCGCTACGTATTCAAAATAGGCGACTACGCGGTGATGCGGCGTAAAACGCGTGCCCAGCGGATAGCCCAGGAAGGCCTCAGGCGACAGCAACGGCTGCGCAGTCAGGGGAGCGGCCAGTAGCAGGCCGGTCCAGCAAGCAAGACGAAACCTGCCCATATTTTTTCAGACGACTGTTGGGTTGCCACGCGGCAAGGTAAAAAAACGGCATCTTTGTGTGCAACGTCGTTGTGCAACAGCCGTGAACAGGGTAACCGCCTTGTTCTTGCCAAATTTCCCGGATTCTTTGAGATCAATCCAGTAGTTTTGACCGTTGCACGGCTACATGCGTTGCAGAAAGCATTATCTTTGCAGGGTGTCTATAGTCGGTTACTTCCCGCTTTCAGGAAGCGCACAACAGGCAAACGAAACGAGCATTCGGCATGGAAATCAAAACGGATCAGGCGGTCGGCCGGGTGGTTCAGATCATCGGCCCGGTGGTAGATGTTGAGTTTCCCGAAGGGCAGCTTCCGGAAATTTATGACGCGCTGATTATTGAGCGCGAGGACGGCAGTGAGCTGGTGCTGGAAGTGGAGCAGCACCTGGGAGAAAACCGGGTGCGAGCTATTGCCATGGACTCGACCGACGGGTTGACGCGGGGCACACCGGTGCGCAACCTGGACCGTCCGATTTCGGTGCCTATTGGTCCGGAAATTCGCGGGCGGCTCTTCAACGTGGTGGGCCAGGCCATCGATGGTTTGCCCCAGCCTAAGGCCGAAGGGTATCGGCCCATTCATGCGCCTGCGCCGCCCTTTGAGGAACTGGCCACCCGGATTGAGATGCTGGAGACGGGCATCAAGGTGATCGACCTGATCCAACCGGTCATGCGCGGAGGGAAGGTTGGGCTCTTCGGTGGCGCCGGCGTGGGCAAGACGGTGCTCATCATGGAGCTGATCAACAACATTGCCAAGGCGCACGAGGGGCTTTCGGTCTTTGCCGGTGTAGGGGAGCGTACGCGTGAAGGGAACGACCTGCTCCGCGAGATGCTCGAAAGCAAAGTCATCCGCTACGGCGAAGAGTTCCTCAAGTCCATGGAGGAGGGCGGCTGGGATCTGTCGAAAGTGGATTTTGAGGAACTGAAGAACAGTCAGGCCACGCTGGTCTTCGGGCAGATGAACGAGCCGCCGGGCGCCCGCGCGCGCGTGGCGCTGACCGGCCTGGCCATTGCCGAATACTTCCGGGATCTGGGAGGACGTGACGTGCTGCTCTTCATTGACAATATTTTCCGTTTCACGCAGGCAGGCTCGGAGGTATCGGCGCTGCTGGGGCGGATGCCTTCGGCCGTAGGATACCAGCCCACGCTGGCTACGGAAATGGGTGAGTTGCAGGAACGCATCACCTCCACCAAGCACGGCGCGATCACTTCCTTCCAGGCGATCTATGTGCCGGCCGACGACCTGACCGACCCGGCACCGGCCACTACCTTTGCCCACCTGGATGCGACGACGGTGCTCAGCCGCCAACTGGCGGCCCAGGGGATCTACCCGGCCGTCGATCCGCTGGAGTCTACCAGCCGCATCCTGGATCCAAACATCGTGGGCGAAGAACACTACCGGGTGGCCCAGGAAGTCAAGCAAATCCTGCAGCGCTACAAGGAACTGCAAGACATCATTGCCATCCTGGGGATGGATGAGCTCTCCGAAGAGGATAAACTCGTGGTGCACCGGGCCCGGCGCGTGCAGCGCTTCCTGAGTCAGCCCTTCTTCGTGGCCGAACAGTTTACGGGCATTCCGGGCAAGTATGTCAAGATTGAGGACACCGTCCGGGGCTTCCGTATGATTCTGGACGGTGAGCTGGACCATCTGCCTGAGCGTGCCTTCCTGCTGCGTGGCACGATCGAAGAGGTGATCGAAGCGGGCGAACAGATGCTCAAAGAAGCCGAGGCCTGATTATGGCACGGACGCTCTTTGTAGAAATTGTGGCGCCCGACCGGCGCGTCTTTCGCGGTGAGGCGCTCAGCGTGCGCGCGCCCGGCGTGGAGGGGTCATTTGAGGTGCGTTACAATCACGCACCGATGGTGGCTGCCATTACGGTGGGCCCCCTTTTTGTGACAACGCCGGCAGGTGAGCGGATCACATTCGCAACAAGCGGCGGCTTTGTGGAAGTGCTGGGCAACACAGTAACGATCCTGGCCGAGACCGCTGAACCTGCTTCTGAAATTGACGTAGAGCGGGCGCGGGCAGCGGAGCAACGAGCGCTGGAGCGCCTCCAGAAGGCCCAGACCCCGGAAGAACGCGCCGAGGCGGAAGCGGCGCTGGAGCGGGCCCGCAACCGACTGCGCGTGGCGATGGGGCAGGTGGGCCAGCGCATTCGCCCCTGAATCTGGCTGACGCGTCTGAAGTGGGTTGAAAAGGGTGGCAGCTCAGGCGTAGGGTTGTGCCTGTCGGTGGATTGCTGCTATCTTGTCGACAGAAAGCCCCTGGTGGCGGCACCTGTTTGGATCTGTCAGCACTCCCCGAAAAGCCGCAGCCAAAGCATGGGAAGCCGTTTTTTAGAACAATTACCTACGCCGGCTGCCCTGATCGACCGGACGCGTCTGCTAAAGAACCTGCGCGCCATGCAACAGCGGGCTGCGCAGGAAGGGGTGGCGCTGCGCCCCCATGTTAAAACGCACAAATCGCCAGATCTGGCGCGTCTGCAGCAGGAAGTAGGGGCGGTCGGCATCACCGTGGCCACCGTTGATGAAGCGGAGGCTTTTGTGGCGGCCGGTTTTACGGAGGTGCGGCTGGCCTATCCCACCGTTGGCGCCGATCGCTACGAGCGCCTGCTCCCGCTAATGGAGCGCGCCCGTCTTTCTTTCTGTCTCGACACGCCGGAAGCGATCCGAGAAGCTTCGGCTTTTTTTGCGGAACGTGGCCGCCAGGCCAGGGTGTTGCTGGAAGTGGATACCGGTTTTGGACGCACAGGGGTGCGCTGGGATGACGCTCGGCATCTGGTAGCGTGCGCTCGGCTGATTCAGGAAAGTCCAGGGCTGCGGCTGATCGGCCTGCTCACCCATGCGGGCCAGGCGTATCATGGGCCTCAATCTGGAGAGTCTCCGATAGACGCATTGCGCCGGGTGGCTGCTGAAGAGCGCGACCGGCTTCTGGCCGCAGCGGTCGTGCTGCATCAGGCCGGTCTGGCTACGCCTGGTCAGCTTGAACTCAGCGTGGGATCTACGCCCACCGCTCACTACTTTACGAATCGGACGGAGCAGGGATTTCGGATTACCGAAATGCGGCCCGGCAACTACGTTTTTCACGATGCCATGCAGGTGGCGCTGGGCAGTTGCACGCTGGACGACTGCGCGCTGACCGTGCTGGCCCGGGTCGTCAGTCGCAAACCAGACGGTCGCGGAGGCTGGTGGGTCTTTCTGGATGCCGGTAAGAAGGCCCTTTCCACCGATCAGGGATACGGCACGCAGGGCTACGGGCTACCGCTTTACCGTCCGGCCAGCCGGACGCCGCTGCCGCACGCGCGCATAGCGCGTCTTTCGGAGGAGCATGGCTGGATGCACGTGCGGGGCGGCACCACGTTGCAAATTGGAGATCGCGTCCAGATCGTGCCCAATCATGCCTGTCTGGTAGCGCCGCTCTTGCGTCGATTTTATGTGGTGGAGGGCGACGAAGTGGTCGCCGAGTGGGCGGTGGCGGAAGCGTCTTCGGTGGCTCGGAGCGTTGCAAGCACCTGCTGAAAACTTTCGGGCACAGGCGCCACGATTTCCAGTTCCTGTCCAGCCGGATGGCGAAAGCGGAGGCTGAGCGCGTGCAGCATGAGGCGGGGGTAGTGTTGCTGCATCGACCGGTCGCCATAGCGAAGATCTCCGACGATAGGATGGCCGATGTGGTAGAGATGCACCCGGATCTGATGCCGGCGGCCTGTCAGCGGTAGGGCTTCGAGCAGCGTATAGGCATCTCCCAGGTGTTCCAGCACTCGATAGCGCGTCTCGCTGGGTTTGCCGCGCTCCGGATCGACCCCCATGCGGCCCGAGCCGTACAGTCGGATTGGCGCCTGAATCTGTCCCTGCGCCGGCGAGACCTGTCCATGCACCAGTGCCCGGTACCGCTTGGTCACCTGTCGGCGCTCAAAAAGCGTGTTCAAGTAGCGATGGGCTTCGGCGTTACGGGCGAACAGCAACACGCCCGAGGCCTCTTTGTCCAGTCGATGGACCACCCAGAGGCGTTCGCCGCGCGCTTCTTCGAGCAGCCGCCGCGCCGAAGGGCGAGACGGATCGCGTTCGGGAATAGCAGCCAGCCCTTCGGGTTTGTGGATGGCGAGCAGGTCCGTGTCTTCGTAGAGAATGGGTAATTCCATTGGTCAGACGGTTGCGTTCAGGTCTAGATCCGCCAGGAGCGGTTGGGCTACCGGCTCGTCGCGTTCAATTCGGCCATCGCGCAAATGGATGATGCGGCGGGCGTGGTGGGCAATGTCATGTTCATGCGTGACCACCAGCAGCGTGTGGCCCTGGCGGTAGAGCAGCTCGAAGAGCCGCATGATTTCCTCACCGGTTTTTGTGTCCAGATTGCCGGTGGGTTCGTCGGCCAGAATTATGGAAGGATTATTGACCAGCGCCCGAGCGATAGCCACGCGTTGGCGTTGGCCGCCAGAGAGCTCGTTGGGTTTGTGATGCATGCGGTCGCCCAGCCCGACGCTTCGCAACGCGGCCTCGGCCAGGGCGCGCCGCTGGCTTTTGCGCACGCCGGCGTAAATAAGCGGTAGCTCGACGTTCTGCAGGCAATTGACGCGGGGAAGCAGGTTGAACGTTTGAAAGACGAAGCCCACTTCTTTGTTGCGAATGCGGGCCAGCTCGTCGTCCGAAAGCCGGCTCACATCGCGGCCGTTCAGGTAGTAGGTGCCGCTGGTGGGCGTATCGAGACAGCCGATGATGTTCATCAGCGTGGATTTTCCGGAGCCGGAAGGTCCCATGATGGCCACGTACTCGTTCGGGTACACGTCCAGCGACACGCCGTCAAGCGCCCGCACCTGCTGGGTGCCCATTTGATAGATCTTGGTCACGTCGCGCAGTTGAATGAGCGGGCGCCGGTTATCGGTTATTGCCGCCATGGTTCACCGTTCGGGTTGGCTTATTGTACTGTTGCCATGATGCGCCGGCCGAGTCGGGGCTGCTGGATGCGCACCGGCATGCCAGGCCGCAGGGTCTGGCTGACGGCCCGATAAGGACCGATGATTACCGTTTCGCCGCCCTGCAGGCCTGAGACGATTTCAATATGCGTATCATCGGAGATGCCCGTCTGCACTTCGACCATGCGGGCTTTACCGTCTTCCACAATAAAGACAACCTTGCGCAGGTCTTCCTGGAGGGCCAGCGGATTGCTGGCCGTATCGGCGGGGGCTGTTTCGCCCTCGGGACGCACGCGATTGAAATCGCGTACCGTAACGGCCTGAATGGGGACGGCAACGGCATTGAAAACGGTTTTTGTGTAGATGTCTACAGTACCGCTCATGCCGGGACGCAGCGGCGGGAGCAGCTCGGCAGGGGCTGGCACTTCTTCAGCCCGCGCAACGACCGAGGGACCTGCCTCGGGCAGGGCAACCGTACCCAGAATGCGGACTTTCACCGGGAAGTTGGTGACCTGCTCCTGCGTGCCCATGTTGGCTATGCGGGCCGAATTGGCAATTTCGGTGACCACGCCGCGGAAGGTGCGCTCCGGATAGGCATCGATATGGATGGTAGCCGTGTCGCCGACCGAAACGTTCACCACATCGTTTTCATTCACCTCCACCTCCAGCTCCATCTGGTCCAGCCGCGCAATACGCATCATTTCGGTGCCGGCCATCTGGCTGGTGCCGACTACGCGTTCGCCCAGCTCTACGTCCAGCTTACTGACGATGCCGCTCATGGGCGCGTAGATCATGGTTTTGGCCAGTTGTTCGCGAGCTTCCCGGAGCCGGGCTTCTGCGCTTTCCACAGCGTAGCGGGCTGCTTCCAGGGCTGCCTTGGCCACCTCATACTGCGTGCGGGCTGCTTCGAAGTCGCTGGCGGAAATGGCCTGTTTTTCATAAAGGGCCTGCTGTCGCTTAAACTCAGCTTCGGCGCGGATCAGATCGGCCTCGCGCTGCTTGAGCGTAGCACGCGCCTGCGCTACGCCAGCTTCGGCTTGCTGCACCTGCGCTTCGTAGAAGTCGGGTCGAATTCGAGCCAGCAGTTGGCCGCGCTCTACCCGGTCTCCTTCGCGCACCAGCAATTCAACAATCTCGCCTGAAACATCGGGACTGATGGTTACCTCCACTTCAGGCTGCACGCGTCCGGAGGCCGTAACGACCTGCGTAATGGTACGACGCGTGGCTTTTGCCACTTCGACTTCGATACCAGTTTCCTGTTTAAACAGTCCCAGGGCACGTCCTCCCACGCCGATTACTACCAGGAGGCCGAGCATAACGGCCAGCATAATCAACAATCGGCGGGTTGCTTTTGAGAGCGCCATCGGTTTCAACTTTCAGTTTTGCCTTATCGCAACGCGTCCAGTTCAGGCACCAGCGTGCCCACGTAGTAGTCGATGAGTTTCTGCCGGAACACCAGGGTATAGCGGGCGCGCACCAGGTCCGATTCGGCCTGCACATAGGTAGCCCGGGCCTGGGTCAGTTCGACCAGGGTAGCCGAGCCCACGTTGTAACGCTCCTGCGCTGCTTCCAGCGCCTGACGCGCCGCCTGGAGTTGCACCTGGGCTGTTTTGTATTGCTGGCGCGCCGTTTCATAGTCCAGGTACGCCTGGCGCACTTGCGTGGCGATCTCTTGCCGGAGCTGCTGGAGCCGCAACCGGGTATTTTCCAGCTCAATCCGTGCCCGCTGGACGTTGTGGCGTGTTGTGAACCGGTCAAAGATGGGGAAAGATAAGCTCAGGCCAATTGAGCCGCGCCGGTTCCGATCAAAGAACTGGTCGCGGAAGGCTACAGGAGCCAGATCGGTGTAGCTGGAACCATAACTGGCCCGGAGTGAAATCGTGGGCCAGTAGGTAGCCCGGGCAATACGCACGCCGTACGCTGCCGCCTGAATCTGCTCCTCAAGTGCCTGCAGGTCGGACCGGCGCTCCAGGGCTGCCTGCAACAGCACCTGCACGTCATATTCCCGAAGCCCCAACGCCTGCGTATCAACTTCCGGGATCACAAACTCATAGGCGCCGAACGGATCGAGCTGCAATAGCTGAATCAGATTCGCTTCCTGAAGCTGCTGGTTGCGTCGGGCGTTGATCAAGTTCAGCTCGGCGGCTGCTACCTGTGCCTGCTGCTGGTACAGATCGGCAACAGGTCGGCTGCCTACCTGCACGAAGGCTTCAATCTGCTCCAGCAGGGCGCGCTGGGCAGCCAGGTTCTCTTCCTGAATGCGCACCTGTTCCTGCGCCTCGATCAACGCCAGGAAGGTCGAAATCACATTGAACAGCACGGTTTCGCGCTGCCGGACAAAGTTCAACTCACTGGCAGCTACCTGGTAGCGCGCCTGGGCGACGGCGTTCAGATCCCGGAATCCGTTGAAGAGATTCAGGTTGGCTGCAATGCTGGAGCTAAAGTAGTGGGTAATTTGATTGACCAGCCGGCCTTCTTCCAGCACAAAGTTTCGTCCGTAGTCCCGACTGGCACCAATCGAAAGGCTCAGGTCTGGCAAAAAGTTGCTGCGGGCACTGGCCAGGCCGATCTCGCTACGTTTGCGTTCGTTGGCGGCTTGTTGAATCGCCGGGTTGCGTTGCAGGGCCAGTCGAAGCGCTTCTTCAAAAGTAATTCGCTGGACCTGCTGGGCGAGGGTGGGGGTGACCAACATTACCCAGAGCGCGCCCAGAGCGCAGATGCGTGTAAGCATACCTGATCGCATGGCTATCCGTCGTTAATTGCGCCGGATGACTCTGTAGACGAATTCGAGGGCTGTTTGTTACACTTTGCTAAAGATCTGTTCTGGATGCTGTTTTCCGGAGAAAACAAAGAGCCGTTCAGGGGGAAGGCGCGGCGCAGAACGCTTACTGCGCCGGCGTACTACCTTGACGCCATAGAGCCGGGAACCCCAAAAAAGCGAATTTCCGTGGATGTATTTAACAAATTCGCGGTAGCTGTTCGCCGCTAAACAGGTCGAGTACGCGTGTGGTACCCAGGGAAGTGCGGAGCGTAACGAACCCGACCGGACCGTTCTGGATTACGCGGCCGACCAGACAGGCGCCTGCGCTGACTGGCTCTGTCTGTAACACGGCCAGGGCACGTGCTGCCTCTGCCTCGGGCACGATGGCTACAAAGCGTCCTTCGTTCGCCACATAAAGCGGATCGAGCCCCAGCAGCTCGCAGGCGCTCTGCACCTCCGGTCGGATCGGGATGGCGGTCTCATCAAGCTCGATGGTAAGGCCGCTTGCCTGGGCAATTTCAATCAGCGCTGCCGCCAGGCCGCCGCGCGTCAGATCTCGCAGGCAGTGCAGCTCGACGCCAGCCTTGAGCAGCTTCAGTACCGGTGTAGTTAGCGGGGCACAGTCGCTTTCAATTGTAGTCTCAAAGGACAGGCCTTCGCGCACGGCCATAATTGCAATGCCGTGCCGGCCGATGTCGCCGCTAAGCAACACCACATCGCCCGGACGCACCGCCTCCGGACCAATCGGCTGGCTGTGCTCAATAAGCCCCAGGCCCGCCATACTGATAAAGATTCCGTCCCCCTTGCCCCGGTCAACCACCTTGGTGTCGCCAGTAACGATCTGAACGCTGGCCTCTCGGGCCGTTGCCTGCAGCGACTGGACCACGCGGCCAAGCGTTTCCATGGGCAATCCTTCTTCTAAAATGAAGCTGACGCTCAGATAGAGCGGGCGGGCCCCGCACATGGCCAGATCGTTTACCGTACCGCAGACAGCTAACCTGCCAATATCTCCGCCGGGAAAGAAGAGCGGCTGCACCACAAAGGCATCGGTGGTGAATGCCAGCCGCTCGCGGCCTATGCGCAGGGTAGCTCCGTCGTGCCGGCGATTCAGCTCCGCACTGGCAAAGGTAGCGGCAAAGGCATCAATGAGCTGGTGCATCAGGCGACCGCCGCCTCCGTGTGCCAGTAGCACCTGTGGGTATTGCTGAAGGGGCAGCGGACACGTGGGCATAAAGTCGGTTTCCCCGCTCATGGTGTTTCGGCATGTTTTTGCGTGAACCGACGATATCGATAATAGGCGGCGCAGGCTCCCTCGGAGGATACCATCGGGGCGCCCAGCGGCTGCTCAGGCGTGCAGCGCGTGCCAAAGGCCGGGCAGTCGGTCGGCTTTCGGGCGCCCTGCAGCACTTCGCCGGCAATGCATTCTGAATGCACTTCGACCGTCCGGGCAACGACGCCAAACTTGCGCATTGCATCATAGGCCTGGTAGGGAGCGCGAAGGCCCAGGCCACTCCGGGGCAGTTCGCCAATTCCTCGCCATTTGCGCGGCACAACCTCAAACACCTCCTGAATGTGCTGCTGGGCTGCTCTGTTGCCCTGACGGCGTACAGAACGAGTGTACTGGTTTTCGACTTCGCAGCGTCCTTCTTCAAGCTGGCGAATGCACATGTAGAGTCCCTGCAACAGATCCAGCGGCTCAAAACCGGTTACCACAATGGGTACCCGGTACTTCCGGGCGATGGGTTCGTATTCCTGGTAGCCCATAACCGTGCAGACATGACCGGCTGCCAGAAAACCCTGCACGCGGTTGCCAGGCGATTGCAGGATGGCTTCCATCGCAGGGGGGACCAGCACATGGGCTACCAGGATCGAAAAATTCTTCAGGCCCATTTGGTGGGCTTGTAGCACGGCCAGTGCATTGGCCGGTGCCGTGGTTTCGAACCCAACTGCAAAAAAGACAACCTCGCGGTCTGGATGCTGCGCGGCCAGGCGGACGGCGTCGAGCGGCGAGTAGACGATGCGGACGTCGCCGCCGCGGGCTTTGACCGAAAACAGGTCGCCCTGCGTTCCTGGCACGCGCAGCATGTCGCCAAATGAACAGAAGATCACGCCTGGCATCGATGCGATGGCAATGGCCTGATCGATGAGTTCTACGGGCGTCACGCAGACCGGGCAGCCGGGACCGTGGACCAGCGTTATGTCGGGTGGGAGCAGCTCATCAATCCCGAAACGCACAATGGCGTGCGTCTGCCCGCCACAGACTTCCATGATGGTCCAGGGACGGGTGGTGATCTTTGCAATCTGGCGAGCGTAGCGCAGGGCTGCCTCGCGGTCCCGGTATTCGTCAATAAATTTCATGAGGCGTCGGGCGAATTCAGTTCATCCAGCTCGTCAATTTGCCGCAGATACTCGAAGACGCGGTGCGCCTCGGCTTCGTCTACCACACTGATGGCGATGCCCACATGTACCATGACATAGTCGCCCTCGCGCGCTTCCGGCACGAACGTCAGGTTGATCTCTTTCTGAATGCCACCAAAGTCCACTTTGCCGCGCCGGGTAAGCGGTTCGTTGTCAAGGATGGCGACAATCTTACCGGGTACGGCCAGACACATGGCTTCTGGATGCGTTGGCGGGGGTGGCCGGCAGGGTGAGTCCCCAGCGCAGGGCAGCTACCTGGCCCAGGGCCAGGCCTCCATCCCCGGGGGGTACCTCTTGGTGAATATACGGGCAGAAGCCGGCTGCGCGGAGTAGCCGGAGCGTTGTTTCCGTAAGCAGGCGATTCTGGAAGCATCCTCCGCTGAGCACCACGGTCGCGCAGCCCACGCGCCGGGCTACGGCCACGATGGTTGCGGCCAGGCCTTCATGAAAGCGCCGGGCAATGGTCTCAGGGGGTAAGCCGCGCGCGCAGTCGGTCTGCAATGCTTCAAGCAGGGGAGCCCAGTCGAGCACGATCCGGCCCTGCTGCTCGCGTAATGCCAGGGGATAGGGTGAGCCGAAGTGCCGGGCTTGCTCTGCCGCAAACTCCAGGAGCATGGCTGCTTCGCCTTCAAAACGGTTGCGCAGGCGCAGGCCAAGCAGAGCAGCGATGGCGTCAAAAAGGCGGCCTATGCTGGTGGTCCAGGGCGCATGAAGCCCTCGCTCAAGCAGTTGGAGCAGCAGACGCTGTTCGGTGGGCGTAAACGCCTCAGGGGGGAGAAGGGACCGGAAGGAAGCGTCCGGCCCCTGCCAGGCATACAGCAGGCCCAGCGCAGCGCGGCGAGGCTCGCGGATAGCTGCCTTGCCGCCCGGAAGCTGAAACGGTCGTAGATGGGCTACTCGTTCGACGCGCTGGGCCGTGATCAGCAGACTTTCGCCTCCCCAGACCAGGCCGTCCGGACCGTAACCGGTGCCGTCCCAGGCAAAGCCCAACACGGGCGGCCGAAGACCATGCTCAGCCATACAGGCCCATACGTGCGCCAGATGATGCTGGACGGGTACAACCGGCCGGCTCAGGCGACAGGCATAGTGCGTGGAGGCATAGTCCGGATGGGCATCGCAGACCACCACGTCGGGCACGCGCCGGTAAAGATGCTGGAAGTCCTTCACCACCTGCATGAAGGCTGCTCGCGCCTCGGCCGTTTCCAGGTCGCCGATGTGCTGGCTGAGCCATACTGTGCGTCTGGCTGCCAGCGCCACGGTGTTTTTCAAATGGCCTCCGACAGCCAGGATCTGCGCAGGGTGCTCCGGCCAGTCGTCAGGCAGCACCACAGGCAGAGGCGCATAACCGCGGGCGCGGCGCAGCAGTACAGGGCGGCCGTCCATGAAGCGCACCACAGAGTCGTCGCAGTAGCGAGCAATAGGCCGGTTGTGCACCAGGAACAGATCGGCCAGGCCGTGGAGCCGCACCAGTGCTTCGCTTTCGTCGGTGCAGATGGGCTCCTCCGAACGATTGCCGCTGGTAGCTACGACCGGAAAGCCCAGCTCCGCCAGTAGCAGGTGGTGCAGCGGCGTGTAGGGGAGCATGATACCCAGGTAGGGGTTGCCAGGGGCTACCGAGGGCGCCAGTGCCTCGTAGCTTGCTTCGGTTCGGGGGAGCAGGACGATAGGGGCGGCTGGCGAGGTCAGCGTAGCGGCTTCCGCTGTTGAAACTTGGGCGTGCGCTCGGACGGCCTCCAGCGACGGATACATCAACGCAAACGGTTTGGCTTCGCGTCCTTTGCGGTGCCGCAGCGCCCGGACGGCCCCTTCGTTGCGGGCATCGACCATCAGGTGAAAGCCGCCCAGACCCTTGACCGCCACAATGTGGCCTGCCCGAATGGCCTCGGCTGCTTGCCGGAGCGCTTCGTCCTGCTCGGCCAGCACGCGGCCGGTCCGATCCCAGAGTGCCAGATGGGGACCGCAGTCAGGGCAGGCGTTGGGCTGAGCATGGAAACGCCGGTCGTGTGGGTTGTCGTACTCTGCCTGGCAACGGATGCACATGCGGAAGCGTCGCATGGTGGTATGGGGGCGGTCGTAGGGCAGGCGTTCGATGATCGTGAAGCGGGGGCCGCAGTGGGTGCAGTTAATGAACGGGTAGCGATAGCGGCGGTTGGTCGGATCGAACAGCTCGCGCAGGCAGTCAGAGCAGGTAGCCAGATCCGGCAGCAGAAATACCTGGCGTTCGCCTTCGGAATGGCTTGCTGCGATGATGAACGTGGCATCACCCCGCGGCGGCTGCGCTGTACAGGTGATGCGCCGGATGCGTGCTGCCGGAGGGGGCATCAGTTCCAGGCGTTCCCGGAAGCGCGTCAGCCGCTCCGCCGGGCCTTCGACTTCAATGGTAACGCCCCGGGGATCATTGCGCACCCAGCCGGTCAGGCCCAGCTCGTGGGCCAGCCGATACACGAACGGCCGAAAGCCTACTCCCTGCACCGCGCCTTCAACGTGAAGGCGCCAGCGCATCAGTCGGTTGGTTGCGGTGCGCATTCGATTTCCAGGCTTTCGAGATAGACCTCATCCCCTGCTTCCTTCAGGGCCCCGATGCGTCCGCAGGTCGGGCAGCACCAGTCGGTTTCGGTGGGTTCGTAATCCCGCTGACAAGGCAGACAATGAAGACGCATCGGACGCCGCTCGAATTCGAGCACGAGGTCGGCGGCCGGACCAGCAGGATCAACCAGATGCGCCACATAGAACCGAAGCGTCTCGGGCGACAGGTGGGAGCGGGCGCCCAGCACTACGCGGGCGGTGCGCACGCGCCGGGCTCCGGCGCGGCGAGCTTCGGTTTCGATGAGTTGTACCAGCGCGCGGGCTACGCTTAGCTCATGCATGGCCAAGTTCTTTCAGGATAGCTTCGGCAGCCTGGGGCAACGCAGCGGCTACGGCCGGAGAAAGTGGCGCGCCCATGTCGAAGTGCTGGCCTTCAATGCCATAGATGATCAGGCGTTGGGGCAATCGGCCCAGTTGCCGGGCCAGCTCGATCACTTCGGCCAGGCCTATGCTATGCGACGACACGCTGGCCCGCATTGAAGCGGGGAGGGGACTGCTGTGCGCCTCAAACCGGTGCAGCGTGCCTGGAGGCGCTCCGGAGCAGATGGCATCGCATACGATGGCCAGATGAGCTCCTTCCCAGCAGTCGGGCAGGTGCAGTGGGTCGGACAGCACGCACAGCCGCACGTTTCGGGGCAGTCGGGAGCGGACTTGGGCGACAGCCTCTAAGCCGGCTGCATCATCGCCCCGCAGCGGATGGCCGATGCCGATCACCACGTTCATGTTCGTTCCACATGCAGTTTCAGAAAATGGGTGGCGCAGGAAATGCAGGGGTCGTAGTTGCGGATGGCCTGCTCGCAGCGCCATTGCAGTTCCTCATCGGAAAGCGCTAGCGAACGAGTGGCAACGTGCCGCAGGTCCTCTTCAATGCGTCGCTGATTCTGCGCAGTCGGTGGGACAATCTGGGCTTCCAGAATGGTGCCCTCTGCGTCGATGGTGTACCGATGGTAGAGGATTCCCCGGGGAGCTTCGGTGCAGCCATGGCCGGTGGCAGCACGAGGAGCTACTTCGAGAGAGGGCGTCGATGGCGGCTCATAGACCTTGATCAGACGCAGTGCTTCATCACAGGCGTGCAGCATTTCGAGAGCGCGGGCGATAATGCTCTGGAATGGATTGCGGCATTCGGGCAGGAAACCCACTTCGCGGGCGGCTTCCCGAGCCGCCGGAGCGAGCTGGTCGAAATTCAGATTGAAACGTGCCAGGGGGCCGACCAGGTAGGCGCCGCGCTCCCGGATGCGGGCGTGCAGTGCGTTGGAGTGCGGCACGTGTTCTTCTTCGATGTAATCGTTGAAAGCGGCGATGGGAATGTCCAGGCCTCGGTTCGATACCAGACGGCCATCCAGGATGGCATATTCGTCCGTGCGATGCAAGGCCACAAATTCGTAGTCCTGTTCAAAATTCGGGAACGTGAACCCTGATACCCAGCGCACCGTGTTGTAGGCTGCCTCCCGGGCCCACTGCAGGGGCTCCACCAGTTCACGCAGTTCTTCCGGCCGGGGGACCCGGTAGAAGCCGCCCACGCGCACGTTGATGGGATGGATTTCGCGGCCGCCGATCACACGCATGAGCGCATTGCCGACTTTTTTGAGCTGCAAGCCCATCTGCACCTGTTCTGGATAATCGCGGGCCATGTCGAGAGCGCTTTCGTAGCCCAGAAAGTCCGGTGCGTGCAGCATGAACACATGGAGCGCATGGCTTTCGATCCACTCGCCGCAGTAGAGAAGCTGACGCAGCAGCCGAAGGGATCCGGTTACTGCCACCCCGCAGGCATCCTCCATGGCCGCGCAGGCGCTCATCTGGTAGGCGACCGGACAGATCCCACAGATGCGGGCGGTGATGTCCGGTGCTTCCTGAAAAGAGCGTCCGCGCAGGAAGGCTTCAAAGAAACGGGGCGGTTCGTAAATGTGCAGCCGAACATCGGTTACCCGGTTGTTGTGGATGCGAAGGTACAGGGCCCCTTCGCCCTCCACGCGGGCCAGGGCGTTGACGCGAATCGTACGGGTCTGACGCGAGGAAGACATCGCCGCCGATCAAGGTCTGGGTTAGGGCAGGGTAGCCTTACGAAAATCCGGAGCATATGCGTTGAACGTGCGTAGCGCTCGAGCGGCATCCCGCGTTGACACCTGGAGTTTGGCCTGCCACCAGTGCATGAGCGAAGATGGATTGGGCGTTTCCTTGGGCCCGAAACAGGCATAGCAGCCTCGGTCATAGCGAGGACACAGGGCACCGCAGCCGGCCTGCGTCAGGGGTCCCAGGCAGGGGGTACCCCGGGCTACCATGACGCAAACCGTCCCCTGACGCTTGCACTCGACGCAGACGCTGTAGGTGGGGATGTTGGGACGGCGCCCCTGCAGGAAGGCCGTGATGACTTCCAGAAGCTGGTGCTTGCTGATCGGGCAGCCGCGCAGTTCAAAATCGACGGGTACGTGCTCGGCAATCGGCGTCGAAGTGGCCAGCGTCTCAATGTATTCCGGGTGGGCATAGACGATGCGCGTGAATTCGGCCACGTCCTGAAAGTTGCGCAGTGCCTGAATGCCACCGGCGGTGGCGCACGCGCCAATGGTTACCAGAAAGCGCGACTGTTTTCGGATCTGGCGGATACGCTCGGCGTCGTGCGGCGTCGTGATGGAGCCTTCCACAAGGGATACGTCGTAAGGACCGCGCACAGTTGCACGTGACGCTTCCAGAAAATAGGCGATTTCAACCGCGTCGGCTATGGCCAGCAGTTCATCTTCACAGTCAAGCAGAGTGAGCTGGCAACCGTCGCAGGAGGCAAATTTCCAGACCGCCAGTTTGGGTTTGCGTCGGGTCATGGTTTCAGAGCTCACGAATGGTCAGCCATCGGGCGATCCGGGCAAAGTTGAACACCGGCCCTTCCTTGCAGAGGAAGGTGGGGCCAAACTGGCAGTGGCCGCACAGTCCGATAGCGCACTGCATGTTGCGCTCCATGGAGAGGTAGATGCGGGTGGCCGCTACACCGCGCTCCTGGAGTGCTTTAGCGGCAAAACGCATCATGATTTCCGGGCCGCACACCAGCGCGACAGTTTCTTCGGGGTCAAAATGAGCGCGGGGCAGCAGGGTGGTGACCACACCTACGTGCCCGAACCAGCCGGTGCCCGCATGGTCGACCGTAACTTCGACCTGCATGTCGAACCGTCCTCGCCAGCGTTCCAGCTCGCGCAGGTACAGCAGATCCCGGGGCGTGCGGGCGCCGTAGAGCAGAACCAGGTGCCCGTACCGGCCGCGGTGTTGCAGCAGGTAATAGATAGCCGGACGCAGGGGAGCCAGGCCAATGCCGCCTGCCAAGATCACCACGTCCTGCCCCTCGGCCGCCTCGACCGGCCAGGCACTCCCAAATGGTCCGCGCACGCCCAGCACATCTCCCTTTTGCAGGCGGCACAGGACCGCGCTGACAGCTCCTACAGCTCGAATTGTGTGCACCAGCCGCTCCGGATGGGCGGGGTCGCCACTGATTGATACAGGGATTTCGCCAACTCCGAACACATAGAGCATGTTGAACTGACCCGGACGGAACACCAGGCCGTTCGTTTCAAGCGGAGTCAGTTCCAGCGTGCAGGTGTCGTGCGTTTCGCGCCGTCGGCGCACCACCTGCCAGCGGACAGGGGTCATGGGTGCATGGGTCCGGACGGCATGCGGGCAGGTCAGGAGCGTTTCGGCCGGCATAGAAGGTCAGGAGTACAGCGGTTGACGTCGGGAGGGCGTCCCGTACATGTCGAGCAATTGCAGGCGCGTAGCCTGCAGGCGTTCCACGATGATTCGTACAAAACGGCTGAAGATTTCGTAGCCCAGGCGCGGATCTTCGGTGCATTTCTGGCGGATGCAGGCGCCGTCGAAGGCCAGGGCTCGCACGAGCGTCAGGGCCCGCGCGTCAAACTGGTTGCGATGCGGGGGCACCAGCCAGGACCAGCCCAGCACGTCGCCTTCGCTCAGGGTCTGGATGGTTACTGCACCCCGTTCGGGCAGGTGCACTTCGAGGGCCACGCGGCCGTAGCGGATCAGGTAAAAGGTGGTGGCCGGTTCGCCTTCTCGAAAGATGTACGTTCCGGCGTTGAAGCGCACGTTGCGGGCGCATCCGGCAATCAGCTCCAGGTACGGGGCGTCAAGCCCCTGAAAGAACGGATGCTCGGCCAGGAGTTCTTTAAGCGGTCGTTTTGCGGTCATCGGGATGGATGGGTTGGTAGGTGGAACGGAGCGCGGCTACTTCTTCGGTCAGGTCGATCCCGACCGGGCACCAGGTGATGCAGCGGCCACATCCCACGCAGCCTGTTACACCAAACTGATCGATCCAGGTAGCCAGCTTGTGCGTGAGCCACTGGCGATAGCGGGCGCGTGTGCTCTGGCGGACGCTACCGCCGTGCAGGTAGGAGAAAGCTACCGAGAAGCAAGAGTCCCACTGTCGAATGCGTTCGGCGGTCTGCCCCGTCAGGTCGGTTACGTCTTCGACTGTGTGGCAGAAGCAGGTGGGGCAGACCATCGTGCAGTTGGCGCAGCTCAGGCAGCGCCGGGCTACCTCGTCCCAGCGTGGATGTTCGTAGCAGTCGTAGAGGAGGTCTTTAAGCCCATTGCAGTCCAGGTGGCGCTTCATCTGCGTTGCGGCCGCCTGAAGCCGGGCATTGGCGGCGGCTACCTCATCCGGCCGGGCTTCGCGATGGGGCACGTCGGCCAGCACAGCGCGACCGGTTTCGCTCCCTGCGGTCACGATAAAGTAGTGTTGGTCTGCTTCCAGCACCTCGGTCAGGGCCAGGTCGAAACCCGAGGTGACACAAGGACCTGTCTGCATGGAAGCGCAGAAGCAGGTACCACCGGGCTGTGTGCAGTTGACAGCCAGTAGAAATAACCGCTCGCGCAGCGCCCGATAGTAGGGATCGACGTAAGGGCCTTCCAGAAAGACCCGGTCCTGCACGGCGAGGGCTGCCAGTTCGCAGGCACGCACGCCGATGAACGCATAGGCGGTGTCGGGCAGGGGCGGTGTTTCTACGGTGAAGTCGCCCGCTTCTGTTCGGACGGCCCGCCACAGGCGCAGCGTGGGCGGAAAGAGCCATTGCTTCCAGCTCTGCGGACCAACGGCATAGCCAAACAGCGCCGGGTCATCTCGGCGGTGCAGGCGATAGGTCCCACCCTCCTGCTTGTCGGTCCAGCCAACGGGCAGATCGGTGCTGCTTTGAATCCGGTCGTAGACGATAGCGCCGTCGCGTACGCGGGGACCGATCAACGTGTAGCCGCGCGCAGTTAGCGCTTCCAGTAGCGCATCAAAGTCCTGGCGTTCCAGAAGCCAGATGGTTGTTGCGTTCATGCTGCCCTGGCTGTCGTACGGATCCTCTTCGACAGGCCCCGCCAGGTCCGTTCTCTTCCGCAGAAAAGCCCTCCCGGACGCTTCCGAGCTCCACGCTTCAAAGAGCATTTGCCAACCACAGCGTGCAAGGGATCAATTGTGACGTTCTGGTTACGGAGCGCTCACACTTCCAGCAGTCGCCCCTCGCATTTGCGCAACAGACGGTCCCAGGCGCGGTTAACCTGTTCCTGCAGCATGTCAAGCAGGTGGCGATTTTCCGGGCGGAGCAGGTGGCGGAACCGGTTCTGCGTTTTGATCCACTCGGCAATGGGGCGTGGTTTCGAGGGGCGGGCGTTCAGCCAGTATTCGCCGTCAATGACTTCGTAAAGGGGCCAGAAACACGTTTCGACGGCCAGGCGGGCGATCTCGACCGTCTGGGCGGGATCGTAGCCCCAGCCGCGCTGGCAGGGCGCCAGTACGTTGAGGAAACTCGGGCCGTCTGCCTGCACAGCCATCTGAATCTTGCGCACCAGATCCTGCCAGTGCGAGATTGACGCCTGGGCCACATAGGGCACGTGGTGGGCGACAGCGATTTCCGTCAGGTCTTTGCGCTGTTGCAGTTTGCCCAGACTCTGCGTGCCCACGGGCGTCGTGGTGGTGTAGGCCAGTGGAGGGGTAGCGCCGCTGCGCTGGTTGCCGGTGTTCATGTAGGCTTCGTTGTCATAGCAGATGTAGGTGAAGCGGTGTCCGCGTTCCAGGGCCCCCGAAAGCGCCTGCAGTCCGATGTCGTAGGTGCCGCCGTCGCCGCCGAAGACGATAATGCGCACGTCTTCCGGGAGCTCGAAGGGAGCGGGATGACCACGCTGACGCTTGCGCTGGAGCACCCGGAAGGCAGTTTCTACCCCGCTTGCTGCGGCTGCCGCATTTTCAAAGGCCACGTGCAGCCAGGGGATGTTCCAGGCTGTTGCGGGATAGCGGGTGGTTGCCACCTCCAGGCACCCTGTAGCATTGACAACGATCACGGGTGTGTCGATGGTGTTCAGCACCATGCGCACCACCAGGGGTACGCCGCAGCCTGCGCAGAGCGAGTGCCCCCCCTGAAAGCGCAGCATGCGCTCTTCGCGTTCGGCCAGTTCTTTGAGCGTCTTCGGGCGCAGGCCTTTGCCATTGGGTTGAAGGCGTGGGGTTGCCATGGCTGCTTCGCTCGGGTTAGGCGCGCACGCCCAGGTAGTGCATCACCGGGGGCGTGTGCGGATCCTGGATGCGGGTCAGGGCTTCGGCAATCTGGTCGGGCGTGACGTCGCGTCCGCCCAGTCCGTACGTGAAGTTGTACAGGCGGGGCCGTGCGGCTTCGGGCAGGGCATAGAGGGCGGCTGTGAGCTCCGCATACAGCGGGCCCCAGCTACCGAACGATAGCGCCCGGTCCATTACGGCTACCGCCTGTTTGTTGCGCAGCGCTTCGGCTACCGCGGCATGCGGGAAGGGGCGGAAGAGCCACAGCTTGAGCAGGCCCACGGGTTGGCCTTCGTTCCGCAGCCTGTCGACCACCACTTTTGCGGTGCCGGCTGTCGAGCCCAGCACGACCACGGCAAACGCAGCGTCATCGAGCCGGTAAGCTTCGTAATAGCCCCGATAATTTCGTCCGGTGGCTTCGGCGTAAGCCTGCTGCACTTCGGGGAAGACCTCCAGCACCCGCCGCATGGCCTCGTCCTGCTGCCGCTTGTGCTCGTAGTAAAAGTCGGGCATGTCGAACGGCCCCTGCGTGGTTGGACGCGTGGTATCCAGCAGCGGATAGCGTGGCCGGTAGCGTCCCACGAACGCGCGGGCCACTTCGTCGGGGAGCAGTTCGACCGCCTCGGCCGAGTGCGTGAGCGTAAAGCCGTCCAAGTTGACCAGGACGGGCAGGAGTACCCGTTCGTCTTCGGCCAGGCGCACCGCCATCAGCGTATAGTCGTAGGCTTCCTGGGCATTTTCGGTGAAGATCTGGACGGCGCCGGCATCGCGCGCCAGCATGGCATCGGAGTGGTCGCAGTGGATGTTGATGGGGCCGCTCAGCGCCCGGTTGCCCAGCGGCATTACGATGGGACAGCGCATAGAGGCAGCTATGTAAAGCACCTCGATCATGAGCGCCAGGCCCTGCGAGGCGGTGGCCGTCATGACGCGGGCTCCGGCTACCGAAGCGCCGACGGCGGCACTCATGGCCGAGTGCTCCGACTCCACGTTGATGATCTCGCTGTCGCAGCGGCCGTCGGCCACCATCTGCGCAAACTCCTCAATGATCGGCGTCTGGGGCGTGATCGGATAGACCGGCACGACGTCCGGCTCAATCTGGCGCATGGCATGCGCCACGGCCTGCGCACCTGTCAGCAACTGAGCGGTTTCGAGTCGGGGAAGGACCACCAGCGTCATGGCTTTATTTCGGGTTGGGCGAGACCGACGCAGCGACCGGTTCGGTGGCGCCTTCGGGAACCATGGTCAGGGCGCCTGTGGGACACATCGCCACGCAGATCCCGCAGCCTTTGCAGTAGTCGTATTGAAAGCCCTCCATGCGGCGGTTGCGCACTACAATGGCTGGCTCCGGGCAGTGCGCCCAGCACAGCAGGCAGTTCACGCAGAGCGTTTCGTTGAAAACCGGCCGCTCGTTACGCCAGCCGCCGGTTTTCGGAAACTGGCGAATGTCCGGGGTGATAACGCCGCCGATAGGCAGCGCATAGTAGGGAGGTAGGGCGCGGCTGCTCTCCGGACGGGACCGTGGCGGCAGCGTGTCGGGCGGAACCGCTTCGAGCCTGACTGTTTCGTGGTAGCCTCGTTGTAGGGCTTCCACGTTAGCCGTAACGATTTCAGGCCGACGCTTACTCAGAAACGCCCGCAGCGCGTCTTCCAGCACGGGCAGCTCCAGAAAGTCCAGTGTGCGAGCCAGGGCGCCGAGCAGGGGGACGTTGGCGAAGCGGGAGCCTGTTTCTTCCGCGATCCGGGTGGCCTCGACGCACACGATGCGTCCCGGATACCCGGTCTGAGTCCGGATCGCCTCCGGTGAGCGTGCGGTGTTGATCACCAGGGCGCCGTCCGGATCCAGTCCTTCGCACACGTCTTCGGCATCCAGCAGGGTTTCATCCAGCACAGCCACCCGGTGGGGCGTGTACACCCCGGAATGCAGCAGGATCGGGCGTTCGTCCAGTCGATTGTAGGCGCGTACCGGGGCCCCACTGCGCTCTGGGCCGTACTCCGGAAACGCCTGCGCATAGGTCCCGCTGCGCAGGGCAGCCAGCGCCAGCACTTTCGACACGGTGATGGCGCCCTGGCCTCCGCGTCCGTGCCAGCGGATTTCCAGCATACGCATCAGGCGTCCTCCTTCCCGTCGGTTGCCGGCGACGGTTTGGTGCGACGCCGGGGAGTAATCAGGCGGTCGATGGCGCGGGCTGCCAGCTTTCCATGCTGCACAGCCTCGACGACCGTGCCGCCCCCGTTGACGCAATCGCCGCCCGCAAACACCCGGGGATGGGTTGTGCGAAAGTTTTCATCCACCCATACCCGACCATGCTCCAGCCGGATCGAGGGCAGGCTGGTGAGCAGATCGGTACGGGGTTGCTGTCCGATAGCGAAAATGACCGCGTCGGCCGGTACCACGAAAGCAGTGCCTTCGACCACCTGCGGTCGCGGCCGACCGCCCGAGGGATCAGGCACCAGGCGCGTGCGCATGCATTCGACCCCCTGCACGCGCACCTCTCCCAGCAGACGCACCGGCAACGTTAGCCACTCGAACTGAACCCCTTCCTCACGGGCGGCCTCCACTTCGTGCCGGAAGGCGGGCATTTCCGCTTCAGTGCGTCGGTAGAGCACCGTTACGTGCCGGGCGCCCAGTCGGACGGCCTCGCGTGCCACGTCGATGGCCGTATTACCACCCCCGATAACCACTACCTGATCGCCAAGAGGAGGGGGATGCAGGGCCTTGATTCGTTCAATGAAGCGAAGCGAGGGCCACACGCCTTCCAGGTCCGCCCCTTCCATTTCCAGGGGAACGTCACCGTCCATGCCCACTCCCAGAAACAGCGCATCGTGCTGCGCTTCCAGGGTCGCCAGCGATACGTCCTGGCCAATGCGGGTGTTAAATCGGAAGGTGACGCCCAGCGCACGGATTGCTTCCACCTCCTGTGGAAGGGGGGCCACCATCTGCTTGTAGGGCGCAATCGCTGACACCACCAGACCGCCGGGTTCTGGGCGCGCCTCGTACACCGTGACCTGATGTCCCAGCCGGGCCAGTTCGGCCGCGCAGGCCAGTCCGGCGGGTCCGGCCCCCACGACACCAACGCGGAGTGGTTGCTGCGTTTGCCGGGGACGGGGATGAATGGCCGCCCCTGCTTCGAGTGCCGCGTCGGTGGCGTAGCGTTGCAGGCGGCCGATAGCCACGGGCCGCCGCTTTTCATGCGTCAGCACGCAGGCACCTTCGCAGAGCGCTTCCACCGGACAGACGCGCGCGCAGGTGCCGCCCAGCACATTGGCCGCAAAGATGAGACGGGCCGACGTCAGCGGATCTCCTTCCCGGATGGCCCGGATGAATCCCGGAATGTCGATCTGAGTGGGACAGGCTTCAATGCAGGGGGCTGGACGGCCATCCCGTCCGCATTCCAGACAGCGCGTAGCTTCCAGAAGAGCCTGTTCGTCCGTCAGGCGGGGGCGCTCCTCTTCGTAAACCGAACGCATATCTACGGAGATATCCATGGTGCGGCCCCCGGTTGGTGGCACGTCGTAGGATAGCAGCGCGAGATTACCTGTAGTACTGACTATAAGATCGCCCTGTTGTTGCGTTTGGCGGGTGGAATAAGGCAAAATAGATGTGAATAGAATGGCAAAAAGTTATGGACGATTTATGTATTACAATACATTGGTTAACCAGGTAATCCAGGGGGTCAGCCCTTCGCCTGTTCGGCAGGAGAGCTCGAAGACGGGGGCCTGCGTGAGAGCGCGGAGATGCCGGTAGAATGAGCTGCGGTCGAAGTCGCACAGCGGGGCCAGGTCGATTTTGTTGAGTATTACCGCGTCGCTGCGGGCAAAGATGGCAGGATACTTGAGTGGCTTGTCGTGTCCTTCGGCGGCGCTGACCAGGCAGATGGTGTGATGGGCGCCCAGGTCCCAGTGGGTTGGGCAGATCAGGTTGCCAACGTTTTCGATAAAGAGCAAATCGAGCGCTTTCAGGTTGAGTTGTTGAAGGGCGTCGGCGATCATGCGGGCTTCGAGGTGGCAGGTACCGCCCGTGTTGATCTGGACCGCATCGCAGGCGCCTGCGGCGAGCACCTGGCGGGTGTCGATGCTGCCGGCAATGTCGCCTTCGAGCACGCCGATGCGGTAGCGGTCGCGCAGGTGTTCGATGGTGCGGCAGATCAGGCTGGTTTTGCCAGCGCCCGGGGCGGCGATCAAGTTGACGACGTGCACGCCAGCTGTATTGAAACGCTGACGTAGCTGACGGGCCAGCGCGTCGTTGTCGGCCTGCACGCGGCGGGCTACCTGGATGATTTTCAGGTTTGGATCCATCGCTTAAAACAGCAGGGCTGCCATCGACACAATCGATACCAGGCCGGCATATCGAAAGGCAGCGGTTGCCTGTCGTTGCTGGAGCCAGCGGCCGGTGGCGTAGCCCGTGGCAGTCAGCAGCGCCGTGCTGGCCATCAGGCCGGTTACGTACGGCAGGTTTGCCCCGGGCGACAGTTCGGTGCCGTGGACGTGCCCGTGCACCAGTCCAAGCAGGACGACCAGCAGCAGGCTGAAGGCGGCTGGTGGACGCAGCGTCAGCATCAGGGCGATGCCCAGCAGCAGCACGGAAGCCAGGGTACCTGCAGGGGCAACAGGCGTGGGCCAGGCAAAGCCCAGTGGCAGGCCTACCAGCAGGGCGCTCAGGAAGATCCAGGGCAGGTGGCGTCTGGCCGCAGGGTGCTGGAGCGTGGCCCAGAGTCCTACGCCCAGCGCGGCCAGCAGGTGGTCCAGTCCGGTCAGCGGATGCAGCAATCCTTGGGCGAAGCCGGTAGGGGGCACGACACCCGTGTGCGCCTGTGCGGAGAGGGGCATCAGGGTCAGAAATGCGGGCAGCCAGCGTCGAAGCGTCATCGGACGTTCAGGACGAGCCCGTTTCATGATTGCCAGGAGGTTTCGTGGAGGGTGGAGGGCAGCCTTCATAAAATGAAATGAATTGCCGTTGGGTAATCAGGCAAGCATTCCTGCCACAATCCGCCAAAAAATCACAGGAAAAGGATGTTGTTGGGCAACCTTGATTTGGTGAAGAATACTATGGGACAGGGATATAGTGGATTTGTCATCTATATATCAAGTTGATTTATTATACCTAATAACTAAATAGTAACGTTGTATTCTACTTTGTTGATATCGATCAGATGTATACAGAACCGTCCAAAAAGTAATCTACCGTAACGAGAACAAAAAACTTCGGTATAGATTTAGATTTCAGTTACTTTTTGATATAAACAGGGAAGCATATTTCTTCGAAGTCTAAATTTTGTTCCATGGTTATGACCTGTACGAGCATCAAAATCTATAAACACAAATCCTTCTTCTAAACCCTTTAACAAGCCATCCAAGCTAAAAGATTCTAAAATATAAATCTTAGAATAACGAAACCAGAGTTGCCCCTTTTCATCTCTGCGACATTCTGCTAAAACAAGAAAACAGTTCAATAATTTTGTGCCGGCCTTATGCTTTAAATCATTGAATCCCCAGTAAGGTTGGGGATCTAATTCCCCTAATCCTGCTCGTTGCTTTACACTTTGAAGCCACTGCTTATGCCGTGGATCTACAGCAGAAGCATCAAATGAAATTAATACTTTCTTGGCATTTCTGTCCACCACTACTTTAAAACCTCTATCACTCCTACGATCTCCACTTATAGTTTGCCGAAACGACATTTCCCCTATAGGATATTTACGTCCAGCTTCTTTATGTCTCCATCCATATTTTGGAAGTAAAATATTAGAGACAATTCGTAGGGCTCGCGGCGAAGGTTCCAAATGAAAGAGAGTGACCAAAGAAGTAGTGTTAAGCCGTTGAGTTTTCAGCTCCCACTCTGCTGCGTTAGGAATAGGTAAATTGTTTTCTTTAATCCCTAACAAATCTTCAAGGGTGTTGCCTATACCTCCATCATTACCAGGTCTGGTATTAAGTATCCATCCTTTTTGTCTGATTTCTTGAAGCTTTTCTATCAAAGATTTTTTTGTATAAATCTGCATGGTGAATTCTGTTGCTTTAGTTTGAAGTCTTCCAAAAATCTAGCAAATATTCAAAAGTTGTTCCCATAGTAATATAATTTGAAGGCCATCCAAAGATACCAACTCGGTTTACAATATTTGTTCGATCCCAAATGATAATATTTCTGAGCTCATAGCCTCGCTTTCGTAATTCTTCTACAACAGCTATATGGATTGTAATTCTTTTGTTTTCCCACCACATATCTGACACATTAATCACACAATGACCTTTAGGTTTTAGGAGAGGTAGCAACTTCTCAAATATTTCTCCTATAGCTTTAGTATATTGATCAATTGGCATAGTACCTAAATCTCTTGGATCTTGTGAATACTGTTCGATCTTTTCATACTGCTCATTTTTTCGTTCATCACCTCTTCTTGATTTATTCTTTCGTTTTCGATTTAATAAATTAGCATAAGGTGGAGATGTTAAAATTAAGCTTATGCTTTCGGGATAGAAATATTCAGGAATATAGAATGCATCATCCTGAATGGCTACTTGTTGAGATCTATTAAATAGATTGTCTTTTTGTAGCCTTCTTGCACATAAGTCTATATATTTCTCCTGTAAATCAAAGCCTACTGCATTACGATTTAAGTCTTGAGCAGCCACTAATGTGGTTCCACTTCCCACAAACGGATCTATTACAAGTTCTCCTTCATGGGTAAATAGGCTAATGACTCTTTTGGCTAAAGCAATGGGAAAAGTGGCTGGATGTAAATTTTTATCTCTAATGTCACGCTTTTCGTAAGAAAAGCGCCAAACTCCTAGTTGACTTTTAATCCATTCCTTTGGAGTTAAGCAATTAATATGATTTGAATTGCATGTACAAGTTCTAGTATATCCAATAGATAAACGTTTCCTAAAAAAGGGAGAACCGGGCTTTATTATTAAAGGTACTTGTGAAGCTTTCTGAACTTGTGTTTCCATTGCATTTTCTGTGCAGCCTATATTCCCCTAGAACTGAAAGAGAGCACAAGCTCAAATTAGACAAAGACCAACAACCCATTCTTAAGTAAAAGAATATAAGAACTAGATAGAAGATTTTCAACTTATCAAAGATATTTCAAGATTGAAAATATCTTGAAATATCTTTGATAATTATAGTACAAGAAGTTCTGTTTCATAAAAGTCAAAACTTCGATCCTTTCAGACAGGTTCAAAGGTCAGAGCCACTTAAGAAAAGAAAGTGGCTGTAAAAGGACCAAAATGTTAAAGCGCGCTAAACAATGGGTGAGAATTTGGATATAATTTTCACTCTGATGAATACTTCTCTTCTCCAAGTTACATTCTGCTCCTCGGGCAGGGCTCGAACCTGCAACCCCCTGGTTAACAGCCAGGTGCTCTACCAATTGAGCTACCGAGGAGTGAAGCGGCCCATAAATTACAACGGTCCCGCAACCATCGTCAAGCACAGCGCCCTGGCTTGACGGCCTTTTCAAACGCGCAAAACGATCGCAGGTTCACCTGAAACTGCTGGGGATAAAAAGGCTGCGGCCTCGCTTTTCTGGCGAATCTCGGCCGGCAGAGCGGCGACGCGACGCATTTCGTGCCGCTCTTGAAATTTGCCCTGGAGTGCGGTCGCGTTGCGGCGTCAGGAAGCGTCTAATTCGTCAAGGGGCGGGTGTATATGCTTGCCCGGGGAACGGGCAAGGCCCGATCTGATGCCCTGAAATCCTCCGCCCGGGGCGCCCACGCCGTCGTGTCGAAAAGCCCGTGAAGGTGCAGGGCGGGAACTTGCGGAGCGATGCGAGATTTGTTATCATCGCAATCCACAGACCCGATGCCCGGGTGGCGGAACTGGTAGACGCGCATGATTCAGGGTCATGTGGGGGCAACCCCGTGGGGGTTCGAATCCCTCCCCGGGCACCACAAAAAGCCATCTGAGTCCCTGTGGCTCGGATGGCTTTTTCTCATAAGGAGATACTCCACACAGATCGCTTCGTCGCTGGTGCGTTTACGCAGGGGGCACTCCTTGCTGATGGCAGCAAGCGCTCTGGACTTCAGAGAAGACGCCCAGGCCAGACCCGCCCCTTCCTCAGCTATGGCTACCCGCAATAGCCGTTGAGGCGGCCGATGGCAGGTTGGTTTCCCTGAAAGGAGGCGCGTTGACCTGATCTGAACCCCTTCAGGAAACGCATAGCCAACAGAACGGCTCCTTGACCTATCGGCAAAAGACCGGGCAGAAAGCCGAACTGTAGGCGGCGGCTTCTCGGGAGGCTGTTGGTCTGGAGGCCGTCTAACCGTACCTTAATCTGTAGCGGCAGGGTTGCCTTTGCATTTGTCTGGAAAGGGCATGGCAGGAGCATTGTCTGTGACAGTCGGTCCGGTCTTACCGGCAGACGAGGAGCGCGTAAAGCAACTGCTCCAGCAGTGTGGGCTGCAGGATACGGGCGTTCTGGAGCCGAACGGACAGGTGGTTGTGGCCCGAGTGGCCGGAAAGATTGTCGGGATGGCCCGCCTGGAGGTTTATCGCGAAGGCGGATGGCTGCGCTCAGTGGCGGTCGATCCCGCCTGGCAACGCCAGGGGATTGGTCGGCAGCTGGTTGGTGCGATCCTGGCCTGGGCCCGCCGGAACGGTCTGCGGCAGATCTTTCTGCTTACTGAGACGGCCACTGGCTTTTTTGAGCGACTGGGATTCGTGCCAGTTACGCGCGCAGAGGTTCCACCTGCTGTCCGGGCAGCCCCGCAGTTTGCGTGGCCAGCCTGCGCATCCTGCCAGGTGATGCGGTGGACCAATCCAGCGGCATCAGCTCCGGCGCGAAGTCAGCCCACCTGAAAGCTTTTTCAGGATGCTGTAAGGTTTTGGCGTACAAACGCACTCCGGCAATCCTTACACCGAAAGTGTAAGGTTCACGGGCAGCGTCGCCTGTCCTGCTGATCCTATCCTGTCAATACCTGTTCGGTCTAAACAGACAGGAAGGATCATGGGTGACAGGCACCACGAAGTCGTCATTGTCGGAGGCGGAACCGCCGGAATCACCGTGGCCGCGCAGTTGCGCCGGACCAAAAATCCACCGGAGATCGTCATCATTGAACCGTCCGACCGCCACTTCTATCAACCGCTCTGGACGCTGGTGGGCGCCGGCGTCTTTCCGCCAGAGGCCTCCGTGCGGAACGAGGCCGACTACATTCCACCGGGCGCGACCTGGATGCAGGATCGCGTGGTTGCGCTCGACCCCGACCACAACCAGCTCCAGACAGCCGGCGGTCAAACGATCCGCTACGACTACCTGGTGCTGGCACCGGGTATTCAACTGAACTGGGGGCAAATCCCGGGCCTGAAGGAATCCCTGGGGCAATACGGCGTCACCAGCAACTATGCCTACGAACTGGCGCCCTACACCTGGCAGGTGATGCAACAACTCAAGCCCGGGGATCGGGCGCTTTTTACGCAGCCTTCGACTCCGGTCAAGTGTGGCGGAGCCCCCCAGAAGATCATGTATCTGACGGCCGACCACCTGCGCCGACGGGGTATCCCGGACCAGGTGGAAGTTCACTTCTTCACGCCAGGCGTGGTGATTTTTGGCATTCCGGCCTTTGCTCGGACCCTGGAGCAAGTTATCGAGCGCTATGGCATCCAGGTGCATTTCCGGCATGAGCTGGCCGAAGTGCGAGGGCCAGCCCAGCAAGCGGTCTTTCACCTGAAGGATGAGCAGGGGCGCGTGCTGGAAGAGCGGGTTTTTCCCTTCAACATGCTACATGTAGTGCCGCCGCAAAGCGCGCCAGACTTCATCCGGAACAGCAAGGTAGCCAACGCCGATGGATGGGTGGACGTAGATCCCTATACGCTCCAGCACGTGCGCTACCCGAACATCTTCGCGCTGGGCGATGCGGCTGGCCTGCCCACCGCAAAAACCGGAGCCGCCGTGCGCAAGCAGGCACCCGTGGTCGTGCATAATCTGCTTCAACTTCGGGAGCACGGTGCGCTGGTGGCGCCCCGGAAGTATGACGGTTACGCCTCCTGTCCGCTGGTAACGGGCTATGGCCGACTGGTGCTGGCCGAGTTTGTCTATGGCAACCGGCCGGTCTCTTCGTTTCCTCTGGATACGACGAAAGAGCGGCGCTCCATGTACCTCCTGAAGAAATACGTGCTGCCCTGGTTGTACTGGAACCTGATGCTGCGGGGGAAGGCTTAGCGACCGTTTTCGGTACGAAGCGCCTGCCACTCCGCAAAGACCCGGGCAAAGCCATCCGCCAGTTCAGGGCTCGGTCCTTCCAGCTGGATCACGGGCCGACCGGCCGGTGGCAGGCCCTCCGGAAAACGAATCGTGATGCGGCTGTAACGTCCATTGCCGTGCCCGATATAACACTCCGGCGCCGGCAGATGAGGCCCTTCGTAGCGCGCCAGGCCCAGACGGTCCAGCACGGCGTCGGCGGCGGTCAGCCCCTGGGCCGTGGCCACCCCGGCGGTGCGGGGAAGGAGCGTGCGGGTGGCGTCGCCCACGACAAACAGGCCCGGGACGGTCGTCTCTCCCTGCTCGTTTACGGAAACCAGCACCCCGTTGTCCCCCAGAGAATCAAGCAGCGGGGCACGGGTGTGCGGGGGCACAATCAACGCCAGGTCGTAGGACAGGCGGGAGCCGTCCGTAAAAACCAGCGTATCTTCCGTGCTGGCCGACCAATCAGGAGTTCGCCGGACCTGCACGGCAACGCCTGCGGCAGCGCAGGCTTGTAGCAAAAAGTCGGTAACCTCAGGACCCAGTCCGGTCAGAGGCGCTTCTTCAGGGGTGGTCAGCGTAAGCTGCACGTCGCGCTGTCGGCTTCGGTAAAAGGCGGCCAGTTGAAGGGCCAGGCTGTACGGAGCCGGTGGGCAACGGTAGGGCAGGCCAGAGATAACCACGACCAGATGACCGGCTTCAAGCCGGGCAATGGCCTGGCGGGCGGCCTCGGCTGTGCTCGGACTCCAGAAGACGAACCGTCGGGGATGGGGCGGGACGGCCTGAAGGTCCAGGTGCAGGCCGGGCGCTGCAATAACTGCATCCGCTTCCAGCGTGCGTCCATCGGTCAGCACCACACCTTCGCCGCTGGCCTGCTGCACGTCGGCCGCCAGCACCTGAACGCCGCGCAGCCGTACCGGTCGGCGCCAGTGCGCGGCCGGCGCTTCGCCCAGGACGGTAGCTATGGTGCCCGGAAGAAATTCCGAAACTCCTTCTCGGGTGATCAGCAGGAGCTCCAGCCGGCTATCGGCGCGATCGCGCAGGCGCCGAACCGCTGCGATGCCGCCCGGACCGGCCCCGACTATCAGGATACGTTTGCGCATGACCCCTCAATTTTTTGAGATGGGGTATTGATAATACATGATATTACAAATTATCTTTACATGAAAGGGCTGTGAATTAACAAGAGATGCCCGCAAAATGTCTCCGGTGCTATGAACTATGGCTTTCTGATTCGGAATGACCGGTGCATTGGCTGCCATGCCTGTTCGACGGCCTGCAAGAGCGAGAACAATGTGCCGCTGGGCGTCTATCGCACCTGGGTAAAAAGCGTGGAGGTCGGCGTCTATCCCAACGTACGTCGGCACTTCCAGGTAACGCGCTGTAATCATTGTGCCAATCCGCCGTGCGTGCGCATCTGTCCGGTTACGGCTATGTACCAGCGGGACGATGGCATTGTGGAGTTTGATCCGGACGTGTGCATTGGCTGCAAGGCCTGCCTGCAGGCGTGTCCCTACGATGCCATTTACGTGGATCCGGAGACCGGCACGGCGGCCAAGTGTCATTTCTGCGCGCACCGCATTGAGCTGGGGCTGGAGCCGGCCTGCGTGGTCGTGTGTCCGGAGCATGCGATTATTGCCGGGGATCTGGACGACCCCAACTCCGAGATTAGCCGCATGCTGGCTGAGCTGGAGGTAACGGTTCGTAAGCCCGAGCAGGGAACGGCGCCCAAGCTGTTCTATGTGGAGGGCAACGACGCCAATTTGACGCCGACGGCTGTCGAGGCGGCGCCTCCAACGTTCGCCTGGGCCGACGCGTGGTCGGACCGAGCCTGGGAGGTTGGGGGAGATGGCGCGCCCGAGCGGGCAAGGGCTGACCGAACGGCCGATTCTGGGACGCCTATTCGGACGCCTGGCGCGCAGGGCATCCCGGAACCCGGACCCATCTTTATCGGGGAAGGCCGCATGGCTGGCCAGATGACCCAGGTGGCCTACAACGTGCAGCACCGGATTCCCTGGCACTGGCCAGTGCCGGCCTATCTGGTCACCAAAGGGATCAGTGCCGGGCTGTTTTTGCTGATGGCGCTGGGCGTGCTGCTGGGAGGCGTGCCGCCGGTGGCGCCTACGTTGCTGTGGGCCGGGCTGGGCACGCTTCTATTTCTTGGCATAACGACGGGCTTGCTGGTATACGACCTGGAGCGTCCCGAGCGCTTTCTGCGCATTGTGTTTCGGCCGCAGTGGAAGAGCTGGCTGGCCCGGGGCGCCTTTCTGCTGATCGGGTTTGGCGCTGTGGCCGGTCTATGGTGGGTGCTGGAAGGGGGTGCCTGGCTGGGATGGTGGGCCGAGCCAGCAGCAATGCGGCCTTTCCTGCTCGGTGTGGGAGTGCCGTTGGCGCTGGGAGCGGCTGTTTACACGGCTTTTCTGTTTGCCCAGGCAGAAGGACGCGATCTCTGGCAGAGTCCGCTATTGCCGGTGCATCTGCTGGTGCAGGCAGCACTGGCCGGTAGCGCCCTGATATTGCTGACGGCGCCCTGGTTGCCCTGGGAAGCGCGTTTGCTGGAGCTGGCGCGCTGGACGCTGGGGCTAAGCCTGGGGCTGGATTTGCTGGTAACCCTGCTGGGCGAGTTTGGGATGCCCCATGCTTCGGAGGTGGCGGCTCGGGCTGCGCATCGGATCACGCATGGTCCTTACCGGCACCATTTCTGGACCGGCAGCCTGTTGCTGGGGCATCTGGTGCCACTGGCGCTGCTGGCCTTCGGTGGACTCTGGGGGGAGGCTGCCGCCGGCCTGCTGGCCCTCGTGGGGCTCTACCTTTATGAGTACGCTTTTGTAATGGCTCCCCAGGAAATTCCCAATAGCTGAAGCGATGGCTACGACAACCCTGACTCAGCCCAGGTCGCTGCTGGAGCGTCTGCTGCTTCGATTGCAGCAAGCCACAGGCGCTGCAACCGAAACATCGGTTGCCTCCGAGAGGGCGTCGCAAACGTCTACCGAGGCAACGTCCTGGGGACCGCCTCGTTTTGCCGAAACCGACCGGACGCCCGAACCGGTGCAACTGCAAACGGTCGTGCATCCAGACGGCCGCATCAGTCAGTATCCGCCGCCTGACAAATGGGAAGACTGGGTCGAATGGGATGGACAGGCCTGGCCGCGGCGGGTGGCGCGTCGCTACACGCTGGTGCCGACCGTCTGCTTCAACTGCGAGAGCGCCTGTGGACTGCTGGCTTACGTGGATCGGGAGACGCTGGAAATCCGCAAGTTCGAGGGTAACCCGGTGCACCCCGGCAGTCGGGGACGAAACTGTGCCAAAGGGCCGGCCACCATCAACCAGATTTACGACCCGGAGCGCATTCTCTATCCGCTCAAGCGCGTGGGCAAGCGCGGCGAAGGCAAATGGAAACGAATTTCCTGGGAAGAAGCGCTCAATGAGATCGCCGAGAAGATGCGGGAGAGCCGGCTGCGGCGGCGGGATGGGATCATGTACCACGTCGGTCGGCCCGGCGAAGATGGCTATACGAACCGGGTCATTCAGGCCTGGGGCGTGGACGGCCACAACAGCCACACCAACATCTGCTCCTCCAGCGCGCGGCTTGGCTATACGCTCTGGAGCGGTATCGACCGGCCCAGCCCAGACCATGCGCACGCGCGGGTCATCCTGCTGCTGTCCAGCCATCTGGAGACCGGCCACTACTTCAATCCTCATGCCCAGCGGATCATTGAGGGCAAGGAGCGAGGGGCGAAGCTGATTGTGCTAGACCCGCGGCTCTCCAACACGGCTTCTAAGGCCGACATCTGGCTGCCGACCTGGCCGGGCAGTGAGGCCTACGTGCTGCTGGCCTGGGCAAACTATCTGATTCAACAGGATCGCTATGCGAAGGACTTCGTGCGGCGGTGGGTCAACTGGGAAGATACGCTCCAGGCGGTGGCCGAGGGCCAGTTGCCCATTGAGGATGCCGGGCTGCGGGAAGCTATTCGGCAGGCAGCGCCCCGCTTTTCGTTCGAACTCTTTGATCGGCTCCTGAAGCACCTGTACGCTCCCTTCACCCTGGAGCGGGCTGCTCGCGAGGCTCAGGTGCCGGTTGAGCGGCTTCGTGAAGCGGCCGAATACATTGCAGACTGCCAGGGGCGGCTGGCTACCCATAACTGGCGCAGCGCCTCGATAGGCAACCTGGGGGGCTGGCAGATCACGCGCGCGCTGTTCTTCCTGAATGTGCTAACCGGCTCGGTGGGCACAAAAGGTGGAACTGGCCTGAACGCCTGGCACAAGTTTGTCCCGCGTCCCTTTGACGTACCGCCTCCGGGAAATACCTGGAACGACCTGTTGCTGCCGCAGGAATGGCCGCTTGCCTTCTTTGAGATGAGTTTTCTGCTGCCCCACATGCTGCTGGAAGGGCGCGGCACCATCGACGTGTACTTTACGCGCGTGTACAATCCCCTCTGGATCAACCCGGACGGCTTCGTCTGGCTGCAGGCGCTGCTGGACGAGGAAAAAATCCGTTGCCATGTCGCCCTGACACCTACCTGGAATGAGACCGCCTGGTTTGCCGACTACGTGCTGCCCATGGGGCATGCGGGCGAGCGGCACGACCTGATGAGCCAGGAAACCCATGCCGGGCAATGGATTGCCTTCCGCCAGCCTGTTCGGCGCGTGGCAATGGAACGGCTGGGGCATTCGGTGCGCTACACCTACGAAGCCAACCCCGGCGAGGTGTGGGAAGAAAACGAATTCTGGATCGAACTTTCGGCGCGCATGGATCCAGACGGCAGTCTGGGCATCCGGAAGCACTTCGAGAGTCCCTATCGCCCGGGCGAAATTATTACGGTAGAGGAATACTATCGCTGGATCTTTGAAAACCAGGTGCCCGGTCTGCCCGAAGCAGCGGCGAAAGAAGGACTGACGCCGCTGGAATACATGCGCAAGTATGGCTGCTTTGAAGTAAAGCGGGACGTGTACCAGCCCTATGAGCGCGAGGTAGGACCTGAAGACCCCGGCGTCGAGGTTGATGGCGTGCGACGCGCTGGCTTCCCGACTCCCAGCCGTAAGCTGGAGTTCTTCAGCCGCACGCTCTATGAGTGGGGCTGGAAAGAACCGCGCTTTACAATCCCCTGGCCGCTGAAGAGCCACGTCCATCCTGACCAGATCGACCGCTCCCGTGGCGAGATGCTGCTGCTGCCTAACTGGCGGCTGCCTACGCTGATTCATACCCGCAGCGCCAACGCAAAATGGCTGTATGAGCTGAGCCACAAGAATCCCATCTGGATGCATCCTGAAGATGCGGCTCGCATTGGCGTGCGCACGGGCGACCTGGTACGGGTGGAGACGGAAATTGGCTACTTTGTGAACACGGTCTGGGTGACAGAGGGCATCAAGCCCGGCGTCATTGCCATGAGCCACCACCTGGGGCGGTGGCGGTTGAAGCCTGATCTGGGCGTCAATCGCCAGGCGTCTGCCTGGGTAGCACTGGAGGAGACCGGTCCCGGCCAGTACCGGCTGCGCCGGAAAGCCGGAGCGACGCCCTTTGAAAGCTGGGATCCCGACACGCGTCGCATCTGGTGGCAGGAAGTGGGCGTGCATCAGAACCTGACCCATGCGGTGCATCCCGATCCTGTCAGCGGCGCGCACTGCTGGCTTCAGAAAGCCGTGCGCGTAACGCGGGCGCAACCGGGCGATCAGCAGGGAGATGTCTGGGTAGACACCCGACGCTCCATGGAGCTGTACCGCCGCTGGGTAGCGCTCACGCGGCCGGCTGCGCGTTACAGCCCGGACGGCACGCGGCGTCCTTACTGGCTGAAGCGCCCGCTTAAACCCACCCGCGAAGCTTATCGGCTGCCAGATGCGGTCTTTACGCCGGCGGAACCCTATCCATCGCTCGAAGAGGCAGCGTCCCTCATTTCTGAGGATTTCCTGATAGGGCCCCGGCCGACCGATCCCGGGCGGCTCAACGCGGAAACCGACTCATGACCACCTTCGACCCGCAGTTGCTGGCCCAGCTCTATCACCGGCTGGGCCAGCTCCTTCTGGATGGACGGGCGTCCACGATCCGGCAGCTAACGGGCCAGTTGCCGGAGCTGGTCGAGGGCCTTTCAGAAACCGATCCGGAAGCGCTGGCGGCGGCCCACTATCACGTCCTGGGGCGCGAAGTGCCGCCCTACGCCAGCCTGTTCTGCGAGGTGGATCGACGCATCGGCGGGCAGACAACCGAACACTACCAGCGCCTGTATCGGGCGGCCGGATTTACGCTGGATCCTCGCCAGGAACCAGCCGACCATCTTGGACAGATCCTGCATTTCCTGGGCTTCTGTCTGGAGCAGGAACGCCCGGAACGTCAGGAAGCAGCCCGCCAGCTTCTGCACGGCGAAGGACTGGCATGGCTACCGGTTTTTGCATTTGCGGTGGCGCGTCAGCAGATTCCTTTTATGGATCGGGTAGTGGGGTTGGTTACCGAACTGATCCAGGCCCATCAGACCCTCCTATCTCCCCCTGCGCGAAGAGCGTCGTTGCCATGGCCTGATCCGGCTGTGCCCGGGCCTGAAGCAGGTCTGGCTCAGTTGGCTGCGTATCTGACCACGCCGGTTCGGTGTGGGTGCTATCTGAGTTTGGCCGATCTGCAACAGATAGGACGCCAGGTAGGCCTTCCGGTGGGCGTTGGCCCGCGCGTGCAGGTGCTGGAAACGTTGCTCCATACGGCTGCTCTGCATGGCCGGGCTCGTGCGTTGCTGGAAGCCCTGCTAGCCCTGGTCGAAGCGTGGCGGCAATACCTGGCAACCTGTGCGGACAAAGTAGGTGTCTGGCGTGAACGCCTGGAAGCTACCCGAAGACTTTTGCAGGCTGCCTGGGAGACGCTGGACTGAACGGGCTTTGGTTGCGTGAAGAACCTGGCAGTTAACTGCAAAGCGTACTACCTGGCCTTCCCCGTTGAATATAAAGGGCCCCGGCTTGAATTCTGGTTGCAGGTGTCCGACAGGACGTGTCTGCCTGGAGACCGGAGATAACGTTGCCCTCTAGCAAAGCGGACCGGCACATACCGTCCAGAGGGCGGTGGCCGTGGGAGTAGAGGCTGGAAAGGCAGTGCTGATTGACGCAGGTTTTCGGATCGGTGTTGCAGGGACGTCTGGCAGATAGATGGGATAACGTTGTGCTTTCGGGCCGTTTTGATGGCATGCGCCTGCCTGTTTCCTCCTGGCGAGAGCGGATGATCGGCGTGCTGACGCTCTTTACGTCGGGCGGTACGCTGATCTGCTGCGCGTTGCCGGCTGCGCTGGCGGCGCTGGCCGGTGGAGCCGCCGTGGCCTCGCTGGTATCGGCGTTTCCCTGGCTGATTCCTCTTTCGCAGCAAAAAGACTGGATCTTTCTGGGAGCCGGCGGACTGCTGCTGCTCAACGGGCTGCTGGTGTTTCGTCCGCAGAGCCGGCTGGCCTGTCGGATAGCCGGCGGCACCGGGTGCCAGGTGGCCGGACGCTTTACCCGCCTGACGTTCTGGGTAGCGCTGGGGATGTACAGCATCGGGGCCTTCTTTGCCTATGCGTTGACCCCCCTACTGCGCTGGCTGGAAAGCTGACGGTGACCAGGATGAAGCGCCTTCTGCCACAGATCATGGGTGGTCTGCTGGGATGGATGCTGGCCGGGTTCGGTCTGGACGGTCTGGCGCAGCCGCTTCCTCCTTTTCGCCATGAGCCTATTTTCGGACTGGGACCCCGAACGATCTGGCAGGGCGGCTGGGGGATTGAAGTCGGGGTGGACCGAAATCGGACGGTGCGGGCCGACCAGTGGCGGCTGGAATATGAAGTGCTCTACGGGCTGACCGTCAACTGGGCGACCACGCTTGTTCTGGAACAACCTGTTGATGGAGCGCCCGTGGATGTCTCGGTGCGCACCAAGTATCGGTTCTTCCGTCGGGATGTGCGCGGCGGGGTCTACCATGCCGCAGTACTGGGTGGGTTGGTGCTGGCAGAAGGTGCAGGCGCGCCAGAGGCTGTCCTGCTGGGACTTTCGGCCGCCTATGAAGGGCGGCGCTGGCTGCTATTCCTGACCGGACGGCAGCGGTTGGGCCAGCGGCCCGTGACGCGCTACGACGTGGCGCTGGGCGTGCGCCCCGTCCGAACCGGTTACTACCAACCCGACCTGGTGGTGATGGCCGAGGTGAACGGCCAGCTCTTTCGAGATCCCGTAGACCATCGCATGCTGGCCGCCGTCGGTCTGTGGCTGACCTACCGGAACTGGGCCTTTAAACCGGGAATCCAGTGGCCGCTATATCGCAGCCGAGGCGTAGAACCGCTCCGGTCCCGATGGGTCGGATCCATCGAAGTTCATTTTTAGCCCGATAACCAGATCGGAAAGAACGATGCGACTGCGTTTCCGCGTTGCTTCTGGCCTGTTAGTGCTATGGATGGGCGTAGGATTCTTACCAGCGCAGGGGCAGACCCGGGTGCCGGTGCCGGACGCCATCCTGTACGTCAAAGGCCTGGCCTGTCCGTACTGCGCCTATGGGCTGGAAAAGAAGCTGAAGCAACTTTCTATGGTTCGAGAAATTGAGGTGCAGATGGACGAAGGCCGGGTGCTGGTGGCCTTTCGGAAAGGACAGCGTCCCGACCCTGCTGCGTTTGAGGCCCTGGTTGCCCGCGTAGTGAAAGAAGCCGGATTCACCTTGGAGAAGGTGGAATATCCAGCCCGGCAGAACCTTTCTCGAAGGAAAGGCGGATCATGAAGCAGAGGCAAGCGTAAGGCAGGGAAAATCGCTTTTCTTCATCACCCATTCACGGAGGAGCCATGATGGTACGAATGCTTTCGCTTGCGGCCTTGCTGATGTGGCTGGGCGGGGTTGCCTATGCCCAGGAGAAGGAGACTGCTGCGCCGGACACCCTGAAGGCCGATGCAGTGATCTACATGAAAGGATTGACCTGTGAGATGTGCGCCCGCAGCGTATCGGTGGCGCTGCAGCGGGTCGAGGGAGTGGCCGACGTGCAGGTTTTTCTGGAGAAGCCGCAGCGGGCCTTGCTTACGCTGAAGGAAGACGCGCAGGTGAGCGAAAAGGCGCTGCGCACGGCCGTTGAAAAAGCCGGGTTTGAAGTCGAAGGAGTGCGCCTTCGCGGAAAGAAAAAGAAAGGCTCGTCTTAAGCATGCCGCGGGGGCTGACCCGGGGCGAGCTGGCCCGACGGGCGGGCGTTCGTCCCTCCACAATCCGCTACTACGAGGCCCAGGGATTGTTGCCCGCGCCGGCCCGGACATCGCGCGGCTACCGCATCTATACGGAGGAATATGTCGCGCGCCTGCGGTTTATTCGGCGGGCCCAGGCCCTGGGTTTTTCGCTGCGTACCATTCGGGAGCTCCTTGAGGTGGCGGCTGCAGGGAAAGAAACGGCAGCGATTGTCCGCCAGCAAGCCCTGCGGCACTTGCAAGAGGTGCGTCAGCGCCTTCAGGACTTGCAGCGGCTTGAGCAGGTATTGTCGCAACTGGTGGCCGCCTGCTTGGCGCGCCAGGAGGAAGGGTGTCCGATTTTGGAGGCCTTGCGAGCTGACGCTCCGCTCCCTTATGCGTCGGACCTCTCCGAAGCGGAGGCCTCGGCGCCTGGTACTTCTTTAAGGTAGGTGTCGGCCTGGCCCCATTGCCGCAGGATATGCAGGACTGCCCGGTGCGGGCTGAGGAAGAAGTGGTCTGCTCCCAGTTGGTCCACCAGGTGGCTCCGGCGCATGGTTTCCAGGACGGGTTCCTTAACGCCGGCAAAGTAGAGGGTCACTCCCTGTTCCTGAAGGATGCGGGCCGTTTCTTTGAGGGTGGCTGCGGCTGTGGTGTCTAGGTCGTTAATCGAAGAAGCATCCAGAATGACGGCTCGGATGGAGGGATCGTCGCGCGTGCGGGAAAGCAGCAGATCCTGCAAAAAGTCGGCATTGGCAAACGAAAACGACGCATCGATGCGCAGCAGGAGCAGTCCGGGAATGGGACGCGCTTCGGGATGATGGCGCATATCCCGAAATGACCGCGTGCCGGGCAGGTGGCCCAGTTCAGCTACGTTAGGACGGCTGATGCGATACATGATGGCTATGACCGAGGCCGCGATGCCGCTGAGCACGCCCTCCTGCACGCCCAGCAGCAAGGTGATGGCAAAGGTGAGCAGGGCGATGGCTCCGTCGGTGCGTTTGATGCGCCAGAGCGCGTGCAACCCGCGCAAATCCAGCAGGCCTACCGCGGCCACGATGATAATCGCCGCCAGGGCAGGTACGGGGAGGTAATAAAACCAGGGCGTGAAGAAAAGCAGCGTCAGGGCAACCACGCTGGCTGCAATGACATTGCTCAGCGGCGTGCGCGCTCCGGCCTGGGCATTCACGGCCGTTCGGGAGAAGCTACCAGAGACGGGCAGGCTCTGAAAAAAGCTGCCGGCCAGATTGGCGGCGCCCAGCGCGAAGAGTTCCCGGTTGGGACGAATGCTGTAGCGGTAGCGGGCAGCAAACGCTTTGCCCAGCGTGATGACGCTCATGAACTGCACCAGGGCCAGCGTCAGTGCCGTGGGAAAAAGCGATCCGAGCGCGGAAAAGTTGATTTCGGGCAGTGACCAGGTGGGCAGACCCCGGGGAATTTCACCAACGATGGCGACGCCTGTCTGCTCCAGCCGAAACAGCCACACCAGCAGCGTGGTCAGCAGCACCACAACCAGGGCGGCCGGCACGCGGGGCGCGTAGCGTTGCAGTCCAATCAACACCAGAATAGCGCCCAGGCCCAGCAGCAGGGTTGGCCAGTGGATGGCAGACAGATGGGTCAGCGCCTCCCAGAGTAGCCGATGTGGAGGAGCGCCGCGGGACAGAGACAGGCCCAGCAAGCTACCGAGCTGGCTGAAGGCAATGATGAGTGCAGCCGCCGACATGAAACCCGTCAGCACGGGACGGGAAAGCAGGTTGACCAGAAAGCCCAGGCGTGCCATGCCCATGATGAGCTGTAAGGCACCCACCAGGGCCGTCAGCAGAAGTACCAGCGCAAGATAGCGGGGCGATCCCGGCGAGGCCAGCGGAGTCAGACCGGCTGCCACAATAAGCATATCAATGGCAATAATGCCAGCGGCCAGATGGCGCGAAGTGCCCAGCAGGGCATACACCACCAGCGGGACCAGCGAAGCATACAGTCCATAGACAGGCGGAACCCCGGCCAGCAGCGCGTAGGCCATGCTCTGCGGAATGAGCATAATGCCGACGGTCAGACCGGCTGTCAGATCACCGCGAAAATAGGCTGCCTGGTAGTTGCGCAGCCAGGTTGCCGCCGGAACGAGCCGTTGCAGCCACGAACTATAAGCAACCGAGCGAAGCGAACGCGGCATCATCCTGTCTCATGGAAGTCCGGCCGGGCCTTACTGCCCGTTAAGGTAACAAAGATAATAACATGTGATAACAATTGCACGACAAAAACATTTCTGGCGTTTGAACCTGCGCGTCACGGTTCCGTTGCACAGTGATGAGGAAAAATGGCGACGGCTACTCGGGGCGGAGCCATGTTGGTGCTTTTTCGACGCGCGCAGGATCCGATAGCAGACGACATTGAGGAGCAACTGCGGGAGCTGGTGCTGGCGCATCGCGTGGTTCGGGTAGACAAGGCCGGGCGCCTGCCAGATGGGACCCTGCCAACGGCCTGGCCAGTGCTGGTCGAAGGTCGTAGCGCGCGTTATGAGGGGGCGAAAGCTATTCGGGCCTTTCTGGAGGAGCTGGCGCATGAGGTGCGGCTTAACCGGCAGTTTCAGGCGGACGCCTGCTATCTGGATCCTGACGACCCCTCCTGCTGTCTTTAATCCATGCGCTGCTGCCAGACCAGGCGTACCGTAGCGGCTGGACCCTGGTGGCCGGGGCCTTCGTGCAGCACTGGCGTTGCGTTTTCCAGCAGATGGAAGCCTTCGGGCGCGAAGTGCTGGCGGAGCTCGTCGGCGGTTACCATCCAGGTCGGGTCGGGCGGGCCACCACTGGGGTAGCCTTCGATGCGCTGCTCGGGCCGGAACCACTCAGCGATCAGGTACCCTTTGGGGCGCAGTATGCGGTGGACCAGAGCGTAGAGGATCGGGCGCGCCTCAGGCGGTAGATGCAGAAAGGTGATTACCACAGCATCCCAGGTGCGGTCAGGCTGCCAGCGAGTAACGTCGGCCTGGACCGTATCGACCGTTACACCCGCCTGCGTTGCCAGCTGGCGGGTTTTTTCCAGCCCGATCTCGGCGTAGTCGAGTGCTGTTACGCAAAAGCCCTGTCGGGCCAGCCAGACGGCATTCCGTCCCTCACCGGCGCCCAGCTCGATCACTTCGGCGCCGGGGCGGAGGTAGCGGGGGATGGTTTCCGCTATAAAAGCGTTGGGCGCGGTGCCATAGAAGAAGTCGGGGCTGGCAAATCGCTGGTTCCAGCGTTCAGGGTGCATCGTCGCACAGCGTGTTGAGGGGAATGCGGGACCACAGTACCCGGCCGGTCTGGAGCGCCGTCTGGGCCAGAGGTTGGCCGTTCCGAATTTCGTCGAGGGTGTAGGGAAAAAGGTCTAGGTCTACCGGAAACGTGGCAGGCAGATATGCGTCGATCCGCTTCAGGAAGGGTTGTTCGCTGGCGCGCAGCACAACGAGTAGATCCACGTCGCTGCCTATGCCGGCTTCGCCGCGTGCCCATGAACCAAAACAGACAACGGCCAGCACCTCTTCCCGTTGTCGGAGGGTTTCGGCCAGCGTCTGCAGGGCTGCTTCAACCTGAGGTCGGTCCAGTGAGAAGACCGTGACTGAACCGTAGGATCGCTTCTGCACAGCGGATGGCATGTTCGGCTTCCGGGCGGGTGAAAAATTCCGTGGGAGCCCCTTCGGCCAGTCCGTTGGGATGCCGGGTGGGAATGTAGAGCTTGTCCAGCGTTTTGGCGGCATTCAGGAGGGCTTCTTCGATAGAGAGCCCCTGGTCCTCGAGGGCCTGCAGCATGCGGGTTACGGAATGCCCCCAGGCTTGCTGTCCGCGTTGCTCAAAGACCGCCTTGAGGGCTTTTTCTGCCGCCTGCTGGGCGGCGAAGCAGGCCCATTCAAAATCTTCATCTGCAAGGGCATGGCGAGCGTGGCGCAGGTCGGCCTCGGCCTGTACCCACCAGTCACGGGCGCGTTGCATAAGACGGCGACATTTGCGGGCAACAGCTGATTTGGACCAGCCGTTGCCCGCAAACGTTCCGCCTCTATTCGACAGCGGCGCCGGCGCGGGCCAGGTCGTTGAAGCCGCCGATGTTGTAAAGCTTCCGGAAGCCCATGTCCCGGAGGATTTCGGCGGCGCGTTGACTCCGGCGGCCCGAGCGGCAGTAAAGATACACGGGCGCGTTGGGATCCAGGTTCAGCGCCTGGATGCGCTCCCGGAAGTCGGCAGCCAGTACGTTAACGTTCCGCGCGCCTTTCAGGTGACCTTGTGCGAATTCTTCGGGCGTGCGCACGTCGAGGATGACGGCCTCCGGGGTATACCGGGCCAGGAATTCCTCCGCCGATAGCCGCACAATGACGGCAGGGTTGGCCTGCTCCGTGGCCGGAGCGCTTTGCGTGGAAGCACGCTGCGGCGTGCAGGCCTGCAAGCCAGGAAGTAGCAGCAGCAACAGTAGGAGCAAACGCATAGGGCTTCTTCGGGGATTTTTAGCGTTCGATTTCGGCGCCAGCCTGAACCAGGGCTTTGAGGCTGCCGATATTGTACGCCTCAAGGCCGCGTTCGCGCAGCAACCGCGTGGCGTATTCGCTGCGGTTGCCGGAGCGGCAGTAGAGATAATAGGTACGGTCTGGGCGCAGGCGTGCAATTTTTTCCGGAAAGTCCGGGGCGCTGACGTCAAGGTTCCGCGCGCCTTTCAGGTGACCTTGTGCGAATTCTTCGGGCGTGCGCACGTCGATCACCACGTCTTCCGGGCGACGTCGGTGCAGGAAGACTTCCGGTCGCAGTTGATCCGGCCGGGTATGGCCGGGCGTTGGGCGCAGTCGTTCAAACAGTCGGGTCCACATGGTTGGTTTTCAACGGTTAGGGGTTATGGTTGGTGCGTTGCCACAGCGTGTCCGGCACAAAGACACTGTAGAGGCCCCGCAGGTCGCCGGGCTGAAAGTTGTAAGCGCGGTCATCCGGATAGCGCTGGACGATAAAGTCCGGGCGTTTTTCACGCGGGCCGTGGCAGGCCAGGCATTGCGGGCGCACGGTAATGCGGCGCAGGTAGCGCCAGCCGGGGGTGCCGTTCCAGGTGGCCCGTACCCAGAGGCTGTCGAGCGTAGGATCCGCTTCGAAGCGCGCGAAAAGCGCGGCAGCCTGGCTGTCTGGCCGGTGGGCTGGATTCCGGTATTTCACGGCCAGCTGTTGCACGACCCATCCGTGCTGCGCTGCCAGCCGGCGCGCCTGCTGCCCGACAGGCCGACAGACGCGGTTGAACGTCGCCTCGTTGATGGTTTCCTCGGCCGTGATGGTCTGGGCCAGGCTGGCCCGCAGCGCATCCAGCGCTCGAATGGCGTCTGCTACCTGCTGCCGGATCGGTTCAGGTGGCGCCTGCGGGGGCGTGCTCATGCGGCACGCGCTCAGCAGCAGGGCGGCTATCAGGACGACCGCGCGCATGATGCTATCCTCGGGTTGGATCAGGATGCAGTTGGCTCCGGTACATGCCGGTGAAGCCACTGGCGCACTGCCGGTTCTGGCAGGGCGCCGACGAACTCATCGACCACCTGGCCGTTGCGAAACAGTTTCACGGTCGGAATACCCCGCACCTGGTAATGCAGGGCCAGTTCGGGGTGCTGGTCGGTGTTGATTTTGACCAACCGCCAGGCCCCCTTGCTTTCACGAGCCAGTTTTTCTAGCACAGGCCCCAGGATGCGGCAGGGGCCGCACCAGGGCGCCCAGAAGTCAACCACTACAGGCTTTTCGTGGCTCTTTTCAATCACCTCTTTGTGAAAGAATTCCGGAAGCGTCATGGCTGTTTTTTCTGGTTGGATTAATGCATGTTAACCCGTCAGCACGCTCAGATTCTGATAGAGAATCCAGAGTCCCATCAGAATAAGAAAAATGGCAAAGCCGCGTTGCAGGCGTTGCTGGGGGATGCGCGCGCCAATCCAGTTGCCGACGAATGACCCGGCAATACCGACGGCCGCGAAGAGACCCACCAGTTTCCAGTTGACGGCCAGCCCCATTGAGGCCAGAACGTCCAGATACTTCAGGTAGCCGGCCACGCTTTTGAGCGCAATGATCACTAGGCTGGTGCCGACAGCCCGGCGCATGTCGAGCCCGCCCAGGAGCACCAGGGCCGGCACAATCAGGAAGCCGCCGCCGACCCCGACCAGGCCGGTCAGCACGCCCACACTGATGCCTTCGAGCATGATTTTCCAGGCAGCATGTGGAGGAGCCGCTACCACACTGCTGGCCGCAGGCGTCAGCGGCGAAGCACCTGGGCGGCGCCCCCGGTACATGAGGATAGCCGCCAGCAACATTACGCCTGCGAACAGGACAAGCTGCACCGGGCCAGAGACAAAGCGCGACAGCCAGGCCCCTCCGTAGGTCCCGATAATACCGGGAATGCCAAAAAACAGGACGCTTCGCCAGTCGATGGCTTGCTGGCGGGCATACGGGAGGGCACCGGCGGCTGCGATAGCCGCCACAATGCCCAGGCTTTCTGCAATGGCCACCTTGTCAGGTTCTCCCACCAGGTACACCAGCACCGGGACGGTTAGAATGCTCCCGCCGGAGCCGAGCAGGCCCAGCGACAGCCCGATAAGCACCGCTCCGCTTAGCGCAATCCACCACATAGGTCGTTTTGCTAAGGATTGATGAAGTAGCGATAGCCTATAAGCCGCGGGGCCGCTCCTTTGGAGCGGCCCCGCCAGGCATCAGGCCGTAACAGCGGCCCCTTCTTCGACGGGGCCCAGACGTCGATAGTTGGCAAAGTCGTCAATGACGTACTGAACCTCGTAGCCCTGGGCGGCCAGGAAGGAAGCCGCCGCTGCGCTCCGCGCGCCAGAGACGCAGTGCACCAGCAGGGTCCGGTCCCGTGGAATTCGGTCCAGGTATTCTGGCAGTCGGGTATACGAGGCGTTGATGGCGCCCGGAATGTGGCCGGCTTCGTATTCGGACGCGTAGCGTACGTCTATGATGGCCACGTTGGGCTGCGTGCGCATCTGCGCTACCTCCTCGAAGGAAATGATCGGAATCGAAGCCCGGGCACCGCCCTCGTTGAAGTAGCGGGTAAGCGTCTCCGGAGTTACGAACGCTTCGATGCGGTCATAGCCGATGCGGACCAGGTCCCGCACCGCCTGCTCGACATCCTCTTCGTCGATGATCAGCACCAGCGGAGTCTGATCGTCTGCGACCAGCGAGCCAACAACGGTGTTAAAGCTCTTATTAAAGGGCGCGTAGAGGGCGCCGGGCAAATGAGCCCGCATGAAGGCTTCGCGGTCCAGGCGCGTGTCAATGAAGGTCACCTCGCCGGCCTGCACCAGCCGCTCCAGTTCAGCGACCGAGAGCTGCTGGGGAGCAGGGAGACGCCCCAGCAGAGGAACGCCGTCGCGGTTGTACACTTTCATGCGGGCGTAGTAGAGCGGGGGTTCCGGCTGGCCGCTCAGGATGGATTGGACGAACGCCTCTTCGCCCTCGCGGGCCGGGGCCAGGGAAGCGTTGAATCGCTTTTCGTAACCAACGGTCGATTCCGGAACCGCCCCCAGCGCCTTGCCACAGGAGGATCCGGCTCCATGGCCGGGCCAGACCTGCAGATAGTCCGGCAACTCCAGGAAGCGCAGCGCCGATCGGTACAGCCGACGCGCGGACGGATCCTTCATGCCCGCAATTTTAGCCGCCGATTCGAGCAGGTCCGGTCGCCCCAGATCCCCTACAAACACAAAATCACCCGTGACCATACCCATGGGGTCTGTGGCGCCGCCGCCTCTGTCGGTCACCAGATAGCACATGTGCTCGGGCGTATGGCCGGGCGTGTGGACGGCCTTGAATTCAATGTTGCCGATTGTGAAGGTGTCGCCGTCGCGCAGGAAGGTGACGTCGTAGTTGCCCTGTTTGGCCCAGTTTGAGGCCCAGCCGTCCGCTTCGCCTTCGGCCGAGAGGTAGAGCTTCACGCCCAGCCGTTCGGCAAACTCCCGGGCACCCGACAGAAAATCGGCGTGGATGTGGGTTTCGGCTACTGCCACGATGCGCAACCCTTCTTCTTCGGCTAGCCGCAGGTACTGGTCGATGTCGCGTTCCGGATCGATGACAATGGCTTCTTTGGTTTGCTGACAGCCTATCAGGTAGGCGTACTGCGCCAGCTTGGGGTCGAAAATCTGTCGGAAAAGCATAGGACGTTGCAGGTTTGGTTTTACATGTTATAACAAGATGGTATACAGACTTACTGAGAATATCCAGGGTTTTCGTGGATTGAGGCAAGGCGTCAGTGTGGCAGGCGAGGGCGCAGGGCAGCGTAGGCCCAGGTGCCCAGCATGGCGCTGAGCAGTCCTACGATCATGACCGTGAGGCCGCTGCCCAGTAGGGCGAACATAGGTCCCGGGCAGGCGCCCAGCAGCGCCCATCCCAGGCCGAAGATGGTGCCACCCAGCCAGTAGCGAATGCCTTTGTGGCCCCACTCTTTGGGTTGAATCTCAATAGGCTCTCCGTGGATGGTTTTCAGGTGCAGCCGTTTGATCAGTTGCACCGACAGGCCGGCAACCAGGACGGCGGAGCCAATGATACCATACATGTGGAAGCTCTGGAAGCGAAACATCTCCTGGATGCGAAACCAGGAGGCCACTTCACTTTTGATCAGCACGATGCCAAAGAAGATGCCTACCAGCAGGTAAGCCAGCAGGCTGCCGGGGCGGTTGCCGGTTTCGAGCGCCTGTGCTTCGTAATCCGGCGCGACCTGTTCGACGTCGATGCAGGCCTCCGGCGTGCGTTCACGTATCAGTTCCGCTTCAGCCATGGCGTGTTTCGGGGTTTGGGGTTAAAGCAACAGGGGGAGGATCAGGTAGGTAGCGATCAGGCCGCCGATAAAAAAGCCGATGACGGCTACGAGGGAGGGTAGTTGCAGGTCGGCAAGCCCCATGATCGCATGTCCCGACGTGCAGCCGCCGGCGTATCGGGCGCCAAAGCCGATCAGAAAGCCACCGAGCACCACCATGACCAGCCCGGGCAGGGTGGTCAGCCCCTTCCAGCTAAAGAATTCCGTGGGCACCAGACCCCGGAAGTCTGAAATGCCGAGCGCGGCCAGGTCGGCTCGGGTGGCCTCGGAAATATGCACGTAGGGATCAGGGGAGGCCAGCAAGGTGGACGCAATCCAGCCGCCGAGCAGGATGCCCAGCGCAAAGGTCAGGTTCCACAGGCCCCGTCGTTTCCAGTCGTAGCGCAGAAACTCCAGGCGGGTTGGCAGGATGGCAGCGCACAGGTGGCGCAGGTTGGCCGATACGCCGAACGACTTACCACCGATCAACAGCAGCAGTGGAACGATCAGGCCTATCAGCGGTCCCGCCACGTACCAGGGCCATGGTTGTGAGAGCCATTCCAGCATAGTCGTTGTGGGTTGATGAACGATTCGGCCGAGTAAACAACTTTTTAGTTATGTTGTTTCCAGGTAAGACTCCTTTTCACAGTCAAAGTAATGTGGATGGTTGCGTGAAAAGGAATATGGGTTGCTTCGGAACCAATATAACCAAAGAGTGATTTATGAGGCAAGTTTTACGGGAGGTGTTGTCCGATGGAGACCTTGATTCCGCGTTCAAAGCTGCGCGAGGTTGCCCGGCGATTTCGGTTGCTGGGCGATCCGGTACGTCTGGAAATTCTGAACCTGCTCCACGTGCACGGAGAGCTGACTGTGCAGGAGCTGGTAGCAGCCACCGGGCAGAGCCAGGCCAATATCAGCAAACATTTGAAGCTGCTGCGGGAAGCCGGTCTGGTTACCCGGCGGCAGGATGGACTCTATGCCTATTATCGGATCAACGATCCGATGCTGGCCGCGCTGTGCGTACTGGTGTGCAGTCAGGTGCAGGCCGTTGTGGAGACCACAGATTAAGGAAGCCCCAGAGCGCAGCCGGTCCAATCCATTGCCCGAAGTAACTGGCGAGGCGGTTGGAGCACCGGGTCCAGCAGGCCGATAGGAGCTCCCGGAGGAAGTTCCAGGCGAGGGAACGTAGGTGCTTCGGGCGTAAAGGTGCGATTCAAGAAGCGTAAGATCCAGGCGCGGTGGTAGCGACGGTGAGCACGCGTAGCCGCATCGGGTCCGGGATGCTGCGCGAGCCAGTCGGCCAGCGTCTGCAGGTGGGCTTCCAGCTCGACGCGCACGTCGATGGGCGTCTGATGATCCTGCACGCGTTCGAGCAGACCGGCGGTCCAGGCCGTTTGAACGACGCGCTGCAAATGCGCCTCGTAAGGGTCGTCGGGGATAGCGGCCTGCCAGACGCGTCGGGTTATCTGGTGGAGCACTTCCGTCAGGGAGGGCAGCTCAGGGTTAACGAATACCTGGTAGCGCAGGCGGCTCAGGCGTTCGGGTTGCAATAGTAAATCGAACACCTGGCGGGCAGCTGCTTCGGCAGGAGCGATGGGATCGAAGAGCGGAGCCGTCCGGCGGGCGAACAGTTCGCGATGGGGCGGGTAGCCCGGGGGGCGGGGCGGAATAAGGGTGCGAAGCGATGCAGGAAGTCGCAGCGTGGCGGGCTGCACAATGGTAAGGAGCGCGTTCAACGCAGCACGCTGCGTGGCGCCGGGTACAGGGCGGACAATTGGCGCGTCGGGCATTGCTTCGGAGCGGAGGGCGTACGTGTAGAAGGCCCCGCCGATCAGTTTGACGGTGGCTTCTGTCTGGTATCGGTGCCACAGGTAGATCGGAACCAGCACCTCTTCGAGAGTGGCCAGTGGACGTCCTGCGCGCAGGTTGTGCAGGCCAAAGCGCTCCAGGGCAATCTGGCGCACCCGGAGCTCTCGGTGCAGCGCTTCGACCGCGTCGGTGCCGTTGTCCCAGAGGTGGGCCAGCGGATGCGCTCCGCCGGGAGGCCGCGCGTCGGCGTCCGTTATGAAGTGCAGGCCCTGTCGGGTTGCTTCTTCGAGGATTGCTTCCAGCGCAGCCGTTTCGTCGGTGCCCGGTGGAAACTGGCTATAGCCATAGCGAATGGCTACTTTGTCCCAGGCGCCGATGCCGGTATCATAGGCCTCCGAGACGTCCAGGGAGCCGTCAGCGCGCACGCGCACGTACGGAGCCGGATAGTCCATGACCGAAGCGCGGTCGTTCACCGAGGCGGCAAAGTTATGCTGCAGCCCCAGAGTGTGTCCGACTTCGTGCGCAGCCAGTTGGCGAATGCGTGCCAGAGCCAGTTGCAGCATGGGATCGGCTTGGGGCGGGTAGCCCTGCGCGTGGGCGCTGTCGTAGGGCGCCAGCAGTCCTTCAAAAATCAGGTAGTCCTGACGGATGCGCAGGGAGCCCAGCGTGACATGCCCCTTAATGATTTCGCCGGTCCGTGGGTCGATAATTGTGCGGCCATAGCTCCAGCCGCGGGTCGCCCGATGCACCCACTGGATGACGTTGTAGCGCACGTCGAGTGGATCGGCGGTATCGGGCAAGAGTTCGACGCGGAACGCATTGCGGAAACCAGCTGCCTCAAATGCTTCAGCCCACCAGGAAGCCCCTTCGATTAGCGCCTGCCGAATGGGCTCAGGCGCTCCGGGGTCTACGTAGTACACAATGGGCTTCACCGGCTCGCTGACCGGCGCGTGGGGGTCTTTCTTCTGGAGCCGGTGCCGGACGATCCAGCGGCGGGCCAGGGGTTCGCCTACAGGGCTCGTGTAGTCATAAAAAGTGAGATGAAAGAAACCGCTGCGCGGATCATGCAGGCGGGGTTGGTAGCCCGGTGGCGGCAGGGCCACAAACATCAGGCGCTGGCGCAGCGTGACGTGCTCGGGAACGGCCGCTACCTGCCGCACAAAACGGCCCGGCTGATCACTGGAGAAAGTAAGCAGCGCGTCGATCACAATGTTTTGAGGAAAGGCTTTGACCGCTTCAAACAGAATCGTGCTCCGGTCGCGATCCAGGCGAAACGTGCCCTGGCGGGTCCGCCGCAGGCGGCCGACCACGTCCATCGCGTCGTGCAGCGCAAAGTCGGTTGCATCCACCAGAAAGCGATTTCCCTGACGGGCTACGACCGGAAAACGCCAGAGCACCGCGGCCGCAAAGGCCTCTTCGACGGCCCGCTGGGCCGGCGCGTCTCCGGTAAGGGCGCGGTAGGTCAGGTTAGGGGCATAGAGCAGGATCTGGTTGCCGGTGCGCCGAAATTGTACGACACGCTCTTCGCCAAAAAGTCCGCGGTCCAGCCCTACGTCGTTAGAGCCCAGTCCTGCCGGCAGGGCTGGAACCAGCAGCAGCGATGCCTCAGAGGGGACGACTTCCAGGTAGAGCTTGCCGTTCAACGTGTCCACGTGCACTGTAAGCAACCCCTCATGACGCACCATGCCCTGGGTGAAGGTGTCGATATTCGGCAGTTCCTGGGCAAAGAGCAGGGATGTCCAGAGCGCAGGTAGCGCCAGCAGTAAAAAGCGGTGCCGCATCGCTTTTCCTGGGGATTTATAAACGGCCTGACTCTGCATCAAAATAGCAAATTCTGTATTTTCTGAAAGCGCTTTTTGTTAACCAGACCTGCAGGCCGCCATGCGTCGCGTAGCCCTTGTTCTGTTGCTTCTGCTTGTCTCTGGTGCGGAGAGTTATGCGCAATCGGCACGGCTGACGCTGGACCGCTATCTGGAGTGGGAAGATGTAGACGATCCGCAGATTTCTCCGGATGGTCAACGCATTGTCTTTACGCGCCGGTGGGTGGACAAGCAAAAAGATCGATGGCAATCAGCGCTCTGGATTATGAATGCTGATGGGTCGCAGCAGCGCTTTCTGGTTGAGGGACGGTCGCCGCGCTGGTCGCCGGATGGGACGCGCATTGCCTTTATCGCCAACGATGCGGAAGGGCGCCCGCAGATTTTTGTCAAATGGGTCGATCTGCCAGAGCCACCTACGCAGTTAACGCGCCTGACCGAAGCGCCGGCCAGCCTGAGCTGGTCGCCCGACGGGCGGATGATTGCGTTCACGATGAACGTACCGGTCGAGGTGCGCTGGAACATTAAGCTGCCTCAAGCTCCAGAAGGAGCGCAGTGGACCAAGCCACCTCGGCTGGTGCGACGGCTGCATTACCGGGCCGACCGCCGGGGATTCATGGAGGAGGCCTACACGCATCTCTTTGTGATTCCCGCCGAAGGAGGCACGCCCCGGCAGCTTACGGAAGGGACCTGGCATGTGGGACCCCGTTTTGATGGTCTGCCGGCCCGCGCTACGCTGAGCTGGACGCCGGACAGCCGCACCATCGTGTTCGATGGATTCAAAGCATCAGCCGATTCGGTGGACCGTAACTATCGCAACGCGCATCTCTATGCGATTGATGTGGAAACCCGGCAGCTGCGCCAGCTTACGCAGCGGCCCGGACGCTGGACGCAGCCGGCCGTCTCGCCAGACGGCCGATGGGTAGCTTTCACGGGCTTTGCCGAAACCCGCCAGACCTACCATGCGGCGGATCTCTGGATCATGCCGCTTGACGGCAGCGCCGAGCCCCGTAACCTGACCCGGACGCTCGACCGGGACGTCAGCAACCTCCACTGGGCCCCCGATGGCTCAGGCGTCTATTTTACGATTAACGACCGGGGCACGCGCAACGTTTACTTCGCGTCGGTTCGAGGCGAGGTGCGCCAGGTAACGCGGGGCGTGCACATGCTCTCGCTTACCTCAGTGGCGCGTAACGGAATCGCCGTCGGCGTGCGCACCAGCTATCATGAGCCGGATGATGTGGTCCGCTTTGCATTGAGCCGGCCCGACCAGATCGAGCGGCTGACGGCGGTTAACGACGACGTGCTGCAGGACGTGAAACTGGGCGAAGTCGAAGAAATCTGGTACGCTTCGCGCGACGGGACGCGCATTCAGGGCTGGATTGTCAAACCACCGGACTTTGATCCCGCTCAGAAGTATCCTTTAATTCTGCACATCCATGGCGGTCCGCATGCCATGTACAATGTGGGCTTCAACTTTTCCTTCCAGAATTTTGCTGCCAACGGGTATGTTGTGCTCTATACCAATCCGCGGGGCAGCACAGGCTATGGGACCGAGTTTGGCGCAGCGATCAGTCAGGCCTATCCGGGGGTGGACCACGAGGACCTGATGGCCGGAGTCGATGCGTTGTTGGAGCGGGGCTACATTGATCCGGATCGGTTGTTTGTAACCGGATGTAGCGGAGGCGGCGTGCTTTCCAGTTGGGCCATTGGCCAGACCGATCGGTTTGCTGCCGCGGCTGTGCGCTGCCCGGTAACCGACTGGATCAGCATGGCCGGTACGACCGATATTCCGCTTTTCACGTTCAACTGGTTTCACAAGCCGTTCTGGGAAGATCCTTCAGAGTGGTTGGCGCGCTCGCCTCTGATGCTGGTCAGCAACGTTAAGACGCCTACGTTGCTGATGACCGGCGAGCTGGACCTGCGCACGCCAATGAGCCAGACGGAAGAATACTACATTGCACTGAAGATGCGCGGCGTGCCGGTCGTGTTGCTCCGCTTTCACGACGAGTATCACGGCACGGGCTCGCGGCCGTCCAACTTTATGCGGACGCAGCGTTACATCATGGACTGGTTTGAAAAGAAAGGCCGCATTCCGGGCGTGACGGTCGAAGCATCGAAGTAGCCGGGCGTCAGGACAGGCGCTCTGCCTCCAGACGCGCTTCCAGCGCCAGAGCTGCTTCGATCAGTTGCTCGCGGAGGGGGTGAAGTTGCTCGTGCTGGTCGATGTAGCGCGTGAGGGCTTCGCGCAGTGAGCTGTCGCGTTCAACAATGGTGCGCTGCTCGCGCACGACCGGTTCGACCGTACGCTCAATGCCCGCAATGTGGGCAGCAGCCTGCAGGGCTTCACGGATGCGGCGCAGGTCGATACGGGCTACCTGGTCTTCGTTCACCTGGTAGCGCACGCGCACAATGGCATCGGCTACCGCTACCCGGCCAATAGCGTTCAGAATGCGCTCCGTAGGGTCGTCGCTGTCTCGAGCGTCCACCTGCACGTCCACGAAGCGACGGGCCGGGGTTTCCACGAAGCGATACTGCGTCTGTTTGCGGGATCCCTGCGTCTGGATTTCGACCAGGACAAACCCTTTGGGATCCTCTGCTTCGCGAAAGGAGACCCGTTCGATGCTGCTGCTGTAGACGACCGGGATGCCGTCGGGGTTGAGGTTCTGGTGCCGGTGAATGTGGCCCAGGGCAACGTAGTCGATGGGCGGCAGGGCCAGCTGGCCTACGGTAAACTTGGGTTCGTAGGCTATCAGACTGGTACGCTCCGAGCCCGACAGTTCTGCGCCCTGCACGCTGAAGTGTCCGGCCAGTATGGTAGGGAGCGAGGGATCCAGTCGTTCAACGGCTTTCTGGACGTATTCCGTGTAGAGTTGCTCGATGACCTCGCGCACTTCTGCGGCTGATTTCTGACGATATTCCCTGCGGGTCAGGAGCAGGCTGCGCACGGGCCAGGGGAGCGCGATGAGTTGGAGGGGGCCGCTTTTGGTCTGGATGGTAGCCACTTCAGGACGTCGGAAGACGCGGGCCTGGCCTTCCAGATAGCGAAAAATATCAATAGAGGATGCGCGTCCAAAGGTAACGGGATGGTCGTGGTTGCCTACCAGCAGGACGAGGGGAATCCCCCGTTCTACGAGGGGCTGAAGACATTCGGCAAAGATCATCTGCTCGGTGGGCGAAGGGTCCGGGTTGCGAAAGGCGTCGCCGCAGAACAGAAACAGATCGACGTCTTCGGCAAGCGCTTGTTCTACCAGAAAGGTAAACGACCGTCGGAAGTCCTGCAGGCGCGAGTTCAGACCGGTGGCCGGATCAACGCGGCCATACGTTGTGATGCCCAGGTGGATATCGGCTGTGTGCAGGATTTTCATGGCATGGACGGGCTACCGGTCGTCGCCAAAGATAAGACGACCGTGCCTTGAACGCCAGCGTTACCAGCCGACGCGGCGTTGATGCAGCTCTGGAATAATTCGGCGTTCCTGTTGGAGCGAATCGGCACCGGGCAGATGCAGGCCGAGAGGCAGCGGGAAGGTGGCATCGCTGATTTCGATATCCGGCGCCTGCTCCATGCGTCGCCAGAAGTCGCCGACGATCAGCAGCGCATTGTGAGCGCCCTGGCCCCACCAGTGCGTGCGGAACGTGACCCGGGGGTCGTTAAAGCCCACCCATGCACCGGTAACCAGCTCCGGATGCATCAGAACAAACCAGCCATCGGCGCTATTCTGCGTAGTGCCCGTTTTGCCTGCCAGATCGTACCGCGTCAGCCCGAACTGCCAGCGGATGCGCTGCCCTGTTCCATAGCGGATTACGTCCCGCAGCATATCGACTACCGTGTAGGCGGTTTCTTCAGAGATGGCTTCGCGGGGAGTAGGCCGCGCTTCGTAGAGCACATGACCGTTGGCGTCTTCGATCCGGGTTACCACGGTGGGTTCGTAATACAGGCCCCCGCTGGCCAGCGTAGCGTAGGCGGAAACCAGCTCGAGCAGCGTTACGTTGCTGGTCCCCAGCGCCAGGGAAGGGACGGCTTTTAGCGGACTTTTGATGCCCATGCGGCGGGCGTAGAAGGCAACATTACTGGGACCTACCTGCAGCACCAGGCGGGCCGAGACGGTGTTTACCGAGCGGGCCAGGGCTTCGCGCAGCGTGATGAGCTGTCCCGTCGATTCGCCCTCTGCATTTTTGGGCTGCCAGACATTTCCGGCCGGATCCACGTACGTTACAGAGCTGTCGGGGAGCACGTCGTAGGGCGACCAGCCGTTGTCGATGGCGGCAGTGTAAAGGAATGGCTTGAAGGTAGAGCCCGGTTGCCGACGGGCAATGGCGACGTGGTCGTACCAGTCGCGCGTCAGGTCGCGGCCACCCACCCAGGCCCGAACGTAGCCGTTGCGCGGGTCAATGGCCACAAAGCCAGCTTCCAGCCGCGTCTTGACGGCTTTAAGCGAATCCATGAAGCGCTGGTCGGCTCGAAGCTGGCGCAGCGCTTCTTCCGGAGCAATGCCCTGTGCTACCAGACGCCGGTAGCGTTCCGTTTCCCGGATAAACTGATCTACCGTGTCTTGCTTGCTGGACCAGTAATAGGCAAACGGTTCATAGTGCTGCTGCCGAAGGTACCGGTTGATGTCGTCGCCCAGAAAGTAGCCGGTTTCGCGACTCCACTCGTAGTTGACCACGGCCTGCAGCTTATCGAGCTGCTCTACCACTGCCTGGCGGGCCAGCTCCTGCAGCCGACTGTCCAGCGTGGTATAGACGCGCAGCCCATCGGTGTAGATGTTGTAGCCGTGCGCTTGGGCCCAGTTGACAAGCCAGCGGCGCACGTATTCTGCGAAGTACGGCGCGATGCTGGCGGTGATCGAAGAGGTGTGGAAATCCGTAACGATGGGGTCATCCTTGTGCGCTTCAAAAAAGGCGCGGTCCAGATAGCCGCGTCGGACCATTTGCCAGAGCACCACGTTGCGTCGCTGGCGGGCGCGTTCCGGAAAGCGGATAGGGTTGTAGAGAGCCGGGTTGCGGAGCATGCCGACCAGCGTCGCCGCCTCCAGCACGTTCAGGTCTCGGGCAGGCTTATTGAAAAAGGTGCGGGCGGCCGATTCAATGCCAAAGGCGTTGTAAACGAACTCGACCGTGTTCAGGTACATTTCGATGATTTCGCGCTTGGTGTAGCGGCGTTCGAGTTCGACGGCCGTGACCATCTCTTTCAGTTTGCGTTTGATGGTCTGGGCGCGGCCGATTTGCTCGTTGTACAGGTTACGAGCCAGTTGTTGCGTGATGGTGGAGCCGCCTTGCACCTCGCGTCCCAGGCTCAGGATCGTTTGCGCTACGGCCGAGGCGGTGCGAAACAGGTCGATGCCCCAGTGGTCGTAGAAGCGGTGGTCTTCGGTAGCCAGCAGGGCCTGAATCACATAGGGGGAAATCTCGTCATAGGAGACCCAGGTGCGGTTCTGACGGGCGTAGCGGGCCAGCTCGCGGCCGTCGGCGGTGTAGGCGACGGTGGCCAGTTCGAAGGTAGGGTTGTCCAGTTGTTGAAAGGAAGGCAGTTCGTCGGCAAGCGACCACACGTAAAGTCCCAGTGCTAGCATGCCCAGCAGCGCCAGCCCTACCAGTACGCTCAGCACCAGGGCGGCCTGCGCCTTGCGGGGATCCCGGAAACGCCGGTAGAAGAAACCGCTCAGTCCACGGCGTTTCCGGGCAGGGCGGCCGTCGGAGCGTAGCCGGGCATGGCGGAAATTGGGGTCGTTGAAGTACCGTTGCAACTCTTCTTCGGTGTGGGTCCAGCGGTCAGGCATGGATTCGTTGCCGTTCCACGGCTCAGGGTAGGGGATACCGGATCAACGTCTGTAGGCCGTCTGGGGTCCAGCGGCAGAGCGCCAGCGCGTTCGCTTCCAGGAGGCCGAATGTCTGGTCCTGATACCAGCAGCCCGGGTTCAGATAGAGACCTTCGGGCCAGCAGTGCAGTTCGGCCTGATGACTGTGGCCCAGGACCACAATGTCGGCTTGTTTTTCCTGCAGCACGCGATGCGCATGCTGGCGCAGGCGCTCGGCGATAACAGGGTTGAGCCGCTCGGGGCGCCATTGCGTAACGCGTCGGGCCAGGGCAAGGCCCAGGTCGCCAGGTAGCAGCGTTCGGTACAGCCAGACCGGTACAGGATGCCGGAGCAGGCGGCGGAGGGCGCGGGAGAGGGGGCCAGCGATAGCCAGATCCCCATGGTCCAGATAAACGCGGTATCCCAGCAACGTATCGACCACGGCTCGGTGCAGCACGCGCACGCCCAGCTCCTGGGCGAAATAGTTCTGGTGCCAGGGGTCATGATTGCCGACCACGTAGGTGACCGGAAGGCCGCGGTCGGTCCAGCGTGCCAGCAGCGCCTGAAAGCGCACAAAACCTTTGGGCACGAGATGCCGATATTCAATGTAGTGGTGAAAGACATCCCCTACCAGTACCAGGTGCTGCGTCTGAGGGGCCAGGGTGTTCAGACAGGCCAGCAGGGATTGTTCGACAGCGCGTTCCGTGGCCGGATCCGCGCGTCCTAGATGTAAATCGGCAAAAAACAGAATCACGGACAAAACGTTAGGAAGTCGCCGTAACTTAAAGGCAACGCGCGGCCTTGTTCGCCTGAGGGGGTGGTAGAGTTCCGGGCCCGCGTCAGGTCCGCACCCTTTTGGCGTCTGAGGCGTTGGATGCGCGTCTGCGAACCGGTAGTGAGCCAGCAATCATGTACCGAGATTACGACTATTACCAGCCGCCCACGCGCTTTGCGGTTTTTCCGCCGGTCGTTAAGAATCTCCTGATCTTGAATGGGCTGGTATTTCTGGCGCAACTGGTACCCACCACCGACCGATTGCTGATCGAGTGGTTTGCACTCTGGCCGTTAGGGCTCCCGGAATTCTATCCTGGATTCTGGCCCTGGCAGCTCCTCACCTATAGTTTTTTGCACGGAGGCTTTGCGCACCTCTTTTTTAATATGTTTGCCCTCTGGATGTTTGGGGTGCCGATTGAGCGGGCCTGGGGGTCGCGGCGTTTTGGCGTATACTACTTTGTGAGCGTCATCGGAGCAGGGCTTACGCAGTTGCTTGTGGTGACCCTCAGCGGGGCGGTATATCCAACGGTAGGGGCTTCGGGAGGCGTTTTTGGCATTTTGCTCGCTTTTGGGATGATGTTTCCCAACACGCCTATTTACCTGTACTTTCTGTTTCCTATTAAGGCGAAATGGCTTGTCATTGGCTACGGGCTGCTAGAACTCTGGGCGGGCATAACCGGCACGCAGGCAGGCATTGCCAACTTTGCGCATCTGGGCGGGATGCTTTTCGGGTTTCTCCTGATTCAGTACTGGCGAGGCAAGCTGCCCTGGCGTCCGACTCGGCGCCTGTACTGGTAGCAGGACAAAACCTTTCGCCGGTCCATGCAGTACACACCAACAGGTCCGTGGAACCATCCATTCGGAGCGATCCGTGAGCCGGTTTCTGGTCTGGTACCGCATGCAGCCGCCTGCGTTGCGGGCGTTGCTGACCATCAACGCCGGATTCTATCTGCTGTGGGTAGTGGCGCTCATGCACATCGATGTAGTGCGCCGGTTTGTCTGGATGCACCTGGCCCTGAATCCTGACTGGCCGGCCATCTTAACGCATCCCTGGCAACTGGTCACCTACAATTTTTTGCACCTCCAGCCTGGCTTCTGGGGGTTGATTCACATTCTGTTTAACATGCTCTGGCTGGTGTGGATTGGGCGTGAGTATGAAGAGTTGCATGGGTCACACCGGCTGCTGGCGTTGTACGTAATTGCCGGGGTAGGGGGCGGCCTGCTCACGGTGGTGCTGCACATGCTGTTTCCGGGCGTGGGCGCTTTCGGGGGGCTGGTGCATGGCGCTTCCGCTTCCGTGCTGGGGGTGCTCATGGCAGTGGCAATTCTTTATCCTTTCAAGAGCGTGGCCCTGTTTCTTTTAGGTCCGATCCGGTTGCTCTATCTGGTGCTGATCTTTCTGGCACTCGACGTGCTCTTCATGGCTGGCGGCGGGACGGCCGTTGGAGCCCATCTGGGAGGTGCCCTGTTTGGCCTGCTCTATGCAAAAGCTGAGCAGCGGGGCATTGAGCTGGCCGGTTGGGCGCGCGTCTTTTTCCAGAGGCGACGCGCGCGTCGGCGGCAACCCGTTGCCGCCGAAACCGGATGGAGCCTGCGCCGGGTGGGGGCCTGGATGGAGCAGCGACGCGGATCGGCGGCAGAAAGCCGGGGCAGCGCTGCCCGAGAGCGCTCGCTGGAGGAAGAGGTGGACCGCATCCTGGATAAAATCAGCGCGCACGGGTACGATTCCCTTACCGAAGAGGAGAAGCGGATCCTTTACGAAGCCAGTCGGCGTTGAAAGCTTCGAGTCAACCAGCACAACCACTGAGCTGCTAACGATGGAGCGACCACGTCGCAAGTCTCGGCCGGTGATGGTCGGGAACGTGCAGATAGGGGGAGGGGCCCCGATTTCGGTGCAGTCGATGACCACGACCAAGACGCACGATGTGGCGGCCACGCTGGCCCAGATTCAGCAACTGGCTGAGGCGGGAGCCGACATCGTGCGGGTGGCTGTCCCACGTCCGGAAGATGCGGACGCTTTGCGAGACATTGTGCAGGGGAGTCCGGTGCCCATCGTGGCCGATATTCATTTCAACTATCAGTATGCCCTGAAGGCCATTGAGGCGGGCGTGGCCAAAGTGCGGATCAATCCGGGGAATATTGGCAAAGAAGAGTGGGAACGAGAAGTGCTACTGGCCGCCAAAGAAAAGGGGATTCCAATTCGCATTGGCGTCAATTCGGGCTCGCTGGAGCGTGATCTGCTGGACAAGTACGGTTATCCCAGGCCTGAGGCGCTTTTTGAGAGCGCCATGCGACACATCGAAATCTGCCACAAGCATGGATTCGAGGATATTGTCATTTCGGTCAAGCATTCGGACGTTTACTACATGATCCAGGCGTATCGGCTGATTGCCGAACGCACGGATTTTCCGCTGCATCTGGGGGTTACCGAGGCCGGTTCCTTTGTCAGTGGCAGTATCAAGAGCGCCATCGGCATTGGAGCGTTGCTGGCCGAAGGCATTGGCGACACGATCCGCGTTTCGCTGGCTACCGATCCGGTGCAGGAAGTAGAGGTAGCGCACCAGATCCTGAAGGCTTTGCGGCTGGGGCCGCCTGGTGTCAACATTATTGCCTGCCCGACGTGTGGTCGGCTGACCGGAGATCTGTTTTCTATTGTGGAGGCCGTGGAGGCGGCCGTCAAGGCCCGGAAGTTCAAAAAGAATCTGAACGTGGCCCTGATGGGCTGCGCAGTGAACGGGCCGGGCGAAGCGGCAGGGGCCGATTTAGGCATTTCGCTGGGACGAGGCCGCGCGCACCTGTTCATTCGGGGCAAGGTCGTCCGGGTGGTGCCCGAAGATCAGATTGTCGAGGCCGTGCTGGAGGCTATTGAGCAGTGGGAAGAAACGTCGGATGAAGCGGCACACGCCTCTAAGCAGAATCATACATAAACTGCACACTTTCTTGTCCTAAATTTTTTTATCAATCGTTTTTCACAGGAGTCTTGAAACCGGAGGCACAAGGGGGACGTTGGGAGGCGCCGGAAGCGCTTTTGCTGTGTAAACGGGGCCGTTGTAGGGAGGAAAGGAAAGCGAGCTCTTTTTCAGTAACAAGCTGAGTTAACAGCAGGTCTTATGGATTACAGCTATCCTAAGGCAGCGCCTTACAAAGTCAAAATCGTCGAGCCTCTTCCGCACCTTTCTGAAGCCCAACGTCAGGAAGCCCTGATCCAGGCAGGCTACAACGTCTGGCGACTGCGCGACGATCAGGTCTTCATCGACCTGGCAGACGCCCACGGCAACGGAGCCATGAGCCAGGCGCAGTGGGCCGGGTTGATGATCGGCGACGAAGCCTACGCAGGCAGCATTAACTTCGAGCACCTGCAGGAAGCCGCGCAGGCGCGTTTTGGAAAGCGCTACCTGGTGCCCACGCATGCCGGACGTGGCGCCGAACATCTGGTATTGCTTGCCTTAAGCCATGACGGGCAGCAGGTGGTGGGCAACGCGCCCAGTCCCACGTTGCTTCGGTTGCTGGAACGCTATGGCCGGACGTACCGTGACCTGACGGATGCCGCCTCGGCGTTTCCCGGCGACGTGAACCTGCAGGCGCTGGAAGCCCTGCTGCAGGAAGCGGCCGAGCAGATCGCCTATGTGGTGCTGCATGCGGCTGCCTGGGTGCAGGGCGGCCAGCCCTTTTCGCTGGCCAATGCCCGTGCCGTGGCCGAGCTAGCCCGTGCCTACCAGAAACCGCTGGTGCTCGACGCAACGCATGTCTTCACGCAGGCCCTGATCTTGCAGGAGCAGGAGGCCGACCTGAAAGCGCATTCGGTCTTTGCTATCGTACGAGCTCTGGCCGACCTGGCCGACGTAGTGTACCTTTCGGCTCGAGGTGATCTGGGGTGTCATGTAGGCGGCTTTATTCTGACCAATTCGGAGGCAGATTACATCCGGCTGCGGAGTCTGGTGGTCGTGTTTGAGGGGCTGCATACCTACGGAGGGCTGGCCGGACGCGACATAGAGGCCATTGCGGTGGCCCTCCAGGAAGTCTCCGAAGATGAACTGCGCTTCCACCGAGGACAGCTCCAGGCGTTAGGCCATCGGTTGCGGGCGCTGGGCTACCAGGTGGCCGAACCAGTGGGCATGGTGGGGCTCTCGCTGGACGCCGCTGTCCGGGTCGAGGGAGAGTTTGCGGCCCACGCGCTGGCAGCCGCGCTCTATTTGCTGGCAGGAGTCCGAGGAGGACCCCGGGGGACGCACCTGCATCTGGCGCTGCCGCGCCGCGTCTACACCGAGCACCATCTGGACTACGTGGTGGCTGCCCTGCAGGCCCTGCAGACGGTGCCGGTTCCCTCTCTGAAGCTGGTAGAGGACCATCCCCTCCAGCGAGACGCATTGGCCCGGTTCCGGCCGGAAGGGACATTTGAGGCAACAGCCTGGTCCCCGGAGGTGCAGCCCGAACCCTATCGGATCAAAGCCATTGAGCCGCTGGTGCTCACCACGCGGGCTCAGCGGGAGGCCGCTCTGCGCGAAGCCGGATGGAATACGTTTTTGCTGCGCTCGCAGGACGTATATATCGACTTTTTGACCGATTCGGGCACGTCGGCCATGAGTAGCGTGCAGTGGGCTGAAATGATGCGTGCAGCCGAAACGCTGAGCTACTCAGCGGCCTACCATCGTTTTGTGGAGACGATCCAGGAGGTATATGGCTTTCCCTATGTGCTGCCTACCCATCAGGGACGAGCAGCCGAGCACGTCCTGTCGCAGGTGCTGATCCGGCCCGGGCAGTATGTGGCCAACAACATGTACTTTACAACGACGCGCGAGCATCAGGAGCGTGCCGGTGGCATTTTCGTAGACGTGATCATTGATGAGGCGCACGATCCGGCGGCCCATCATCCCTTTAAGGGGAACATGGACCCCGAGAAATTGCGGGATCTGATCCGTCGCGTGGGACCCGAGCAGGTGGCGTACGTCTGTCTGGAGCTCAACGTCAATATGGCGGGTGGGCAGCCCGTCTCGCTGGAAAATGTGCGAACCGTGGCGCAGCTCTGCCGGGAATTCGGCATTCCCCTGATCTTCGATGCCACCCGGGCGGCTGAAAACGCCTACTTTATCAAAGCGCGGGAGCCCGGGATGCAGGACCGGGCGATTCCGGACATTTTCCGCGAGCTGATGTCGTACGCAGATGGCATTACCGTCAGTGCCAAAAAAGACCTGCTGGTAAATATCGGCGGCTTTCTGGCGGTGCGGGATGCAGCGCTTTACCGTCGCATGGAGCAATTTGCCCTTCGATTTGAAGGACATCCGGCGGATGGAGGGTTAGCGCGGCGAGACCTGGTAGCAATGGCGCAAGGTGCGCGGGAAATGCTCGATGTCAACTACTTGCGAAGCCGTATTGAACAGGTAGCCTATCTGGCCGCCGCGCTGCGGAAGGCCGGAGTGCCGATTGTGGAGCCGCCAGGAGGTCATGCCGTTTTCATTGATGCGCGCCGGTTTTTGCCCCACCTCCCGCAGGACCAGTTCCCTGCGCAGCGGCTGGCCGGCGAGATCTATCTGGCTGCCGGCGTGCGGGCAATGGAGCGTGGCATCGTCTCGGCCGGTCGCGATCCCGAGACAGGACAGCACAAATATCCCCGGCTGGAACTGGTGCGCCTTACCATTCCACGACGCGTCTACACGCAACGACATCTGGATGTAGCGGCTGAAGGAATTCTCGACGTGTTTGCCCGGCGAGAGCAAATTGGCGGTCTGCGGATGGTTTTCGAGCCGCCTGTGCTGCGGTTCTTCACGGCGCGTTTTGAGCCGATGGCGTGAAAAGGTCCGGGCTTGCTTTCATGAGACCGCCCACAACGGAGGCGGGCAAATGCCTGCGGGGCTGATTATTTCATCTTTTTACCCACCGATCTCAAACGTTGCTCAGGGGATAGGGGCAACCCGTTGGAATTTAACACGCTGTCTTTAGCGCCGGTCTCGAGCAGAACGAATTTTCCTCCGTACGCGAGAGGACAGCAGGGCTTTTTTTTCTCGCGGGGAAAACCCGGGGGCTTGACTAAAATGCAAATGCGTTGTTTATTTAGCCCTTGGTAAGCGCTTACGCAAAACCGACCAATCGGCCGGGGCATGGGACTGACCATTTACGACATCGCCCGTGAAGCAGGCGTTTCGATTGCTACTGTCTCTCGCGTCTTTAACAACAGCCCTCGGGTAGCGCCTCACACGCGTAAGCGGGTGCTGGAAGTGGCGCGGCGGTTGGGCTATCAGCCCCACGTATCGGCTCAGAGTCTGGCGCGGCGGCAGGCGCAGACGGTAGCGGCCATTGTGCCCATGTTGACCAACTACTTTTTCGTTGAGGTATTGCGCGGGTTGCAGGATCGACTGGCCGAAACGTCTTTCGACTTGCTCGTCTACGCAGCTCCTACGCTTTCTGACGTGAATGCGCATCTGGAGCGTGCGTTGCAGCGCGGACGCTCGGCCGGCGTCATGATTTTTTCGACGCCGATGACGGAGGAGCGGGTTGAACGGCTGCGGCGCAGCCGGCAGCCTGTGGTTCTGGTGGACTCGTTTCATCCTGATTTTGATTCGGTTTCGATTGATAACGAGCAGGGCGGTTATCTGGCGGCGCGCCATCTGCTTGAGCATGGCTATCAGCGCATAGGGTTGCTTATGGCCCACCCTGATTCGGTGCCTGCGCGGGAGCGCCGCCACGGTTACGAGCGGGCGCTTCGCGAGGCAGATCTGGAGCCTGATCCTGCGTTGATTGTTGCCAGCACAGATCCGCATAACCACGGCTACACGGAGGAAGGAGGGTATGAGGCGATGCGGCGGCTGCTGGAGCGGAATCCTCGTCCAGAAGCTGTGTTTGTGGTATCCGACATTATGGCGCTGGGCGCTTTGCGGGCTATTGAAGAAACGGGGCTGCGGGTGCCGGAAGATCTCGGGCTGATCGGGTTTGACGACCTGCGCGTGAGCCGCTTTCTGGGGCTGAGCACGCTTCGCCAGCCGATGTACGAGATGGGAAAACTGGCTGCCGAAAAGCTCTTGCGACGGATTGCCGAGCCAGAGTTGCCGGTGACCAGTACGGTTTTCGCGCCCCGACTGATTTGCCGTCGCACCTGCGCCTCGGACGAGCAGGACGGCCAGCGTGATGTGACAACGCTAACCCGAAATCTGGCATGAAAGCCCTGAGCCTCGCTCTTGTCGGGCTGTTGCTGTGGAGTGGGTGTCGGTCCGATTCCGCGCAGCGGACGCTGCTGGCCGAAGGCCCTGGCGTGCGCATAACGGCCGATGCGTTTCGCGAGGCGTACCTTGATTACCTGCTGCGGACAGGGCTTTCCGATCACCCCCGGCTGCGCCGACTGTTTCTGGAGCAGATGATTCAAGAAGCGCTTGTTGTGTATGAAGCGCGTCGGCAGGGGCTGGAGCGCACGCCGGCCTATCAGGAGGAGGCGCAGGCGGTCGAGACAAAGTTGCTGGTGGAAGCCTACGCGCGGCGCGTGCTCTACGATACAGTGCAGGTGCGTGAGCAGGAGCTGGCCGAAGCGTTCGTCCGCCTCAATACCGAAGTGCGGGCGCGCCACCTGTGGGCGCCCACGCGGGCAGCCGCTGAGTCGCTCTACGCGCGGCTTCAGGCCGGGGCTTCGTTTGAGGAGCTGGCGGCAGAGGTCTTTCAGGATAGTACTCTGGCCCGCAGCGGCGGGGATCTGGGGTGGTTTACCTTCGATGAAATGGATCCGGCTTTTGAGGACGTAGCCTTTCGGCTGCAACCTGGAGAAATTTCACCCCCTGTGCAGACCGCCTATGGCTACTCGATTATTCAGGTAACCGACCGCTTTACCAGACCGATTTTGACCGAAGTCGAGTTTGCAAAAAAGCGCCCCTTGCTGGAGCGTTACCTGCGCTTCCGCAAACAACAGGCCGCCCGCGAAGCGTGCGCGCGAAGCCTGGCCGACTCACTCCAGATTCGCTTTTACGAGGCGACGCTGCGCCGGCTTTATGCGCGCATTGCCGGGCGCGTGGTGCAAGAGACCGAAGCCGACCGCGATGACTGGATGCAGGCCCCACTGCTGACGTTCGGTCCGGCCGCGCGGCGCGTTACCTGGACCGTAGCCGACTTTCGGGAGCAGGCGCGGCTCACGGGGGCGGCCCACCGAGAGGCAGCAGCCCGTTCGCCCGAAGCGCTTAAGGAGTTTGCCCGAGGGCTGGTTGTGCGCCACGTGCTGGCGGAGCGCGCTCGAACCGCCGGGCTGCACCGGACGCCAGATTTTGCAGCAGCCCGGCAGCAGGCGCTTGATCGCTGGCTGTACCAGTATGTCCGGCAACAGGTGCAGGCGGAAGCAGTCGTGCCCGAAGATACGCTGCGAGCGTTTTACGAGGCGCACCGCGCCGACTTTCGGATGCCGGCCCGCCGGGCCGTCTGGGAAATTCTGGTGCCTACTGAGGCAGAGGCTCACCGCCTGCAGCGGTTGCTTGCAACTACCGACTTTGTAGCGCTGGCCCGTCGCTACTCGCGGCGGCCCGGCGCCGCGACGACCGGCGGGTATCTGGGCTTTGTAACGCAGGAGCAATTAGGCAAACTCGGGCCCGCGGTCTTCAGAGCCCGTGAGGGCGATGTGCTGGGACCGCTACGCGTTGCCGACGGATACGTCCTGCTGCGGGTCGGAGCATGGCAGCCTGAGCGGCCGATGACGCTGGAAGAGGCGCGGCCGCTGATCGAACGCCAGCTAAAGCCCTATTTCGCACGAAAACGCTGGCGGCAGTACCGGGCAACGCTGATGGCACAATATGCAGAACGAATCACGCGCTATCTATCCCGACTCGACACGCTATGCCTGACGCCCTCAACCGATGCCTGAACGGGACCAACTGAGTGGCAGCAGTTGATCATGAAGCTACGAGCCATTGTAAGTAAAGCGCTTACACTATGGGGCGGTCTGCTACTGAGCGGATTACTGGGAGTCCCGGTTGCCGCGCAGACCACCGGTAAAATTACGGGCCGTGTTATTGATGCGGGAACGGGCGCTCCATTACCTGGTGTGAGCGTTTACATCGAAGGGACGACGCGGGGCGCTGCTACTGACATTAACGGTGAGTACGTCATCATTGGCCTGCGGCCAGGGACATACACCGTTGTCGCCTCCTTCGTAGGGTATGCTACCGAGCGCCGCGAAGGCGTGCAGGTGAGCAGTGGGTTGACCACGCGCGTGGATTTTGCGCTGCGGGAAGAGGTTATCCAGGGCGAAGAGATCGTGGTGGTCGCGCCGCCTATCACCGTCCGAAAGGACCTGACCAGCGCAGAAGCGCGCGTAACGGCCGAGACCATTGACCGCCTGCCCGTCCAGGAGGTGAGCCAGGTGCTGACGCTGCAGGCGGGCGTGACCGAACGCGGCGGATTGCACATCCGAGGCGGCCGCGCCAGCGAGGTCGTGGTGATGGTTGATGGGGTGCCTGTCACGGATAACTTCGATGGTTCCACGGCCGTCCAGCTCGAAAACGAAGGAATCCAGGAACTGCAGGTCATCTCGGGCACCTTCAACGCCGAGTATGGCAATGCGATGTCGGGCGTAATCAACGTCGTTACCAAAGAAGGACGCTCCGATCGATGGGGCGGAGCATTGAAGGTGTACAGTGGCTCCTATCTGGTTTTCGGAGAAGGAGGAGCAGCCTACCTGCGGGGCGTCGAGGTGGCCCGCTACACGCGCCAGGGCATTCAGTACCGGGACGTCGATCCGTATAGCTATCTGCCTGTTAATCCTACGCATTACTACAACATTGAAGCCGCTCTGGAGGGACCAGTTTTTACGCCGCGTCTGACGCTCTTCGGACTCGTCCGCTACTTCCACAACGACGGCTGGCTCTACGGCGCCCGCCTGTTCAACATGGATGGCACGTATGGCGACTCGGCCCTGGTACCCATGAACACCTATACCAAACTGAGCTGGCAGGGCAATCTCCGCTTTCAACTTACCCCGAACCTGTTTTTAAATCTGATCGGACTGGGATCGGTGACGCGCAGCCGCCCCTATGATCTGTACTGGCGCTGGAATCCTGACGGCCGCACGCGCAGCTACGACCTGGGCTACAATCTGAAATTACAACTCAAGCATCTGCTCAGCGCCCGCACCTTTTACACCGTACACCTGGCTACCTTCCGGCGCCATGCCTGGAGCCGGCGCTTCGACAATCCGCTCGATCCGCGCTACAATGGGCTGGCCGTTCTACCCCCCGACTCGATTGAGGTGGCGCCAGGCATCTGGAGGCCCTACCTGACAGGAGGAGGTCGCTTCGCCCGAGGGGGAATGGATATGAACCACTTCGAGCGCACCTCGCAGGCCTATTTCGTCAAGGCCGACCTGACCAGCCAAGTGGCGCGCAACCATCTGGTCAAAATTGGAGCCGAGCTGCGCATCGACCGGCTGAACTTTACCGCGTTCAACCTGATCCCGGCCACCGATGCCGATGGCAACGTAATCGAACCGTTCCAACCAGCTATTCCCCCCGAAACGTCCCCCCAGTATCAACACTACGAGAACGTCTCGCCCCTTACAGCAAGTGCCTATGTGCAGGATAAGATCGAGTTTGAGGATTTCATCGTGAACGTCGGACTGCGGTTCGACTACTTCGATGCCCGCACGCCTGTCCCGGCCGATCCCGAAGACCCGAACATCTACTTCCCCTTTAAAAAGATCCACATTTACAAAGACCTGAATGGCGACGGCGTGATTACGGTCGATGAGGAGCGAGAAGACAACCGCTATACGCTGGAAGAACGGGAGGCCTTCTGGTGGAAGTATCCGGCCCCGAAGTTTCAGCTTTCGCCCCGGCTGGGCATTGCCTATCCCATCACAGAGACCGGCGTGCTGCATTTTTCGTACGGCCACTTTCTCCAGATTCCCACGCTGAACCTGCTCTTTGCGGGCTACGGCTACAAGATTCAGAACCAGTCGGGGCAGTACGGACCCTATGGGAATCCCGACCTGAATGCGCAGCGGACCGTCATGTACGAAATCGGTTTTCGCCAGGGATGGGGGCCGTTCCTGTTCGACGTAACCGCTTACTATCGGGACGTGCGCGACTGGGTCTCAACCTCGACACCTATCGAGACGGAAATTCCCGGGGTCGTCTATGTGATCTACACCAATCGAGACTATGCCAGCACGCGCGGCGTAACCGCCACGTTTTCGCGGCGCTTTGAAAACGGCTGGGGCTTTGATGTGAATTACACCTTTCAGGTGGCCGAAGGCTCTAACTCGAATCCCGACGAGGAATTCTTTGCGCGGCTGAGCAATCAGCAGCCGCCTCTGGCCCTCCTACCCCTCGACTGGGATCAGCGGCACAAGGTGGCGGCGGCCCTGTACCTGGGCGGGCAGAACTGGGGCGCCTCTATGGTGAGCGTCTGGGGATCGGGCTTTCCCTACACGCCCTCGTTTCCGGAAGCGGCGATCGCGGGCCCGGATGTGCCCCCTGCCTTTCCGCGAAATGCACGCCGTATGCCTTCCACCTGGCAGGTGGACCTCTACGTTTACCGGGACTTCGAGATCGCGGGCGTGCGGCCGCGCCTGTTCCTGCAGGTCTATAACCTGCTGGACCGCCGCAATCCCGTATCTGTCTTCAGCGACACGGGCCGGCCCGACGTAACGCTTCCGCAGCAACAGGCGGCCTCGTTCGATCCGGGCTACTTCGTACGGCCTGAGCACTACAGCGAACCCCGACGGCTCCACATAGGACTGGAACTGCAGTTTTAATCAAGGAAAACACGGGCCATGCGTATGCGCCTGCCTCATAGCTGCCTGATAATGCTGGCTCTGGCAGCCGGCTGGATCGCCGGTAACCTGACGGCAGCGCAGCCGATTGAGCGAGAGCACGTGCCCAGCAAAGAGCGCGTCGATCCCCTGGAGCGGCGGCGCGATGACATCGACGGCAACAACGTCCGCGCAACGATCACAAACTGGCTCCAGACGGCCCAGTCGGGTAACCCGGGCGACTTCTGGTACGAGTGGCCCAAAAACACGCGCCGCATCTACGTATCGCTCACCCAGCTCTGGGTCGGTGCCCAGGTAAAGGCCAACGTGGGCAGCAATCCGGGCCAGACCCTCTACATCGTCGATGTGGCCGACTTTCGGCAGAACCGCTTTGGCGGTACCAATTCCTGGACGTTTGAACCCATTAAGGGCTACGTCAATCCGGCTGGCAGTGAATACGGCATTGCCCAGAGCGACGATCCGGAAAGCTGGCCACCGTTCTGGCCAGACAAGCTGGCCGATCAGAACGACCCGGGCTGGCGCGGCTCCTGGAATGGCTTCTTTGGCAAAAACATTTTCAACGCGGACCAGGAATTCTTCTTTAAGGCCGGCGACGACCAGTACGACCGCTACCTGAATGCCTACCGACCTGACTCGACTGATCCAACACGGGGCGGCCTGGGGCTTGTCGTCGAAGCCCGCTACATGGCCTGGACTCAAATTCTGATTGACGATGTGGTCTTCTTGCTCTATGAAGTCAAAAACGACGGGACCGAAGACCTTGAGCGCGTAGGCTTTACGGTCTGGCTGGCCGACTGCGTAGGCGGTGATTGCGGCGATGATATCCCCTTCTTTGACATCCTGGAAGACGTCGCGTTTATGACCGACCGCGACGGCGTGGGCGACCAGAACTTTGGTCCGGACCCTGTCGGCGTAGCCGCCATCACCTTCCTGGAAACACCCGGGAATGGCATCGACCGGATCGATAACGACGCGGATGGATCGACCGGCAACCCGGACTGCAGCGTGGCCGAGTGCAACAGTCCGGTAGTGCCAGAGGCTTTTCTGGTAGGCGAAAACCCGCTGAATGGCATCGACGACAATGGCAATGGACTGATCGACGAAAACGCTTCGCACGTGCCTTTCCAGGCCGAGCAGGGATCCAGCCCCGGAGTGGGCTACGCGGATTTCATTGACAACGATGGCGATGGGGAACTAAACAGTCCGGTCGTGACGGAAGCCATGGTGGCGGCCGCGGCGGCCGACGTCTGGAACCGCTGGCCGCCCAATCCGGAGGCTGATTCGCTTCAGCAGCGGGCGGACGGCCGACCCATCGTGCACCTGATCGGAGTAGGACAGGAAGATATCGGGCGCGGCTTTAAGGATGGGATTGATAACGACAACACCTGTGATGCAGAAGGACACATCCTGGCCGAGCCGGGCTCGCCGCGGGTCACGCAGGAGATGATCGATGCGGCGGCGTCGGATCCCTACCGTCGCTACCGACTCCCTGGCACCGATCTCATCCTTTATGACGTGGGGCCCGAAGATCTCGGTAAGTGCTATGCAGATGGCGTGGATAACGACGGGGATGGCGCCGTGGACGAAGGCATCGACGAGGGCATTGACGAAATGATCGATGAGCGCCGCGACGATGGCCTGGACAACGACGGCGACTGGAATCCGCTTCGGGACGACACCGGCCTGGATGGCGTGCCGTATTCCGGGGACCCCGGCGAGGCGGACGGGCTCCCCACCAGCGGCGCCGGCACGCCCTTCCCCGGGGAACGCAACATTGATAAAACTGATGTGGCTGAGTCGGACCAGATCGGCATCACCAACGTGCAGGTCTTTCCAGCAGGCTCGCTGAACCTGACGCAGACGGCCGATCAGACGCTCTTTAACACCTTCATGCTGCCCGGCGAGCTGGAGCTTGAGCGGCCGCCGGCCGGCGACAACGACCTGGCAGTCTCCAGCGGACTTTTTCCGCTACGGGCCGGGCAGATCGAGCGTATCTCCCTGGCCGTCGTGCTGGCTACCGGCCGAGAGGAGGCGCTGCAAGGACGTGACTATGCGCTGAGCGCCTACGCCGAAGACTACCAGTTTGCGCAGGCTCCCCTGACGCCGACCGTTGTGGCCGTGCCGGGAGACGGCCGCGTCACGCTCTACTGGGATGCGAAAGCAGAAGAGTCCGTGGACGCCTATCTGGAAAGCATCGGGCTAAATGGCCGCGATTTTGAAGGCTACCGGATCTATCGGGCGACCGATCCGGCCTTTCTCGATGCGCTCGTCATCACCGATGGCTTTGGCAACCTGACCTTCCGCAAGCCTATTGCTCAGTTCGACCTGAAAGATGGCATTACGGGCTTCCATCCTGTGGACATCAATGGCATCAAGTTCTATCTGGGTAACGACAGTGGAATCCGGCATGTGTTTGTCGACACAACGGTCACAAACGGCATCACCTATTACTATGCGGTAACGGCCTACGATTTTGGAGCAGCTGAGGCGAACATTGCTCCCACAGAAACACCCATTCGGATCCGGCGGCTGCCCGACGGTACCATCGAGACCGGCCCGAACGTGGTGCGCGTGACGCCTACCGCTCCGGTGGCCGGCTACCAGAACGCCGAGCTGGAGAACGTGGAGGGCTTTCTTCCACGCGTGCAGGGCTTTACAACCAGCCGCATCGGCTATCAGATCATCGATCCGCGCGCCGTGCGCGATGGGGCCCGCTACCGCATCGTCTTCGAAGACACGTTGATTCCCGGCACGCGTACCACGCCCGACACGCTGACTACCAAGAACTTCTCGCTGATCGACATCACGGATCCAGACAATCCTGACACCCTCCTGCACCGCTCCACAGCCTTCAAGCCCGGGCGCGAGGTGCCCGTGGTGGATGGTTTTCAGCTCATCTTTTTCCCGGATCCGTACGTGGTGCAGGACCGCAACCAGTCGGGCTGGAATAACCCGGACGTATATGATCCGGTCATGGAGCCGTTTGTGCAGCCGCCCTTTATCAAGGGACTCCGCAACCCGGCCGACTATCGGGTTGAGATCGTGGCCGATGGTTCGGTCATGTCCGAGCCGCTTCAGATCGGGCCCCAGCTTATTCCAGCGCGGCCCACGAACGTTCGCGTGGTCAATGTATCAACAGGGCAGGAAGTAAAGTTCGCTTTTCTGGACCGGGACAACACCGATGGCGGTGTCTTTGCCGATACGCCTGCTCGGTTTACGGCCAGTCCTGAAGCCACGCCTCCGGCCAGCGATTATCTGATTCTGATTGAGCCGCTGCCTGGCGGTGGCGAAGGCGTCACCTGGCGTATTTCGCTGGACATCACGCAGACCGGACGGCGCAATCCGCAGCAGGGCGATGTGGCCACCCTGGTCACCCGCAAGCCGTTCCTTTCGACCGACGTGTTTGAGTTTACGGCCCGGGGACCAACGGTGGACCGCGAAAAGGCCCGCTCGCTGCTCGACCAGATTCGCGTGGTGCCCAACCCCTACATTGCTACGAACCGCTTCGAGCAGCAAAATCCCTTCGCGACAGGACGAGGGCCGCGGGCCATTCATTTTATTCATCTGCCGCCGCAGGCTACCGTGCGCATTTTCACGATCAGCGGCCGCCTGGTGCGCACGCTCCATCTGAACCAGGGGGCAAACGATGGACTCGACGCGGCCTCGCTCCTGAACGGCACGCTCGTGTGGGATCTCCTCACCGAAGACGGACTGGAGGTCTCCTACGGCGTCTATCTCTACCACGTGGAAGCCCCCGGCATCGGTGAAAAAACCGGAACCTTTGCCATCATCAAATGAGCCTTATGCGTGGATATAGATCCATTGGAATGGCTCTCTGGCTCCTGGGGCTGGTCGTCGGACCGGCGCAGGCGCAGTTTGCCAGCCAGACGCGTACGGTCACGCGTGCCGGTACGGCCGCAGCCGAGTTTCTGAGCATTCCGATCGGGGCGCGGGCTACCGCTATGGGCAGTGCCGTCAGCGCAGCTATCGACGACCCGACGGCCATCTACTGGAATCCGGCAGGACTGACTGGGTTGACACGGGGGACGTTTACGGCTGAATACGCGCAGTGGCTGGCGGGCATCTCGGTGAATTACATGGCGGTTGCAGTGCCTCTGGGTGCGGGCGCGGTAGGCGTAGGGGTGACGGCCGTGCGCACGCCCGAAATGGAAGAGACGACCGTTGAGCAACAGGAGGGAACCGGACGCACGTTCACGGCCGCCTCGTACGCCATCGCGCTGAGCTATGCGCGCGCGCTTACCGATCGGTTCTCGGTGGGCGGCTCGGTCAAATACATCACCGAACGCATCTCCTACTCAACCGCCAGTGGACTGGCGCTCGACATCGGGACGCTGTTCGTGACGCCGTTCTGGGGCATTCGCCTGGGGGCGGCCATCACAAACTTCGGTACCAAAATGCGGATGCGCGGTGATGATCTGTTGACGATTGTGGATATTGATCCAAACAGCCGGGGCAACAACATAAGCAACCGGGCAGAGCTGCGCACGGATCCGTTTGATCTGCCACTGACCATGCGCATCGGACTGGCCGGCGAAGTCTGGCAACGTGATGGCTACCGTCTGACGCTGGCCATCGATGCGCTCAGCCCGAGCAACAGCAGTCAGTACGTGAACCTGGGCGCTGAGCTGGGACTGCTGGGTGACCTGATTCTGCTGCGCGGCGGCTACAGCGAACTGTTTCTAACCGACAGCGCCCACACCTTCTCCCTGGGAGGGGGCCTGCGCTACCGGTTCGGCTCCTTCTACGTCACCTTCGACTACGCCTACGAAGGATGGCGCTACTTCAACGGAGTTAACCGCTTTACGCTGATGGTTGGCTTCTAACCATACACTCGACCCCCCACAACCAAACCCATAAACCCGCCATGGTAAGCGCTACCACAAAACTCGGCGGCCGCCTGGGCCTGCTGCTCATGGCAGCGGTGTTGATGGCTGGCCAGGCGCTGGCGCAGCGCACGGTTACGTTGCGCCTGAACACGGCTACGCTGCCCGACACAACGGGCACGGCCGATGGCCTCATCCAGGTACGCGGCCAGATTACGAATCAGAACTGGCCCTTTACGTTGCCGGATGGCAATGTGATCTCCTGGGATGATCAGACCACCCTCAAACCCAGAAATGTAGGCGGGGACTACTGGGAGATCAGTTTCCAGATCCCCGACAACGAAGAGTTGCAGTTCAAATTCTTCTCCACCCAGGCCGATCAGATCCAGGGACTGGGTGGCTGGGAGGACGGCAACAACCATGTGCTGGCTGCCGGCACAGGCGACACGACGCTGGTGCTCCACTTCTTCGAGAAAGGGGGTGATTTTGCCTATGACTGGCGGCCCTGGCAGCAAAAGCCCGATACCATTGCCGTCTGGTTCCGCGTCTACGTGAGCACGGAAGAAGGGGCGGCGGACGGCTACGACCCGAACGCCGATAGCGTCGTGGTGGGCGTGCGGGGCGATCCCCTCAACGGCGCCGGTCCGCTGGACTGGGGATCGACCAAGGTGATTCTTCGGCGCGAATCCAGTGACCAGGCGCAGCCCGGCTATCACCTGTTTTCGGGCGTTGCCTACTACCCGGCCTCGCTGGCAGGGACCGAGCAGCAGTACAAGTTCTTTATCGAGCCCAACGGCTGGGAGGAGGGCAATCTGACCGGGAACCGGTCGTTCATTATCCCCGACAAAGACACGACGCTGCACTGGGTCTACTACGGCAATACCAAACCCGTAGATCTGCTGGGACAGCAGCGGGTAACGGCGCAGGTGATCTTTACGGTGGACATTGATCCGCTGGTGAATGCCGGGTTGTTCGATAAACAGCGGGGCGACACGATCATTGTGCGGGGCGACTTCAACGGATGGGGCAACTGCCTGGACGCCGGGAATCCGGATGACTGCGCGCTGTTCGAGTCGGTGGATCCAACCCAGTACACGACCTCGATTCCGCTCACTTCCTTCCCGAACACAGAGTTCAACTACAAATTCTACGTGGACTATGCGCCCGCGGACTGGCCGGAAGGCTGGGAAGAGCCCCTGGATTACGGAGGCAGCAACCGCCGGTTCATTTTCACGGGTGACGATCCGTTGAACCTGGGCGTCCAGTTCTTCAATGATGTGCGCGCCGGCAACGTGATTCCGCAGGGCACCCAGATCAACGTGACCTTCCAGGTGGACATGAGCCCGGCCCTGAACTTCCAGGTAAAGCGGGCCTTCGATCCGCAAAAAGATAGCGTCTATGTGGTTTTTGAAGACCCGCTCTGGCGGCTGACGCAGGCGCGTCCGCTCGGGCTGAACGATCTGGATCCGCTGCTGCTTTCGGATCCGGATGGCGACCTGATCTACACCGGTACGCTCACGGTCACCGGTCCCACCTACAACGGGATTGGCTTCCGCTATCGCTACGGCAATACCGTGGATGGCTTTGTAGATGAGGGCGACGGCGGTTTTGCCCCGGGCCGGCGGCGCTACCAGTATATCCTGCCCTCGGCGGCCAAGAACTGGCCGACCGACTACACCATGCCGCTGGTGCAATTCCAGGAAAAGGGAGCGCTGCCGTTCGAGTGCAATCCAACCGCCGATGTAGCCTCGCTGCCGCAGGACGTGCAGGATCTCTGCTATCCTGCCGGCACCTCGCCCACGGCTGTCGAGCTGGTGGACGGAACGCGGCCAGAGCAGTTTACGCTGAGCCGTAACTACCCGAACCCATTCTCAGACCGCACGACCTTCGAGTACACGCTGCCCGAAACGCAGCCGGTGCGCGTGCGCGTCTATGACCTGCTGGGCCGGGTGGTGGCTACCCTGGTCGACGAGGTGCAGCCGGCCGGTACGTACCGGGTCGTCTTCCGCGCCGACGGCCTCTCCAGCGGCATTTACGTCTACCGCCTGGAGACCCCGGCGGGCGTCTATGCGCGCAAGATGATGATTGTCCGATGAGTGCGGGCGCGTAAACCGGGCGGAGTCGGAGCAAATGCATTCCATAGGTCCGGCAGCTCCGGCTCCGCCCGCTTTTTAACCAGGGATCGGCATGATCAGGTATTCGATCGGGTGCGCCCGCGCCCCTCAAAATTCAGCGTACTGATGCGCAGGTTGTGGTTTTTCGCTTTACTCCTCTGGAACGGAGTGGCCATTGTTCGGGCCCAGGTCGTCTGGACCGATCCCGCTGTTGTGCGCGTGGATCGACCCGTTACTGTTTACTTCAATGCGAAGGAGGGGACCGGCGGTCTGGCCGGCTACACCGGTGATGTTTATGCCCATACAGGGGTGATCACCAATGAAAGCCGCACGGACACCGACTGGCGCTATGTAAAGGCAGACTGGGGAGAAAACCGGGCGGACATCCGCATGGAGCGCATCGGGGAAGACCTCTATCGGCTGCACATTCCGGATATTCGGGCCTATTACCAGGACTATTCCGGCACGCCACCCTCCAACGCGCCACCATGGGATAACATCTACGACGAGCAAATCCGGAAGCTGGCCTTTGTTTTCCGCAATGCGGATGGCTCGCGGGAAGGCAAGGACGTGGGCGGCCGCGACATTTTTGTGGACGTGGCGCCTCCAGGGGTGGCCGTTACGTTTATGGCCCCAGGCGTGTCGCCGTTGCGACCGCTCATTGCGCCGCGCGATACCAGCGTGGAAGTTGTGGCCGTGGCGGATCCGGGTGCCGGGGCGATGCTGGTGGCTTTCCGGCTGCTGGTCAACGGCCAGGAAGTAGCGCAGACAACCGAGGACACGCTCCGCTACACGCTGACGCTGAATGCGCCCGGTCGCTTCGACGTATGGGCCGTTGCAGAAAATACGCTGGGAGAGGTTGACACGGCAGCTTTTTATGCGGTTCGCAATCCCCCGATCGTTGACCAGCCGCGCCCGCCCGGCATTGAAGATGGCATCACCTACGATCCGAACGATCCCTCCCGCGTCACACTCTCGCTCTACGCGCCCGGCAAGTCGTTTGTCTACGTCATTGGCGACTTCACGAACTGGGAAGTGGACCCCGCCTACTTCATGCGCCGCGATGCCCCGCGGCCCGACAGCGTGCACTGGTGGATTACCATCGAAGGGCTTACGCCCGGTCAGGAATATGCCTTTCAGTACTTCATTGATGGCACGTTGCGTCTGGCCGACCCATTTGCGCACAAGGTGCTCGACCCCTGGCACGATCCGTTCATTCCAGCCAGCACGTATCCCGATTTGAAGCCCTACCCGACGGGCAAGACCGAAGGCATTGTGGCCGTGCTCCAGCCCGGCGCCTCGCCGTACGAATGGCAGGTGACCGATTTCGAGCGACCGCCCGCGCACGAGCTGGTCATCTACAAACTACTCGTGCGCGACTTCATCGCCCGGCATGACTATGCTACGCTGATCGACACGCTTGATTACCTGGAACGTCTGGGCATCAATGCTATTGAGCTAATGCCGGTAGCCGAGTTTGACGGCAACATTAGCTGGGGGTACAATCCGGCTTTTCACCTGGCGCCCGACAAGTACTACGGGCCGGCCAGCGATCTCAAGCGCTTCATTGACGAATGCCACCGCCGGGGCATTGCTGTTATCCTCGATGTGGTCTACAATCACGCAACCGGCAACTCCCCGCTTGTGCAGCTCTACGGTCCTACGCCAGACAATCCCTTCATCAATATTCCTGCTCGCCATCCCTTTAATGTTTTTTACGACTTAAATCACGAGCACCCGTACATCCAGTACTGGCTGGATCGGGCCAATCGCTACTGGCTGGAAGAGTTTCGCGTGGACGGTTTTCGGTTCGATCTGTCCAAGGGCTTTACGCAGAAGGACACCGACAACGATGTGGAGGCCTGGAGCGCCTACGATGCTTCTCGCATCCGGTTGCTCAAGCGCATGGCCGATGCCATCTGGGCCGTCGATTCTACCGCCTACATTATTCTGGAGCACTTTGCAGATAATCAAGAAGAGAAAGAACTGGCCGAACATGGACAGCAGCGCGGTCGCGCCGGCATGCTGCTCTGGCATAATCTGAACCGCGCTTTCAGCCAGAGCGTGATGGGCTACCTGAACGATCCGAACTTTTCCTCCGACCTGACTACGATCTATTACAAGAACCGCGGTTTTCCTACGCCGAACCTGGTGACTTATATGGAGAGCCACGATGAACAGTGGCTGATGTACCGGATGCGGGCCTACGGGGCGCGCCGGGGAGCGTACGATGTGCGCAGCCTGCCGGTCGCGCTTGATCGAATGAAGCTCGCCGGGGCATTTTTCTTCACAGTGCCTGGCCCCAAAATGATCTGGCAGTTTAGCGAGCTGGGCTATGGCTATGGCGAGCGCGGCGAGCAATGCTTGCGAGGAACAGGCGATAGCTGTCCGTCCATTGCGCCGGGCCGCACCGATCCCAAGCCCATCCGATGGGACTATCGCAACGATCCGTTGCGCATGAAGCTCTACAAAACCTGGGCCGAGCTGCTCCGGCTTCGACGCGAGCATGCCGTGTTTCGGAGTCCGGAGACGCGGGTGCGCATGCGCCTGCAGCACGGCAGGCCGGGGCGGTGGATCTCGCTGGAGCATCCGGAACTCAGCGCAGTGGTGGTAGGCAACTTTGGCCTGGAGCCCCTTGTGGTCACGCCTACGTTTCCGCAGACAGGCACCTGGTATGACTACTTCAACGGCGACTCGCTGGGGGTCGACAATCCGGAGACGGCTATCGAGCTTCTTCCCGGCGAGTTCCGGCTGTACACGAACCGGTATATCGGCCGGGCCGAGCCCGGATTGATCACGGTGGGCATTGCGCCGGACGCAACGCCTGCGCCTCCGACCTCGTTGCGTCTGGAAGCCCCCTTTCCGAATCCGTTTCGCACGGCTGTCACGGTGCGCTACACCCTGCCGGCGCCGGCGCATGTGCGAGTGGCGATCTATGATGTGCTGGGGCGCCGCATTGCGCTGCTGGTAGATGGGCTACAGTCGGCCGGCGAACATGTGACCACGTGGAAGCCTACCACCCTGGCGGCCGGCCTGTACCTGGTGCGGCTGGAAGCTGCTGGTCGCTCGGAAACCTACCCGCTGCTCTTTGCACCATGAATGCGCCGTTACATGCCATGTATCAACGCGTTCTGTTGATCTTACTGCTGGCCGGATGTGCGGCCGAGCGCTCAACCGGCCCGCACGTGCCGGACTGGGCAGCCGATGCCGTCTGGTATCAGATTTTTCCTGAGCGATTCTGGAACGGCGACCCCACAAACGATCCCACGCGGGCTTCGCTCGAATATCCACCTGCTCTGCCCGAAGCACCGCCCTCATGGCGGTTGTCGCGCTGGACTGCCGACTGGTACGCGCGCGACGACTGGGAACGGGAGATGGGAGACGACTTCTACGAGAGCTATGCGGTCTTTCACCGACGCTATGGGGGTGATCTGCAGGGCGTAATTGACCGACTCGACTATCTGCAAGAGCTCGGCATTACGGCTATTTACTTCAACCCCGTCTTTTATGCACGCTCGCTGCACAAGTACGACGGGAACACCTTCCACCACATCGACCCGTATTTTGGACCGGATCCGGAGGGCGATCTGGCCCTTATGGCCCAGGAGACCGAGGACCCGAACACCTGGCACTGGACTGCCGCTGATCGGCTGTTTTTGCAACTGATCCAGGAAGCGCACGCTCGGGGCATGCGCATCATCATTGATGGCGTTTTCAACCATACCGGCCGTGACTTTTTTGCCTTTGCCGACCTGCGCCGCCGCCAGCAGGACTCGCCCTACAAGGACTGGTATATCGTCTACAGCTTCGACGATCCAGCGACCCCCGATACCAACGAATTCGACTATGAAGGCTGGTGGGGGGTCAAGACCCTGCCGGTTTTTGCAGACAATGAAGACGGCACCGACCTGCATCCTGGACCCAAGCGCTATATCTTCCACGCTACAGCTCGCTGGATGGACCCCGACGGCGATGGAGACCCGTCTGACGGCATTGATGGCTGGCGGCTGGACGTGACGAACGAGGTACCTGTAGGCTTCTGGGCAGACTGGAACGCCTATGTGCGGGAGCTGAACCCGAACGCCTATACGGTTACCGAACTCTGGCAGGATGCCAGTGAAATGATTGTGCAGGGCGGTTTTTCGGCAACAATGAACTACTTTGCCTTTGCCTTTCCGGTTAAAGCATTTCTGATCGACTTTGGACTGGACGCTTCTGCCTTTGCCCGGCTGCTTGACGAGCGGCGCAACCGGTATCCAGAAGCTGTGCAATATGCCCTGCAGAACCTGATTGACTCACACGACACCGACCGGCTGGCCTCCATGATCGTCAACCGGAACCCGGCCGACGTCCACCAGGATCAGTTTGGCTACGACCGGGACGTCTCGCCGCGTCACAACCCGAGCTACGATGTGCATGCGCCTGATGCTACCGGACGGGCTATCCAGCGGCTAGTGGCGCTTTTCCAGATGACCTACGTGGGCGCACCCATGATCTACTATGGCACGGAAGCCGGAATGTGGGGAGCGGATGACCCAGACGACCGAAAGCCCATGGTCTGGCCCGAGCTGACCTATGCCGACGAAGCCTCTGACCCACTGGGACGACCTCGCCGGCCGGACCCGGTACGGTTCGATAGTTCTCTGTTTCGCTTCTATCAGCAGATCATTGCGCTGCGCAGGCAATCGGCTGCCTTGCGCCGGGGCACGTTTTCGGTGTTGACGGCCGATGGCGGCCTGTTTGTGTTCCGCCGAACGCTCGGCGACGAACAGGTGCTGGTGGCGCTCAATCGTGAGGAAACGGCACGGAAGCTCGCGCTGCCGCTGGCTGAAGCAACGCGCTTCCAGGTTCGCCTGGCGACGGTAGCTGAAGGATATGCGGTGACGTCTGCTGCTGACACGCTCCATCTAACGCTTCCATCGCTGAGTGGCCTGGTGCTGGTGCGAGAGTGAAGCGAGGCCGCCACGATGGCGGCGACCCGCTGCAGGGATGCAGTGGGGAAGCATCAGGAGGGGAGTACCTTCAAAATGACCAGCGTAAAATCGTCGTCGGCATTGGCAGGGCGGTTTGTAAACTGCTCGACGGCCTGTTGCACGGCAGTTACGATAGCGTGAGCGGACTGATGGCGATGAGCTTGCAGACAGGTCAGGAGTCGGTCTTCCCCAAAAGGCTCATGGTGGGGGCCCATTGCTTCGGTGACCCCATCGGTGAAAAGTACGAGCAAATCGCCGGCGTTCAGCGACAACCGTTCGGCTTCGTAGCGAGCCTCTGGTAACACGCCCAGGAGCAGGCCTCCATGGCTTAGCCGTTCCACTTGGCCAGAAGCGCGAAGTAAAAGCGGGGGATTGTGCCCGGCATTCACATAGGTAAGCTGGTGGGTAGAGGGAGTATAGCGAGCTTGAAAGAATGTGATGAACTGGTCGGGTTCGGTGTTATCGCAGATGACCCGGTTGATCTGGGCCGTGCTTTGTTCCAGCGTGCTTTCAAGGGGCAGGAGCACGTGCAGACAGGCCTGCAGGTTGGCCATGAGCAGGGCAGCGGCCATCCCTTTGCCGGCCACGTCGGCAATGGCCAGCCGCAGGCTCCCATCGGATTCATAGAGCACGTCGTAGTAGTCGCCGCCCACATCCTGGCTGGGCAGGGCACATGCGGCCAGTTGCACACCGGGCGCTTCGGGCAACCGTTGCGGCAGCAGGCGCTGCTGGATCTGGCGAGCCCGTTGCAGTTCGCGTTCTAAGTGTTGGCGTTCAATCTGGGCCTCGATCAGAAACGTGTTGCGGATGGCCGAGGCGGCCAGGGTGCCCAGGGCATAGAGAAACTCAATTTCACCCGGACCGTAGGCGGCTCCGTTGATGCGCCGGCCCAGTCCCAGTACGGCTTGCGTAACGCCCTGCTGCCGAATGGGCAGTACCAGATACAGATGAAAGGCGCGCAGCCAGTCCCAGGTAGCAGACGCCTCTTCCAGGAGCAGGGGGTGTTCCAGGCGGCCCAGTTGCGCTGCACGTTCGGGGGGGAGGGTTGCAGGCAGGCCTCGGCTGGCGAGCACTTCAAAGGAGGCGGTTCCATCCGGCGCTTCCACGCGCACCAGGAGCAGATAGCGGTTGATCAGGAGCTGGCCCATTAAGGCCAGCGAAAGCAGATGAGCCAGTCGATCCCGGTCGATGGTAGCATTGAATTCCTGGGACAGCTCAAACAACGTGTCGAGCTGTTGCAATCGAAGGTCAAGGTCTCGGTTGGCCTGTTGCAGCTCTTCAATCAGGAGGGCGTTATGCAGCGCCGCAGCCGAAAGCGTGGCCAGAGCCTGCGCGAATTCCAGTTCCCGTTTTGAGAAAGGCTGGCCTGTTGCCTTGCGGCCCAGCGCAAGGAGGCCCAGCAGCCGATGTCGAAACATCAGGGGAACAACCAGGCATAGCCCGTGCGCGCGTAGTGCGTCAGGTACCTCGGCATCATGGAGCAGATGGTCTGAAGGCGGCAGGGGTAAGTCCAGCGTCGTGCCGGGCGTCAGATCTACGGGGCCTCGCGCATCGGCTACCCGGAAGCGCTGGGCGAGTGGATCAAACAACAACACAGCACCTCGTGTAACCAGCAGCTTGCTGAGCGTTGAAAGCAGCAGGTTGCGCACCACGGCTTCTCGGTCATCCGACGTGCTCAGCAGGCGGCTGGCCTCGTAAAGGGCGCGCAGATCAAAACGGTCGGTGGGTTTGGCTGTCGCGTGATCGCTCATGGCGCCGAGGCTTCAGGGATTTCATCGAGGTGTACCACTTCCGCCTGACGGGTGCGGCCCTGTGCCAGGTGCAAGCGCACGCAGGTTTTGATGCGATGCAAGCCTTCGCGTCCGGCTGCTCCAGGGTTCAGGTACAGCATACCGTTTAGCGACGAAACGCGTTCGATGCGAAGAATATGGCTGTGGCCGCAGATAAACACATCGGGTCGTTGCTGGCGTAGTCGCGAAGCAATGCCGGGCGCCCAGCGTCCGGGGCGCCCTCCGATATGGGTCATCCAGATCCGCACCCCTTCCAGCATGAGCGTAAGCTCTGCGGGAAGGCGCCGGCGCAGCTCAGGCCCGTCAATGTTGCCATAAACGGCATGGACGGGCGCCAGGGTTTTGAGCCGTTCGAGCACGTCAATCGAACCAACGTCGCCGGCATGCAAGATCAGGTCCACATCTGCAAACGCTTCCGGCAGCGCTGGATGGAAAAAGCCATGCGTGTCTGAGAGAATGCCCAGAATCATAACGCCATGCGGCGTGTCACACCGTCGCTGATTGGCAGAGAAAATACGACGCCCGCCGGTGGCATCAAAAATGGAGGGTTCGCAATGGCCAGTCGTCAGCGAAGCGTCAGGCGCAATCCGGCCTGCACCCGCGGCGCAGCTTCTTCCGTTTCAGAGGACCAGAAGAGCAGGGGCAGGCCTACGAACGGCAAAATCTGATAGGAGGGGCGATTGTATTCCAGGCCGCTCTGCACCCAGACAATTCCGCCGGTATACGTGCGCTCCCACGTCGCTGCTGCATCGGCGCTACGCTTGCCAGCCCCTTCAGCCATGGTACGGGTTTCTCGCGCCGATTCGATCAGGTTGTAGTAGCGGGCTGTTCCCGTCAGGCTGACAAAAACATTGCTGCGGGCGGGATTAAGCAGCAATGCGTAACGCACGAGCAGGTGCAGCTCCCATCCAAAGGCTTGCTGATAGGTAATTTCAAAGCGAGGCGGCGGATCGGCGGTTGTGAAAGCAGCATCTGAAGCTGTTTCGGGCTCTTCCAGGGGCGTCCAGCGCTCGTAGCCTGTGCGCACGCGGCGCAGGCCAACGGCGTAGTTGGCTACCACAAACGGCGATAGCAACGATGAGGTAAGAAGAGCCACATCGATTTGAGGAAAACCGAGCATGCCATCCATGGCCGGATCGACAGCCAGTCGGAAGGCATAGCTGTCCTTTTCGGAAGCCTGGTAGAATTTGAGAAGAATCCAATCAATGGCCAGCGTACGGCCAGTAGTTCCGCCACTGGCGTTGAGAACGACGCCGAGATCAAGCTGATCTCCCAGCGCATAGTTCAGGTGGAAGCGCAGCCCTAAAGGCAGGCCGAACAGTCCACTACTGGCTGGGCCACTTTCCTGGCCCAATGTGCGAGCACAGCAGAATAGCTCGGTTCCCACCGCATAGCCATCAAAGAAACTGCGGCGGGCCGTTTCGCTATGATAGAGCCCATCATTGAGCTGAGCGGGCGTCTGCGCTCTGGTCGGATCGCTTAAACCGGCGCCCAGCAGCAGTAACATACTGCCGGTGCGGGCAATCCGACGTAGCGCCTGGAAGCCTGCGCCTCGCATGGTGGGGGATCGATGGTGAAAAATAAACGGTACGGGATCGGACCGTACCTTTCTGTACAATTTAACAATTTAAAAATTATCTGCAAGAAGTCCAGCCTCTTAGAGGGTCAGGCTTTCTCCTGGCTTCATTACCTGCACCTTGAATCCTTCCTGCTCCAGACGCTTGCGGCACTGCTCAATATCGATCTGGATGGGCGGAAACGTGTTGTAGTGGATGGGAATAATCAAGCCAGGTTTGAGCATCCTGGCAGCCCGAACGGCTCCTTCAACGCCCATGGTGAACAGATCGCCTACCGGCATCAGGGCGACGTCAATGTTATAGTCTTCGCCATACCAGGCCATTTCGGCGAAGGGGCACGTGTCGCCCAGGTCATAGATAACCTTTCCTTCGATTTCGAGCAAGTACCCATTGGGGTTACCACCATAGGTGCCATCGGGGAATGAGGAGGAGTGCCGGGCATAGGTCTGCGTCACACGGCCCCACGGAAATTGCCAGGAGCCTCCTGTGTTCATAGGGTGCACGTTGTTGTGCCCATGCTTCTGGGCATACTGAGTGATTTCAAAGTTGGCAATCAGCAGGGCACCGGTGCGGCGTGCAATGTCCAGGGTGTCGCCCCAGTGGTCGCCATGGGCATGCGTCAGTAGAATGACATCAGGCTGCAACTGATCAGGTGTGACTACCCCCTGCGTGTGCGGATTGCCCGTGATAAAGGGGTCGAAAAGGAGCGTGGTCCCGTTTGTCTCAATCTGGAAGGCCGAATGTCCGAAATAGGTGAGCTTCATGGCTATCCCTGGTTTAATTGGACCGGATACGCCTGTCGTAATAAACAAGAAGCCAAGCGTTTTTGCCAGTCGAAGGTACCGGGGTGCTTGTTACGATTCGGCTACGTGCGGGCTACGCGATACAGCCAGTACACAAAGCCAAGGAAAACGAGCACGCCCAGTCCGTGGGCGATGGGCGTAAAGCTGTCAGGTACCAGGCGCAGCACATCGGTGCTCTGGGCCAGCGCAAACGGAATGGCGAGCAGAATGCCCACCAGGGCTTCGCCAGTAATTAATCCGGAAGCGAAGAGCAGTCCGCGCGACGACTCCGACCGTCCGCCCAGGGCGCGCCCGGCTGCGTAGGACACGAGTCCGCCCACGAAGATGGGCACCGACAGCTCCAGGGGCAGGTAAATACCCACGGCAACCGCTAGCACAGGCATTCGGAAACTGCTTCCTCGAGCCTTCAATACCTGATCTGCTGCAATGATCGCAACGGCAATCAGGGCTCCGATACCGATAATTGACCAGTCCAGACTACGGGCGAAGACCCCCTGCGCAACCGACTGCATGAGGCTGGCCTGCGGCGCTGCGAGCATCTGGGAGGGGTCCATGCCCTCTCGGGGAAAGACGCCGCCCAGGCCGTACGCATTGAACAGCAGTTCCAGCACCGGAGCCAGCACCAGCGCAGCGGTTAGCACGCCGATCATTTGCATGATCTGCTGCTTGTAAGGCGTAGCCCCTACCAGATGGCCGGTTTTTAGATCCTGCATGTTATCGCCCGCAATGGCCGCTGCCGAACAGACCACGGCACCGATCAGAATCGCCGTGGCCGCGGCGGCTGTTGCCCGTTCCGGATTGACCTGCAGGTCAAGCTGGCTGCCCAGCAGCACCAGCAAGAGCAAGGAAGCCGTCAGGATGGTCGCAATGGTAACGCCAGAGATTGGATTGTTCGAGGATCCTACCAGACCTGCCATGTAGCCGGCCACGGAGGAGAACAGAAAACCGGCGGTGAGGGCAAACAGGACACCGAAGGCTATCGTGGCCGCATAGGTGTCGTCCGACACGCCCAGATGCGGCTGATCGATCACGTGTAAAAACACGAATACGAGCGGAAGAGCCAGGGCCAGCGTACCTGCCAGCACAAAGTGAATGGGCGTGTCGCGCTCCGTGCGAGGAATGGTGCTCTGGTATCCTTTGCGGGCCTCGCGAACAGCCTGCCAGGAAGCCCGCACGCCATCCCGAATGGGACGGATAAGCGACAGCAGGGCCCACAGGCCTCCTACGGCCATGGCGCCCACGCCCAGGTAGCGGATCTTGGTGCTCCAGATCTGCAGGGCCGCCTCATAGCCTTCGACGCCTTCCGGCAGGCCGTGCAGGGCGGTGTAAATGGGAATGCCGAAAAGCCACGAAATCAGCCCTCCGGCAAAAACAAGCGTCGCAATGCGCAGGCCGACGATGTAGCCTACGCCCAGCAACGCCACACCCAGCTCGCTGCCAAAGCCAAACAGTGCGCGTCCGGCCTGCACAGCTCCTTCCACCGTGCCGGCCAGCACGCGGAAGCCGGTCTGGGCCAGTTTGACCAGGCCACCGGCAATGGCTGCTACCGCAATGTCGCGTACGCCTCGGCCGCCCTCATCGCCTGCAATGAGCACTTCGGCCGTCGCGATGCCTTCGGGAAAGCGCAGTCCCCCTTCCAGGATGAGCGCCCGCCGCAACGGGATTGTAAACAACACGCCCAGCACGCCACCGGCCGCTGCCACGGCAAGGGTGTCGATGTAGGGAAAGCCGCGCCAGTACCCCAGCAGGATCAGAGCGGGCAGGGTAAAAATCACGCCGGCTGCCAGCGACTCCCCGGCTGAAGCAGCCGTCTGCACAATGTTGTTCTCCAAAATGTTGGACCGGCGAAACAGCCGTAGCACCCCCATCGAAATGACAGCAGCCGGAATGGAAGCCGACACGGTCATGCCTACCTTGAGCCCCAGGTAGGCATTTGCTGCTGCCAGCACCGCCGCGAGAATTACGCCCAGAATGAGCGCTTTGACCGTTATTTCCGGAAGCGACCTGTCAGGGGGTATGTAGGGACCCGTTGTAACCGAAGCCGGACGTTCCATAAGCTCAGCGGACCAGGATCATTTTGTGCGTCTGCACGCCTTCGGGCGTTTCCAGGCGAAGAAAATACGTACCGCTGGGTAAATCTGCAGCGTCAAAGATGAGGGTATACTGTCCGGCCGGTTGCAGGGCGTCGATGAGCACGCGCACCTCATGGCCAGAAAGATCCCAGATGGATAACCGAACCGGCATGGGCTGGTGCAGTTCGTACTGAATCGTGGTCCGTCCCTGGAATGGATTGGGGAAATTGCCCAGCAGCAATGCGCGGCTGGGCTGCACCGGTCCCAGCCCCAACTTGAGCACAGCCGAGGGGTAAAGGATATCGTCTTCAAATTTCTGCTGAATGCGATAGTAAAGCACCGGAGCACTGGGAGGAGCAGGATCGCGAAAGCGGTAAGGCAGGCCTTCACAGGCAGCTGGCAACTGCGCAATGGTGGTAAAGGTGCGGCCGTCTGTAGAGCGTTCGACTACAAACGCCTGCGTCTGCCGGTCGGTGCAGATCCAGCTCAGCAGCACGTGCTCTTCGTCGGCGCGCAGCACCCGAAGCTGGCGCAGGGGCTCAAAGAAGAACAGATCGGCGCGGCGGCGGGATAGCCCGTGTTCTGCCTGAAAAGAGGCCGTCTCAAAATCCAGGCGCAGACCCTCAACCGGAGGATCGGGTTGCCGATAGATGCGGCGAATCCAGGTGGCCGACCAGGCACGCCGGTCCAGCACGAGCATGTCCAGGTAGCCTGCAAAGCTTGTGGCGCGTTGGCCTAGACGTCCTCCGATAGTCAGCATTGATGGCGGATTGATGGGGAGAATGTCCGGCGCAAAAAGGGAGTCGGCCGCCAGGCCATCGAGGTAGAGATAGCTCCATCCTGAGAGGGGATCATACGTTAGCGCGATGTGGTGCCAGCTACCATCTGCGACAGGACGAGGTGTAATCAGCGCTTGATGCAATCCGGGGCGGCCTCGGTAAGCCCGCAGAAAGCCTGCCGCGTCCAGCACCAGTTCCAGCGGATAGCTTTGCTGCTCGTCGCCACTCCAGGTAGAGAGCACCACAGCATTACGCGTAGTGCTTTTGAGCCAGAGAGCCAGCGTGAACGGATGCTGCAGGTCCAGCCGGTGCAGCAGCGAGTCGGTTACCGGTAACGGGCGGGCGCCCGTCTGCACTTCCAGTACATAGTTGCGAGGGTTTTCAGTGTCAGCGGATTGCACGAAAAGCGGACGGCGTTGCGTGCTGGCAGGGCGTGGCACCGGGTGCTTTGAGGAGATATCGGCTGAAGCAAGCGGGGTGAGCTGCCAGAACGCAAGGCCCGAACCCGCCGGGGTAACCGTGATGCAAAGCATCACGGCCTCGCGAATTGGCTGCGCGGGTTGAAGATAAAACCGCCCCTGCGCGAGCGTATCAATGCGCAGCACGACAGGAGGACGACCCGTGCGCACGGCCCAGGCCTGATGCACAGACCAGTCAGCGGGCACTTCCAGTTCGACGCCATGAAACGGCTCCTGGGCTTCCCAGCGGGCAAATAGATTCGCTGGCTGCCCGGCCCGCAGCCGCTCACCGCTCCAGAGCGCTTGCAATTGCGCCCGCGCTGCGCCTGCGCGCAGACAGGACATCAGCAGCACGGCCCATACCAGAATACGCGCCCGCCTTTCCATAGAGAAGCGCCGGCGGAGCGGCGATTGGTGGGGAATCTGTTTACTAATCCGAAAAGATAGGCGCGGACCCTTCCTCTGTCAAATGGGGTTGACATGCAAAACGCTCGAAACCAGTCCGTTTCTTTTCCTATGGCTCGACGATTACGAATCGGCTTGCTGACCGGCGGAGGCGATTGCCCGGGGATGAATGCGGTCATCCGGGCTGTTACCAAAAGCCTGATTCTGCAGGCTAATGCCGAGGTAATTGGCTTTGAAGATGGATATGAAGGGCTCATTGAAGGACGCTTCCGAACGCTTGAGTACCGGGACGTAAGCGGCATTCTGACGCGAGGGGGCACCATTCTCGGAACAAGCAATCGGGCTAATCCCTTCCGCTACTACCGGCGCGGTGAAGCCGATGTATCGGCAGAGGTTATTGCGCTGTATCGTGAGCTGGAGCTGGACGGCATTGTGGTGATTGGAGGAGATGGGACAATGACGATCGCCCATGGACTTTCAGAGCGGGGACTGCGTTTTATCGGGGTGCCTAAAACGATTGATAATGACCTCTGGGGCACCGAGCGCACGTTCGGGTTCGACACGGCCGTGCATATTGCTGCCGAGGCCATTGACCGGCTGCATACCACAGCGCAAAGCCATCACCGCGTGATGATCTGCGAAACCATGGGGCGATACGCAGGCTGGATCGCTCTGTATGCTGGTGTGGCGGCCGGGGCCGACGTCATTCTGATTCCGGAGTTGCCTTTTGATGTGGAAGTGGTGGCAGAGGTATGCCGCGAACGGGAAAGCGATGGGCGACGCTTTACGATCATTGTGGTCGCCGAGGGCGCTCGGCCGGAAGGAGGGACGTTCCATGTGCGGGAGCATGTCCCTGAAAGCCCTGATCCTATCCGGTTGGGCGGCATTGGCTATGAACTGGAACGCCAGCTTCGCGACCGGCTGCGTAGTGAAGTCCGAACGACGGTACTGGGCCATGTGCAGCGGGGAGGCACGCCTACAGCGTACGACCGAAATCTGGCCTCGGCGTTTGGCGCCTATGCAGCGGCTATGGTACGGGCCGAACAGTACGGATGTATGGTAGCGCTTCGAGATGGGCGATTGACGGCTGTGCCGCTGGCGGAAGTGGCCGGACGCACGCGCACGGTGCCACGCAATGCGCCCATGCTGGGAGCCGCCCTGGCCGTAGGAACCTCCCTGGGCGTTCGAACGCTGAGTTCGCCCCTGGTGGGAGATGCCCCAACGATGCCGCTGGCGTAAACCACCACTGCGGCACAACCCTGCGTTTGCCCTATGAAAGTCTATCTAACCGGAGCTACCGGGTTTGTCGGACGCTATGTTCTGCGGGCGCTGCGAACGGCAGGACATCAGGTCCGCTGCCTGGTTCGACAACCCGACCGACCGCTTCCTGTTGAGGATGAAGGAGTCGAAAAAGTCGCCGGAGATTTGCTCCGGCCGGAGACGTTCGCAGGTACGCTTGAAGGCTGTGAGGCCGTTGTGCACCTGGTGGGTATCATTGCCGAAAAGCCTCGGCAGGGGATTACGTTCGATGCAGTGCATCGCCGGGGAACGTTGCACATCGTAGAAGCCGCTCAACAGGCAGGTATTGCACGCTTTATCCATATGAGCGCCAACGGCGCTCGCCCCGACGGCATAACCGCCTATCAGACAAGCAAGTGGGAAGCTGAAGAGATTGTGCGGCGGGCTGGCTTTGCACACTGGACTATCTTTCGACCGTCGGTCATCTTTGGGGACCCCCAGGGCGCTCCTATGGAATTTGTTACGCAACTGGCTCGTCGGCTTGTCCGGCCCTTTCCTGTTTTGCCTGTGTTTGGGGACGGTCGGTACCAACTGCAGCCCGTAGCTGTCGACGTGGTAGCCAGTGCCTTCGCGCAGGCGCTAACCAGAGAAGCAGCGCACGGGCAGACCTACTGTGTGGCCGGGCCCGGCCCGCTGTCCTACGATGAAATTCTGGACATAATTGCCCGGGCGCTTCGCGGAAAACCCCGGCCCAAGCTACATGTGCCGCTGGCGCCCATACAGGTATTGGTCAACACGCTGGGACGCGTAGGTCTGCTGCCGATTACGCCGGAGCAGCTCGCCATGCTCGTTGAGGGCAATACGTGTGATCCTACGGCTTTTTATCGCGACTTCGAAGTTCCACAGATCCCCTTTACGCCGGAAACCATTGCCTACGTGCGTCGCGTCGCTTGAAGCCGGCGCCAGTGCGTCCGATAGATCAGGCCGGCAAGCAGCACCAGCACAAGGTTAATCAGCAAGCCCCGAAGCGCCCGCCGCCGCATGCGGAGCTGTTCGGTCTGCTGCCATGCCTGCTCGTAAAGCAGGGGCGTTCTGGTCGCAGGCAGCGCATGGGTTGTATCGGAAGCGACAGGGGCAGGCCCGAGGATGGGGGGCGGATCGGGCAGCAACAACTCTACCCCATGGCGCACGCTCTGCACGCTGCCTACAATCAGGAGAATCAGGGTGACCAGACACACCAGCGACAGGTACAATTCGCGAAGATCCAGTGTAGCCATGAGCCGCTTAGCATTCTGAGACGCGCCAAAAGATAGCCTTGTCGTATCTTGAGGCCGGTTGCGTAAGATGATACGAATCGAACAGGCTTATGGCTGAACGTGCAGCGTCTTCCCGAAAAAAACATATAGCCATTGCAGGCAATATCGGGGCCGGGAAAAGCTCGCTGACCCGTGTATTGAGTGAATACTTCAAATGGGAAGCTGTTTATGAACGCGTAGACGACAATCCTTATCTGGCTGATTTTTACAACGACATGCGTCGCTGGTCCTTTAACCTGCAGATTTTTTTTCTGTCCAGCCGCTTTCGGCAGCAGCGTCAGATAGAAGCATCGCCCCATTCCGTCGTGCAGGACCGGTCGATTTATGAAGACGCCGAAATTTTCGCCCGTAACCTGTACGAAATGGGCCTGATGTCCCAGCGCGATTACGAAAACTATGTGGCGCTTTTCGAAATCATGACGTCGTTTCTGAAACCGCCGCACCTGCTGATCTATTTGCGCGCGTCGGTGCCGACGCTTGTGCGGCATATCCAGGCGCGCGGGCGGCCTTACGAAACAGCCATTCGCATCGAATATCTGGAACGGCTCAATCGACACTACGAAGACTGGATTGCCCGTTACAATCTGGGGCCGAAAATGATTATCGATGTGGACGAGCTAGACTTTGTCAATAAGGAGGAGGACCGGCGAGAAGTCATTCGTCGCGTAGAAAGCCGACTGTTTGGCCTGTTTCCCGATGAATAAGCGGACGTTGTGGATTGGGCTGGCACTGCTGGTACTGCCGGCTGCGGCGCAGGCTCCGGCCGATACCGCCGGTGGACGTCCGCCTGTAGGGTTCAGGCAAATATCCTGGGGGACTGCTGTGAGCGACACGTTGCCGGCCCGTCTGGCACTCCTGCACCTGACGGATCTGCTGGGACGCTTGCCGGGTACGTTTACCTATGCGTTTCGGCTGCTGGGCTGGCCCGAAGGATGGAGCCCAGACGGCCTTCCGCCCCATCTGGTTGGTCTGCGCCTGGACGGGCACCCTTTCAATGATCCCGTTACGGGCCGGCCAGCCTACGAGCTGCTGCCCCTTTTTTTTCTCAGTCCTGTTCGGATGGGAGCCGCTGTTGACCAGGCACCGCTCACCGTCTTTACCGAGCTGCGTCCTTATGGAGTGCCGCGCCCTCTAACGGAGCTTCGTTACCGAACAGGCGGCGACGGCCTGCAGAGCATCATGGCACTCCACGTGCAAAACCGAAGGCAGTCGCTGAGAGGAAGACCGGGACTGCTGCAATTGCTTTTCGGCTATGGAGGGCATGCCATGCAGGGCGCCTACCCGGGCAGCCGCCTGCGTCGAGGACGCCAGGTCCTGGTGCGACTGCGCTACCAGCAGCACGACTGGGCGTTGACGCTGATAAATCTGCATAACCGCTCGCGGGTAGGAGCACATGGCGGCGTGCTGCCGCATCCAGGCCAGGCCTTTGAGACCATTTATGAACCCTTTGGCGCGGCCGTTCGCTACCCGTCCGCGCGGCGCCAGACAATCCGCAACGATCTGGCGGTAACGCTGCGCGTTCGCACGGGCCTGACACGCGCACCTCTGACTGTCTCCGCCTACTGGACAGCGCAAACCTTCCGCTATCGCAATCCTGAGCTGGATACCGTTGCGGCTCATACAGATCGCTATGGCTTTTATCTGGAGCAGACGCTTGCCGGAATCATCTGGCGGCTGGAAGGGGTCTGGGACTGGCTGCGCCAGCCTCAAGCTACGGCAACTGATGCCCGGTGGACCCGTGCCCGTATGCGGTTGCTGGCTGCCGACACGCTCTGGCAGCGCACCTGGTATCTCGCATGGAATGGCCAGGTATTTCGACAGGAAAAGCGCATAGGCGCCGAGGCGACGCTCGCACTGGGGCGAGCGAAAGGACGTTGGCGTCCTCTCCTGCAGATGGGGCTGCATCATCCCGAGCCGCCCTGGGTGTTTCGCACAGGCTGGGGCGAATTGCTCCAGCCCTGCGTCGCGTGCTCGGGCGGACGCGTGGTCCGGATAAAACTGGGCGTGCAGCACGCGGTCGGTTCGTTCCGGGGCCGCGTCGAAGGTTTCATGATGCGGCTGGAAGAGGTGCCAGACCTCTACGCCGTGGGGAGGGGCGACACAGTGCAGGTGCAGGCGCTCAAAGCCGGATTGGTGCACGGAGGAGTGACGGTTGGTTTTGAGTGGCGGCGTGCAGCCCGGCGCGGTCCGTATGCCCGGGTACAGGCCACGACGTTTCGGACGTTCAATGCCGCAGCTTCAAGCCTGCATCGTCGCCAGGCAGCGGCGTTACCCGCGCTGCTTTTGCACGTACGGTTAGGGGGGCGGTTGCTCCTGTTTCAGGAACTGGATACGGATCTGTATCTGCTGGGGCGTTACTGGACCTCCTTTCGGAGCCGCCTGCTGCATGCAGCTACAGGCCTGCTGGCGCTCCCTGAGCGAGGCGCTCGCCGCTTCGGACCGGCAGGTACGCTGGACCTTTATGTAGAGGCCGGCCTGCGAACAGCTAAGCTGTTTCTGGTGTGGGAAAACATTATCAGCGGCACTGTCCTCCAGCCGGGCGTCCTGCTCGTTCCCATCTATCCACTACCGGCTCGCCGTTTGCGCTTTGGCGTGTACTGGCCTATCTGGGATTAAACCCTGTTCAAGCAGACCATACCGTGGCGTCAGCGGCCAGCGCTATCTGTACTGGTCTGCGCGCGCCTATTCCTCCGGGCAGGATGATTCGGAAATGCAGCCTGTGCAGACTCCAGTCCAGGCAGTCCGGGGCCGACGTTGAGGCTGTCTGGTCCGTCCGGCGAGAAGTAGGGCAAGAGCGCTGTTCAGGCGTCTGGGACGTTTTCTCAGGGGATACTTTTGCCTATCTTGTAACGCCGAACCGATGACGCACCCCAGCAGCCGGTGCAGCTCGGGCGGCCTTTCTGTAAAACGACGCTCCCAACGGCTACGCAGGCTGTATGGAATCCATTGTACTAGGTATTGTTGCAGTGCTGGTGCTGGGCGTAGGGGCTCAGTGGCTGGCCTGGCGCTTCCGCCTGCCCTCTATCTTGTTGCTGCTCACCTTTGGGTTTATTGCCGGGCCGGTAACCGGGCTGCTGCCGCCCGAGGCATTGCAAGGGGATTGGGTGTTTGCGTTTGTTTCGCTTTCCATTGGCATCATCCTGTTTGAGGGCGGGCTGAACCTGCGTCTGTCGGAATTGCGAGAAGTCGGGAAGGCCGTTCGCAACCTGATCACCCTGGGGGTGCTGGTTACCTGGGTACTGGCCGGGTTGGCTGCTTACCATATTGTCGGGCTGAATCCGAGCCTGTCTGTGCTGGTGGGGGCCATTCTGACCGTGACCGGACCAACGGTCGTCATTCCCCTGTTGCGTCACGTGCGGCCTTCTGGACGCGTGGGGGCGGTGGCCAAGTGGGAAGGGATAACTATTGATCCCGTCGGGGCCATTCTGGCGGTGCTGGTACTGGAAACCATTCTGTTACTGGAAGCAGCTCCGGGCGCTGCCGAAAGCCTCAGTGAAGCGGTATGGCATGCCCTTGAAGGGTTATTGCTGACGATTACGATCAGCGTGGGCATCAGCGTACTCGGAGCCGCGCTGCTGATCCTGCTGCTCTACCGACGGCTTATCCCCGACTATCTGCAGAGTCCGATAGCCTTGATGATTGTAGTGGCCACGTTTGCCCTGTCGAATGTATTGCAGGAAGAGTCGGGGTTGTTGGAAGTAACGCTGCTAGGCATCATCCTGGCGAATCAGCGATATGTGCCGGTGCGTCGCATTACAGAATTCAAAGAAGATCTGCAGGTGCTGCTCATCTCGAGCCTCTTCATTGTGCTGAGCGCTCGGCTGGAGCTTGAGACGCTGCGCTACATTGAACAGCGGGCTCTGGTATTTCTGGCGGTACTGGTTCTGGTGGTACGGCCGGTTGCGGTATGGCTGTCAACGCTGGGAACGAATTTGAACTGGCGTGAGAAGGTGTTTTTATCCTGGCTGGCGCCTCGAGGCATTGTGGCGGCGGCAGTAGCCTCGCTGTTTGCTTTTCGCATGGAGTCGCTTTACCCGGCCCAGGCCCAGGCCATGGTGCCGCTCATTTTTCTGGTCATTGTGGGGACGGTAGCGCTCTATGGCTTGACGATTGCGCCGCTGGCGCGTTCATTGAAGCTGGCTGATCCTAATCCGCAGGGCGTCTTGATTCTGGGAGCGCATCTCTGGGCGCGGCGGCTGGCAACGGTGTTGCGTGACCTGGGCTTCAAGGTGCTGTTGATCGACTCGAATGCCGACAACATTGCTCGGGCGCGTCGCGCCCGGCTGCAGGCGGCTCGGGTAAATGCGCTTTCGGAAGAAGTGCTGGATGAGTTGGATTTGAGTGGCATTGGCTATTTTCTGGCCCTGACGCCCAACGATGAGGTGAACGCACTGGCCGCCCTGCACTTTGCCGAAATTTTTGACAGCACCTCGGTTTTTCAGCTCGCTACTCGCACCGAGGGAAGTGAGCAGGATCTGCCTGCGCATCTGCGAGGCCGTCCGCTTTTTGGCGGCAAAGTAACCTACGCGACGCTCACCGAGCGCTTCAACCAGGGCGGTGAAATCCGGGTCGTAGAGCTTTCCGAAAAGATGCCCTACGAGGCGCTGCAGGAGGCTTACGAGGGGGATCTGATCCTGCTTTTTGTAGTGCGCGGTAGTGAGCTGCTCATTCATGCCGAAGAGGGCCAGTTGACGCCGCAGCCTGGAGACAGGGTTGTCGTATTTCTGCCGCCGCAGGTTCGGGAAAAAGAAGAGGTAGAGGCTGTTTCGTTCGAGCAACTTGTTACGCGAGCCTTTGTGCGCGATCTGGAGCAGTGCGCTCCTTTCAACGAACTTGTCGAGGACGTATCGGGGCTTCTGGCGCAGCGGCTGCCGGTGACTGCGGCTCGTCTGGTTCGGGGATTCCTGGACGGCGCTCGCTATGGACTCATGCCCATTACCCATGGGGTAGCGCTGGCGCATCTGCGCGTGCCCGAAATTGACGAACCCGAGCTGGTGCTGGTGCGCTGCCGTCAAGGCGTGCAGATTACGGTAGATGGCGAGGCGGTGGAAGCATCTGCGTCGGAGCAGCCTGAAACAGTTTATGCGATCCTGTTTCTGGTCAGTCCTGAAGAAAACCCGGGCAAGCATCTGCGCACTCTTGCATACCTGGCCTCGCGCATCGATGAACCCGACTTTCTGGATCGATGGCGCAGTGCTTCTGAGGAGCTGGAGCTAAAGACAACGCTCCTGGATCCCGAACACTTCCTCTTGCTCACGTTGCGCTCTGATGACGAGACGGCGGTCTGGATCGGACAGGATGTGGGCGAGCTGGAATTGCCCGCTTCCTGCCAGGTGGCCCTGGTGCAGCGTGAGCAAAAACGCTTTGTGCCGACGCCCTACACGCGGTTGCAAGAGGGAGACCGGCTGATCCTGATCGGGGAAACAGCGGCTATTCGAGCCCTTCGCCAGCGTTTCCCGACAGGCCGGCCGGTCTCCCCCACGGCTCCGCAATGATTACACGTTACGCGCGGTAAGCCTGTCAGGGAACCGTTGCCGCCACGCGCGCTCTCCATCGCCGCGCAGCTTCGACCATATGGCGCAGGGCTGGTTCCACTTCGGTCCAGCGCCGCGTCTTCAGGCCACAGTCGGGGTTTACCCAGAGCCGTTCGGGCGGGATAACGGCCAGGGCGCGCTCCAGCAGCGTTTCCATCTCTTCGACCGACGGCACGCGCGGCGAATGAATGTCGTACACGCCGGGCCCAATAGCGTTTGGATACTGAAAGCGCTGAAAGGCCTCCAGCAGGGCCATGCCCGAGCGGGCTGCCTCTATGGAGATCACGTCGGCGTCGAGTGCTACAATGGCTTCCAGAATGTCCTCGAAGTCGGCATAACACATGTGGGTGTGGATCTGCGTATCATCGCGCACAACGCTGGCCGTCAGGCGGAAGCATTCAACGGCCCACTCAAGGTAGGCTGGCCAGTCCCGACGACGCAGCGGCAGTCCCTCGCGAAGGGCTGGCTCGTCGATCTGGATCACGGCGATGCCGGCGGCTTCCAGATCCGCCACTTCGTCCCGGAGCGCCAGAGCGATCTGGCGACACGTGTCAGCCCGCGGCTGATCGTCGCGTACGAACGACCACTGCAGCAACGTGACGGGGCCGGTCAGGATGCCCTTGACTGGCCGCTCGGTGCACTGCTGCGCGTAGGTAATCCAGCGGACCGTCATGGGGCCGGGCCGGGATACATCGCCGTATAGAATGGGGGGACGTACGCACCGCGTTCCGTAGCTCTGCACCCAGCCGTTGCGCGTAACCAGAAAGCCCTGGAGTTGCTCGGCGAAATATTCGACCATATCGGTGCGTTCAGGCTCGCCATGCACAAGCACGTCCAGTCCGAGAGCTTCCTGGCGGGCAATTGTATCCGCAATGGTGCGTTCCAGAAACTGTTCGTATGCTTCGCGAGCAAGGTCTCCCCGGCGTAGGGCCGCCCGTTTTTTGCGCAGTTCCTCTGTTTGAGGGAACGAGCCAATGGTCGTGGTAGGCAGCAAGGGGAGCTGCAGTCGGGCGCGCTGGCGTTCATAGCGTTCGGCAAACGGACGCTTTCGACGCGCCATATCAGGCGAGAGATGGGCCAGGCGCTGACGCACTGCTGGATTCGTGCGGCGCGGTGAGGCCAGACGCTCAGCCCGTGCCCTGCGGGCTGCCTCGAGCTGGTCGCGCACAGCTGCTTCGCCCTCATTGGCCAGCCGCTTTAACGTAACCAGTTCCTCCAGCTTCTGACGGGCAAAGGCCAGCCAGGGACGAATTTCCGGATCAAGATCCGGCTCGGCGTCCAGGTCGATGGGCACGTGCAGGAGCGAGCAGGAAGGGCCAATCCAGACTCGATCCGGCCCCAGCGCTTCAAGGGCGCGTTTTAGCAGCGCAGCGGCTGCGTCGAGATCGGTGCGCCAGACGTTGCGGCCGTCCACCAGACCCAGTGAGAGCATCCGATCTGCGGGAAGGTGCGCCAGGGCTGGCTCAAGCTGTTCCGGTGCGCGCACCAGATCGAGATGCACCGCCGCTACAGGGAGCGAAAGCGCCAGCGACAGATTGTCTTCCAGCCCGCCGAAGTACGTCGTCAACACCAGGGCTGGATGATCGGAATGGTTCAGCGCAGCGTAAGCTTGCTGGTAGGCCTGGCGTGCTTCGGGTGTCAGGTCGCTTACCAGACAGGGTTCGTCTATCTGGACGTACCGGGCGCCCGCAGCTTTCAGGCGACGCAATACTTCGGCGTAGACAGGCAGGAGGCGGTCGAGCAGCGTCAGCGGATTGAAGCCGGGTACCGTTGCGCGTCCCAATAACAGGAAAGAGACGGGTCCTAGCAACACCGGCCGCGTTTCAATGCCCAACGATTTTGCCTCCAGGTACTCGTCGATGGGTTTGGTTGAAGCCAGCCGAAACGTCTGCTCTGGATAAAATTCGGGCACCAGGTAATGGTAGTTGGTATCGAACCATTTGGTCATTTCCAGGGGAAGGACCCCGGTACCTTCCAATCCCCGGGCTTCCAGTTCTTTTTCCTGAACGCCCCGAGCCATCGCAAAGTACGTTGCCAGGTCAACGACCTCGCCCTGCCAGCCGAAGCGTTCGGGTACGGCGCCTACGAGCGCGATAGTATCAAGCACATGATCATACAACGAGAAGTCGTTTGAGGGAATCTGGTCGAGCCCGGCTGCTTGCTGCCAGCGCCAGTGACGGGTGCGGAGTTGACGGGCAGTGTCCGCCAACGCCTCCTCCGAGACGCGGCCGGCCCAGTAACCCTCAACCGCCCATTTCAATTCCCGTTGCAATCCGATGCGCGGAAAACCCAGATTTGTCGCCTGAACCATGACGTCTTCGTTGTTTTCAGGAGTGAATGCCGTTTTACTTTACTCATCCCACGACAGGGCAGCAGCCTGTTGATATTCGGTAACCCGCGTTTCGAAAAAGTTCTTTTCTTTGAGTAGATCAATCGTTTCGCTCATCCACGGGAACGGATTTTTCGAGCCGTAGCGTGCCTTGAGGCCAATGCGCTCCAGGCGTCGATCGGCAATGTACTGCACATATTCCCGGAACATAGGGGCGGTCAGGCCCAGCACGCCGCGGGGGAGACAGTCGTACGCATAGGCCACTTCGAGTTCGACAGCTTCTTCGATCAATTGTTGCACTTCGCGCTGGAATTCAGGAGTCCACAGCTCCGGATTTTCGGCTTTGATGCCGTTGATCAGATCAATGCCAAAGTTCAGATGGATGGTCTCGTCGCGCAGGATATATTGAAATTGCTCGCCAATGCCGGTCATTTTATTCTGGCGGTGGAAGGAGAGGATCATGGCAAAGCCGCTGTAGAAGAAGATCCCCTCCATGATTACGTAATAACCGATCAGGTTTTTCAGAAAGGCCTGGGCTCCTTCGATGGTGGCCGTGGTAAAGTCAGGGCGCAGCACTTCCCGCGTTAATTCCATTTCGAACTCGTCCTTGCGGGCCACGGACGGAATTTCGCGGTACATGTTAAAGACCTCGCCTTCGTCGAGCCCCAGGCTTTCGACGATGTACAGAAAAGCGTGGGTGTGAATAGCCTCTTCAAAGGCCTGGCGGAGCAGGTATTGGCGGCACTCGGGGTTGGTAACGTGGCGGAAGATGGCCAGTACGATGTTGTTGCCGACCAGGCTTTCGGCCGTGGCAAAAAAGCCCAGGTTGCGCAAAATGACCAGGCGTTCATCGTCGGTCAGTTTATTGGAACGCCACAGCTCAATATCCCGGGCCATGGGGATTTCATTGGGCATCCAGTGGTTTTTGCAGCCGTTGAGGTAATGCTCCCAGGCCCAGGCGTACTTGATCGGCATGAGCTGGTTGACATCTACTTCGTGACAGTTAATCAGGCGCTTGTCTTCGACGTTGATGCGGCGCGCCCCAAAAGCAGGCAGCTCCATCATGGCAGGTACGGGGTTTGGGGTTGAACAAAAGAGATTTCTAGGGAATGCGCATTTACTGGCAGGCTTCGCAGCTTTCGTCGTCGGGCGAGCAAGCAGGGCCGTCGCGGCGGACGATGATGTCGCTGGAGGGAGAGCGGCTTTTCATCCAGCGCGGCTGGATGCCCCGCCGGTTAATGTCAAGCGTGGACTTTTCGATCTGGGTGGCGGCCAGCGCCCGCAGGTAGTAGGTCGTTTTCAGGCCGAGCTGCCAGGCCAGCAGGTACATCTCGCTGAGCTTGCGACCGCTGGGCTCGGCCAGATATAGATTGAGCGACTGGCTCTGGTCGATCCATTTCTGGCGACGAGCAGCGCACTCAATGAGCCAGCGCGGTTCTATTTCAAAGGCGGTGCGGTAGCGTTCTTTGAGTTCCGGGGGGACGCGGTCGATTTCTTGCACCGAGCCGTCATAGTACTTCAGGTCGTCCAGCATCGCTTCGTCCCAGAGGCCCAGGGCCTTCAGGTCGCGTACCAGGTAGGGATTGAGCTGGGTAAATTCGCCGGAGAGATTGCTTTTGACGTAAAGGTTTTTGTAGGTGGGTTCAATGGACGGGCTGACGCCACAGATGTTGGCAATCGTAGCCGTGGGGGCGATGGCCAGCACGTTTGAATTGCGCAGTCCCTGGCGGCGGATCTTTTCGCGCAGCGCGTCCCAGTCGAGTCGAGCAGTGCGAGGTACCGGGATCGGCTCGCCCCGTTCGGCTTCGAGCAGGTCCAGCGTGTCGAGCGGCAGCAGGCCGCGATCCCATTTAGATCCCTTGAAGGTCGCATAAGCGCCCCGTTCAGCGGCCAGGTCTGCCGAGGCTTCGTAGGCATAATAGGCGATTCGTTCCATAAGCTCATCGGCAAATTCCACGGCCGCCTGGCTGGCATAGGAAAGCTTACGGCGGTAGAGCACGTCCTGAAAGCCCATCAGGCCCAGTCCGATGGGGCGATGCCGCAGATTAGAAGTGCGAGCCTCCGGGATCGGGTAAAAGTTGAGATCAATGACGTTGTCAAGCATGCGGACGGCCGTGCGGATTGTCTCGCGAAGCTTTTCCCAGTCGGGCTCCCCCTGGTCGTTTACATGGGCCACCAGGTTGATCGAGCCCAGGTTGCAGACGGCTACCTCCTCAGGCGACGTGTTGAGGGTGATTTCGGTGCAGAGATTAGAGGAGTGAACAACGCCTACGTGATCCTGAGGGGATCGGATATTGCAGGGATCCTTAAAGGTGAGCCAGGGATGACCGGTCTCAAAAAGCATGGAGAGCATTTTGCGCCAGAGCGTCAGGGCGTCGACGCGGCGCCAGTTCCGGATGCGGCCGGCTTCGGCCTCGCGCTCATAGTGCTCGTAGCGTTCCTGGAAGGCCCGACCGTACAGCTCGTGCAGGTCCGGCACTTCGTCAGGGGAAAAAAGCGTCCAGTGCTTGCGCGCGCGCACGCGTTGCATGAACAGGTCAGGGATCCAGCAGGCCGTGTTCATGTCGTGCGTGCGGCGACGCTCGTCGCCCGTGTTGCGGCGCAGTTCCAGAAACTCTTCGATGTCCAGATGCCAGACCTCCAGATAGGCGCACACAGCCCCTTTGCGTTTGCCGCCCTGATTGACGGCAACGGCCGTGTCGTTGACGATCTTGAGAAAGGGGATGACGCCCTGGCTGCGACCGTTGGTGCCCCGAATATGAGCGCCCAGCGCACGGACTGGCGTCCAATCGTTTCCCAGGCCGCCAGCCCATTTGGAGAGCAGGGCATTGTCGCGAATGGCTTTAAAGATGGCGCCCAGGTCGTCCTGCACGGTGGTCAGGTAGCAGGAAGAAAGCTGCGGGTGAGGCGTGCCTGCATTGAAGAGCGTGGGCGTGGAGTTCATAAAGCGAAAGCTGGAGAGCAGCTCATAGAACTGGATAGCTCGGGTGGTGGGGTCGTCTTCGTGGAGGGCAAGCCCCATGGCCACCCGCATCCAGAGGTACTGGGGAAGTTCAAAGCGACGGCCTGCGGCATCGTGCAACAGGTAGCGGTCATAGAGTGTTTGCAGGCCCAGGAAGGTGAACTGACGGTCGCGCTCAGGATGCAGAGCGTCGGCCAGGCGGATTGGATCGAACGTTTGCAGCAGACGCTCGTCGAGGCGGCCCAGGCGGAGTCCCTGCTCCAGGTAGCTATGGAACCCGGTGCGGCAGGCCTCGGCCTGTTCGTCCGGCGCGATAGCGCGGCCAAATACTTCTCGGTAGAGGCTATCCAGCAAGAGACGCGCGGCCACGTACGTGTAGTTCGGCTCTCGCTCGATATGCGTGCGTGCGGCCAGCGTGAGCGCGCGGTCCAGTTCATCTTCGGGAATGCCCGGATAAACGGTGCGAAGTAGTTCCTGGTAGACCTGTTCGGGATCGACGTCTTCCAGGCCGGCGCAGGCTGCTTCAATGCGTTGGCGGATGGCCTGGTGGGGAAACAGGGCCTCGGTGCCGTCGGCTCGTCGATAGGTAAGCTGCTGGCGGCGGCGTGCTTCGGCGCGGGCTTCGCGGTAGAGAATGTAGCGGCGTGCAACGGCGTAGCGTCCAGCCCGCATCAGCGTGCGCTCCACTTCGTCCTGAATCTCCTCAACAGACACTTCGGAGCGGTTGCGGCACCAGTGCACCACGGCACCGGTGAGCGCTTCAATTTCTGCGGCCAGTTCTACGGAGAGCGAGGTTTCGGCCGGCAGGTTAAGCGTTGCGCGAAAAGCCTTTTCGAGCGCGCGCCGGATGCGGTTGGCGTCGAACGCTACGCGCCGGCCATCCCGCTTGATAACGGTAGGCAGCGTGTCGGGTGCGAGCGTCTGCAAGGCGGCCATGGTGGTCCCTCGGGTTTGGTGAGACATCTGAGGTCGAGGTCCCCCGCGGCCAGAAGGTGGAGAAGGGCAGCAGCAGCCGATGCGAACGGCGACGGGTGTCGCCCGAAAGGTCTGCACCTGAACGCAGCAGCCACTTGCAGCCGATCACCACCCTGTGACGCGCAGGGTGTGCCAGCAATCCTTATGGGCGCTGGCTGTGATCGCACTTCCGGGCGGGCATTCGGGCTTTTACCGTTGCGCGACAGCGCCGGAATTCCACCGGCTTCCCCCGTGACGCCGCCTCGGCATCGGAGAGGCGGCCGCCGTGCCACGACAGCACGGCCCCGGAAGTGGCAGGGCCTGTGGCCTCAAGTATAGCGTGCTGCCTGGGCGATCACAAGGGGTGTGGAAAAAATCTGGATTGTATTTCCGTTATGCGCGATGGCATAGCAAATTTTCCACGGTCTGTGGGAGGCGTGTGAAATCTAGATGTCCGTTATGCGTCACTCTGTAGGCACTTCCCTGACAACGCACCAGGCAATTACCGGACAATGAAGCGCATCTCCTGCCTACACAACGCATCAGGATTTGCTCTCCTCCCGAAAGCGGTCGGCTTCGTTGCTTAAAGGTGCACCCTGAAAGCACGAGCGAGGCGGCCATGGCGGAAAATCGAGGGGGCAGCAACAGGGGAAGGCTGCGCATGGTGGTGGGACTGCTGATGATAGGGGCCGGAGTCGCGCAGGCGCAGCCGGTTACGCTGGCCCTGCAGTCTGAGGGAAGCTCTTTTGAAGTCAGGGGGACTTCGACGTTGCACGACTGGACCTGCACGGTGACAGACTGGCAAGGGACGGTCTCGCTGGAAACGTTCGGGGATTCAGTCTGGGTGCAGGCAGCCGTGGTTGTAGTGCCGGTAACAGCCCTTGCGTGTGGAAACGGTGCGATGGACCGCAAGCTGCGGCGTGCGCTAAAAGCCGACGTGTATCCGGAGATTCGGTTCGTGCTGACGCAGGTCGATTCCGTGGAGCGCATACCTGAAGGGTATCGGCTCTACGTGCAGGGCCAGTTGACCGTGGCCGGCGCAGAACGTGCGGTCAGACTGCAGGTGCTGGCTCGAGCCGAGAAAGCAGGCTGGCGCTTTCAGGGCATGCTGCCGCTATCCATGCGCGCCTTTGGCATCAAGCCGCCTACGGCAATGCTAGGGGTGTTGCGGACAGGAGACCAGGTTGTGGTGCGGTTTGAGGTGGGGGCCCGTCCGGTCTCTGGAACTCCGAAAGCGCCAGGGAGGGGATGATGCATGGGATCGGTCTGATGAACACGCTGCTGACGCTGGAGGAGCAGGGCACCGAAAGCATCTGGTATGTGCCGGATTCGGGGCGCAGCCGAATCCGGCACAAGGAGCGTTGGGCTGCAAGCTGCTTCACCGGCAGGACGGGGCGGGTCGTCGGGAAGGGGCAGATGGCCATGAACCGTGATCTGCGATGGGTCAGCGTAACAGGGGCCCTGACCATTGCCGGAAGTGCCCCGAGGGTGTGGCTTGATAGGGGCCGTCGTCAAATGGAGACCGGACGGGCCCGTCTAGTCAGGTCGCTGTCATTGCGGTTGTGTGACTGCCACGGGTTGCCACCGACAGCGCTGGGGAAGGTGAGTCAGAAGCGCGATCAGATCGCACCGCGATCTGATCGGATCGTGCAACCAGCGGCAGCACGGTGTCAGGCGGCCGATACAGGATCCCATTGAACAACCAAAAGGGGAGGGAATAGCCATGCGTGCGCTAACAAAAAGCTTCCTGGCCCTTATCGTGCTGCTACTCGGAGCATTGCCAGCGCGGGGCCAGGAAAAAACAACACCGAACGATGAAGGACCGGTGGTGCATGGTTTCCTGCGCCCGGACTGGGTCCTTCAGAAGGTGGACGATCCGTTTCGGGATGATTGGCGGGCCTACCATTTTCTGACGCGAACGCGAATTTATGTAAAAGGTACCTATGCGGGCGTTCGCTATCGGGTGGAACTGGGGCTGACCGGACCGGAAGCTGAAATTCCGGTCTCGCGGGTAGGCTTCTGGGGCATGCCGCAGATCGTGCAGGATTTCTATGCGGATGTGCCTTTCCCGGGCACAGAGAATGTCTACGTGCGGCTGGGGCAGTTCAAGGTGCCGGCCGGTGCGGAAGGGCTGACCTATTCCGCGTACCTGCCCTTCGTCGAGCGCTCCATTGTCCAGAAGTTTGTGGGGTTGCTTCGGGATTATGGTGCGGCCTTGCACGCCTATCCCGGTGAGAAGGTCTCGCTGGCACTGGCCGTTCAGACGGGGCTGGGTCGAAGCATTCCCAATCGTTATCTGCCGGAAGTCTTCGGTTTCCCGATGGTGACAGTCCGCGTGCAGCTCGGACCTAACAAAGGGCATGATCTGTTCCGGCTAAAGCCCAGTCCCGTTGGCGAGGCATTGGAAGTCCGGTTAGGAGCTAATGTGACCTATTACAAAGATGTGCTGGCCGGCCATTCCAGTGCGCTGAACGTCTGGAACAAGGAAAAGCCCATCTTGCTGCACAGCGCATGGAATCCGTACATCGGGCGGCGACCGCTCAAAGCGGGTGAACTGCTCATCGGAGGTAGTGACGTGGCGCTGGGCTATCCAACCGAACAGGGGGTGCTCTGGCTGGAAGGGCAGATAACCTATGGGCAGTTCAAAAATGACTATGGCGATGCATCGATTACGGCATTTCGCGCGCAGGCTACCTACAGGATGAAGACCGTGGCTTTCGGGCTGCGTTATGCACTGGTGCAACTGAAACAGCTCGGGACGGAGCAGCTCGGCGATGATCCTATTCACGAGGTCTCCCCGATGTTCAGCTACCGGCTCCGGAGCAACGTCCAGCTTATCCTGGACGGCAGCTTGCTGCTGGATGTGCCGGTAGGAATTGAGGATGGCATGGGCGTCTATGTGCTGACAGATCATCCAGAAGAAGTGGGACTGGAGACCATTGAGCGGCAGCAGGTAGTCAACCTGCGGGCAGCGGTGCAGATTTACTTCTAGGGGCTTTCAGAGGTAGAGGGGCCTCGGCTGCAATTGCCGGGGCCCCGGGCCGTTCATAAAGATACCCCGGCGATTTCGGGGGACAATCGCCGGGGTAAGGAGCACGTCCCAGGGGGGTGAGGCGCGAAGCCCACAATAAGGCATTGGAAGGGTTTCGTCAAGAGAATGGGCAAGATGACGCACTCAAAACGCGTCGGTTACCCCTTTTTTGCAGGGAAAGAGGCGCATGCGGGACAGGTGATCTGGATTATAGCCGGGTCTGGACCGTCAGATAATGCAGCGTGCCCAGTGTGGACCAGGAACTGAAGGCGTAGTCGAAATGCAATCCAACAATGCGCAGGCCAAAACCTGCATTAAACCCGGCCAGGTCCAGGCGGGGGCGTATCTTCAGCATCTCGTGGCGGCGATAGCTGTAGCCGAAGCGCAGTTGAAACGACCGGCTGGCCCCTAGCTCAGCCCCGAAGTTCAGGTAATAGAACAGGCGGCCCAGCCAGGTCTGATTCTCGGGCAGCCGCCCCAGGTGCGGCAGATCGTACAGCGTAACGGTAAGCTGCAGGGGGAGGTACCGCAGCCTTTTGCGCAGGCTCAGACGCACGTCGAACGGCAGGCGGTCGGGCATGGTGCCCAGCGACTGCAACGTAAGGCCCAGATAGTGCAGGCTACCACTGAGCGTCAGCAACTGATTAGGAATTTCATACCGAATACCTGCATCCAGGGCAACGGCTGTAGCTTGCCGTTCAGCCAGAGTGGAGTGGATCAGGTGCAGGTTGACCCCATAGTAAAGGGACGTATGGAGGGTGCGTCCGAGACCGACCGTTAATGCCAGGTCTAGGGGCCGAAATGTACCGTTCCGATTCCCTTCCGGATCGGCTTCGTCGATAGCGCCCCAGTCCAGAAAGCGCAGGGCCAGGCCAAGCGTCCCGCTGTTTTCCTGATGCCAGGCATACGCAACCGTGCCGGCGCGAATGCCCCCTACATGGTTCAGGTAGCTTACTTGAAACTGGCGATGTTGCCCGGTGTGCAGTAAGGCGGGATTCAGCAGGAACAGGGCCACGTCATCGTCGGCGACGGCCAGGGGCGTTTCGCCAAGCGCGGCCACGCGAGCCGAACTCGGCAAACGGAGAAAAGCAAACCCCCCCAGCGGAATCTCCTGCGCCCGCGACGGAGGGACCACGCACAGCCAGAGCACCGGCAGGAATCGCCACATCTTCATCGGCACGCTTACTTACTCGGCATGTCGAAACGTCACTTCCGTAGCAATTGCTTCGCTTTCCTGCCGGGCTGGTGAACTGAATTCTCGCTCCAATATAGCGCAGCAGAAGCCCAAAAGCGAGCCCTCATGGCCGTATCCAGAAACGCCTGGTAAATGCGCCAAATCTGCCATAAAAAGTGCGGTGAAGCTGCTATGGCGTCAAGCTGCAAACCGCTAACCTGTTCTTAAACGTTGTTGCACCAGCTATTTGTGTGCCATGCGCCGGTGGCAGGTTGTCAGCTTACTACTTGGATGGCATCTCGGGGTGGTTACCGGACTGGTAGCTCTTTTGAGTTATCTGCTGGGTACCGGTCTGCCTCTGGCAGAAAGCATGCTGGTGGCTATCTGGACGCTTCCTTTATCTGCCTTTGTCGCCTGGTTTATCGGGTATGATTTGCTGCAGTTCCTGATGCAGCGTTCTCTGCTGCGGCCGGCCATGGTACATTTGCTGCTGTTGGTCCTGGTGCTGTTGGTATGGGCAGCCGTTCCTTTTTAGGCATGCAGTGATTACATTACCAGGCAGTTGCTTTATTTCCTTTCTAAAGGAAGCGTTTACTACGGGGAGGCGCCAGGCAGACCTGCATGCTACTGCTGGGGTTTGATATAGGCAGCTCCTTCATTAAAGGGGCCCTGGTGGAGGCAGAAAGCGGGCGTCTTTGCGCTTCGGTGGCGGTTCCGGAGCAGGAACTGAAGATTACGTCGCCCTGTCCCGGCTGGGCCGAACAGGATCCGGCGCAGTGGTGGCAGGGCATGCAGCAGGCCGTAGCGGCGCTGCGTCGGCAATATCCTTTTGCCCCTGAGGCAGTTGGTGGCATCGGCCTTTCCTACCAGATGCACGGCCTGGTGCTGATTGACCGGCAGGGACGGGTGCTGCGTCCGGCCATCATCTGGTGCGACAGTCGGGCCGTATCGATCGGGGCTCGGGCTTTCCAGACGCTGGGAGTGGAGCGATGCCTGCGCCGTCTGCTAAACAGTCCAGGCAACTTTACCGCCACCAGACTGCGCTGGGTGCGCGAAAACGAACCCGCATGCTATCGGAAGGCTTACAAATGGCTGTTGCCAGGTGACTATGTGGCTTTTTGCCTGACCGGCGAACCCACAACTACCGTTTCCGGGCTCTCGGAAGGTATCTGCTGGGACTTTCTGGAGGAGGCACCTGCCTACTGGCTGCTAGATTACCTGGAGATCGACCGGTCCCTGATGCCGCGCCTGGTGCCCACGTTTGGACTCCAGGGTGAGCTGACGCGAACGGCTGCCGAGGCGCTGGGCCTCAAGCCGGGCACTCCGGTCGCCTACCGGGCGGGCGATCAGCCCAACAACGCCTTCTCGCTGGGCGTGCTGCATCCCGGTCAGGTTGCCACGACCGCCGGCACCTCGGGCGTCATCTATGCCGTGGACGACACGCCGCGCTACGATTCCCAGACGCGCGTCAATACGTTTGTCCACGTCAATCACTCATCGGAGCAACGACGCTATGGGATATTGTTGTGCCTGAACGGCACGGGGATTCTCTATCGCTGGCTCCGAGAAGTTTTCGGGGGCACGCTGAGCTATGCAGCCATGAACGAAGAGGCGTCTGCTGCACCGGTCGGGTCCGACGGCCTCTGCGTGTTGCCTTTCGGCAATGGCGCTGAACGCATGCTCCGCAACCAGACGCTGGGCGCCTCCATCCATGGGCTTGATTTCAACCGCCATGGGCGGGCGCATCTGCTGCGGGCTGCTAAAGAGGGGATTGCCTTTGCGCTGGCCTACGGCCTTGAGATAATCCGCCGGATGGGGCTGACAGTTGAGAAAGTGCGAGCGGGCCGCGCTAACCTCTTTCTGAGCCCTCTGTTCTCGCGAATTTATGCCACCGTTAACCGCACGGTCGTGGAGCTATATGATACCGAGGGAGCCGTCGGTGCAGCTCGCGGAGCAGGTGTCGGGATTGGGCTCTATGCGTCCCCGGAGGCTGCCCTGCAGGATATGGCTCCAGTGGCAACGGTTGAACCGGAGCCTACCTGGGAGGGACCCTACCAGGAAGCCTACCAGAACTGGTGCGACATTCTGGTCCGTCAACGGCAATCTGCAGCGTAAACCATGGCTCATGCACAGACCTACCATAGCATCTGCCGTTGGACGTTCCATGCAGGCAAGGGGGGCTTCGTTCCGGCCCATATGCGGCCATCCTGGGCGGCCGATCGTTTTCAGACGGTCGAATTTATCTATCTGGTCAAGGAGAAAATCGCCCCGCGCCTGCCCGATACGATCACGCTGGGTGTTGAGCTGCACTACGACAACGAAGTCAATGAGCAAAATGCGGAAGCGGTCGCGCGGGCCCTGGCCGATACCGGTTTGCATCTGGCAATGATCACCCCAGGCGCGCATGTTCATTTTGCCTATGGAGGGCTCTGCTCGCTGGATCCGAAGGAGCGGGCTGCTGCGGAGGCGTTAGGACAACGCACGGTCGCGCTGGCTTATGGGCCGCTGCGGTCAGCCTGGCACCCGGATCCTGAAAAAGCACCTACGCTGGTAATCTGGAATGGCTCGTTTGGCTACGACCTGGCCACGATAGGCGTGCGCCAGATGTACCGCAACCTGAAGGAGAGCCTGGCCCGGCTCTGCCAGTTCGAGCAGGCACAAGGGGGAGCCCTGTACATCGGTATTGAGCCAAAGCCGAACGAGGGACATCCTGCCATGCTGCTGCCGACCGTGGCCAGCGCGCTGCTCTTCTGGCGTCAGCTAGCCGACGAGTACGGGATTGACCGAACTCGGAAAGGGGTAAACATGGAGATCGGTCACTCAGAAATGATCGGTCTTGATACCGTCTATGATGTGGTCGAGCAGCTCGAAGAGCAGGCCATAGTGCATTTTCATCTAAACAGCCAGGGCTACAACGACGGCATCATTCTGGGCGGACCGGGCCGCTACGACATCGACCACGGCGTGCGCATCAACGGGATCAACATCGTGCTGGCCGGTCTGCTGAAGCAGGCAGGCTATAGCCGCTGGCTTGGGCACGACATGCAGCCCCGGCCCTACGACAACGAAGCGCAGGCCATCGACCGTGTGGTGCGTAGCGTTCTGAGCTGGGAGGCCTGCCGCCGCGCTGCCGAACAGCTAGACGAAGCGGAATTGCTGGCATGGCTGGCCCGTCGGGAGACGGCACGGGCCGAAGACCTGATGCGAGCAGCGCTGGTCGAAGCGCAACGTCAATTTGATATGCTCTATGAGCCCTGAACATCAGGACTGAAAGCAGCGGTTGAGGGGGGGCCGTAATGCTGGCTTCTGGAGAGCCTGTCAGATCAGTGTCCGCAGAAAAATGGTGGGGCTGAGGGCGCGCCAGGGCGCTGAAGCCAGTCATAATGTCTGGTGAAGGCTGGGGGTAGCATACCGTTTTTTTCTTGCTGCTGGGAAGGGTAACATCTCGGGTTGGCCTGTCGCTCCCAGATTGCTTCCTGGGGGGATGAGTCTACGGCTATGTTGACGGCCCAGAGTCAGTCCGCGGTAACTCAGCCAGCAGGCTAGCGCAGGAGACTTCTCGCTGTGCCGGAAGCGCAAAAAGACCCGAAGCACGCGCCTGGCTGGTCGAACTACCCACTGGTCCTGTTCAGAGAGGAAGTGGCGTTAGCGCCGTAGTAGCGGATCCCTTTTCAGGTAAGAGCCTTTCCGTTGAGATATTGCAGTAGTTGGACCGCCTCTCGGTGGTGACAAAGCGTCTGCGCCGGGTCGGGAGGAGTCGGCGCGTAGCAGGCCGCCTCGCAGGCAGCCAGCAGCCGGGCCATCCGAACTACTTCTGCTTCAGGCAGGCCCTGCTGGCGCAGGCGTTCGCATAGGTGGGAGCGCGTCAGGCCACGTGCATCCTGGCCCAGGTAGCGTCCCGCAGCTTGCCGCAGCGCTTCCTCCAGGCGTCGGTAGAACAGGCGGGGCTCCAGGGTGGAGGGGGGCAGCGTCGCGGCCTGCGTGGCCGAAGGGCGCACCTGGGGGCTGGCTCCTCGACGTCGCCATATCCAGAGCAGGAAGGCCAGGAGCAGCAGGCTACCACCGGCATAGGGCAGCAGGCGGTACCAGCGGAAAGGGGCAGCTTCTGGCGAAGAGGTAGCGACCGGAGAGGCCGGGGAAGAGACCGGAGCCGGGCGCACGACCAGCGCGGGAAGGGAAGCGGTCAGCGTGCGGTAGGCACGGGCTTCTGGATCAAAGTAAGTAAAGCGCACAGGGGGTAGCGTCAGCCGGTCAGCCTGGTGCGGCACGAGCACGTAAGTCAACGTGCGCGTGCCACTCAGGCGAGGGCCGCGACGGTCAAGGACTAGCGCGTCGTCGGCCGGATAGACGGCAAAGCTGGAGTCCAGATGGAGACGGGGCGGGGTCAGGGTGGGCAGGTTGCCGGTGCCGGAAAGTCGGAGCGTGATGGTTACCGGCTCCCCGACGCTGACGGCTGTCGGCGCTGCTGCTGCTTCCAGGCGAAACTGCCCCACGGCGTCGATAAAGGCAGGCGGGGCGCCTTTGGGAAGCGGTCGTACCGACACGGCAAGCGCCGGGGCGGCAATGCGCCGCGGCTCGCTCTGGCTTGGATGCAACAGCGTGGCAAAGGGGTCTAGGGGATCTGGCTGCACAGAGACTTCGCTTTCAATGGTGAGTGGATCTATACGTAGCGTGCCGCTGCGCGTAGGAAATAGCGCAATGCGCTGCAAGACGAACGTGTAGTACGGGATGCCGTGGCGCAATACGCGCTCGGGCAGTGGCCGGTCTTCAACTTTGAGCTCTTCGCGCCAGAAGCCTTCGGTCTCCCAGGAGCCGACAAGGCGACTGCGCCAGACCTGCAATCCTTCTCGAAAGAACAGTCGGTACTCCAGGACGGTCTGTTGCTGCTCGTAGGGCGTAGTGGGGCGCAGGGTTGCTTCAATGAACAGATCGGGAGCAGAAGCCACTGCCTCCGGCAGGGCTTCGGCGGGTGGTGCTGTGGGCGCGTCGTAAATGGTGAGTTCAATCGGGTCGGTGGTCAGGATCTGGTCGCCCACCTGGAGCTGGAAGGCGCCGATGCGGGCTTTGCCCGGGCGCACCGGTCGGAAGCGCCAGCTGTAGCGAATGCGCTGCTGGATGCGTCCGCCAGTCAGTGAATACTGGCGATGGACAGTCGGCATCGGGTAGACGAGGGCCAGTCCTTCGGTGGGAGGGGGCTCTGGCATGCGAAGGGCGCTGGGAAGGGTGCCGATTACTTCGACCGTGTAGACGACCGTTTCCCCCATGCCGATCTGGGTACGGCTGACACGCGCCTGAAGCTCTACCGTTTGTTGCTGCGCGGCTCCAGAGGTTGTCCAGGCGCCTATCAGCAGGAGCAGAAGGATCCCTCGCCTCATCGGGTATTACCAGTCTTTTTGTACCTTGCGCGGCGTAGTAGGCAGCCGAAGGGCACGTCGGAGCGCTTCCTGTTCCTGGCGTTGCAGGGCCTCAAGAAGGCGGGCGGCTGCTTCGGGCGAGAGCTGTGAAGGGGGAGGCGGTGCACCGGGCTTTGTAGACGACGGTTGTTGCGGCTTTGCCGCATCGCTCTGGGAGTCGGACGGGTTGGCGTTTTCGCGTGAGCCTCTGTTTGCCAGGCCCCGACCCGGCGTGTTCCGGGCGGAGGCGTTGTTCGGGTCGTTGTGCGTTGCGCTACCGCCTGAGGGAGAGGGTGGGGGGGAGGAGGGTAGATGACGCAGCACGTATTCATAGTTGAAGCGGGCGTCCTCAAAGTCGGGGTCGGCCAGCAGGGCCATACGATAGTAGTACAACGCAGCCTGCAGATCCCCTTCTGTGAAAGCGGCGTTGCCGGCATTATAGGCAGCGCGTGCGCGCTCGGTATGGTTGGAGGCCAGGCGGAGCGCGGCGTCGAAGGCGGCGCGGGCGGCCCCTGCTTCCCCTAAGCGAAGCAGCGCGGCTCCCAGATTATACTGCAGTCCAAAGCGTACCGCCGGATCCTGCGTCAGAAGCAATCCCTGGCGATAAAGCTCGGCCGCTTCGGCGTAGCGTTCGGCCCGGTAGGCGGCGTTTCCGCGACGTCCCTGGCGGGCGCCGTCGTCCGCCAGCAGCAGCCACAGCAGCGCGATTCCAAGCACAAGCCGCATGCGTTCAGGCGGTCTGAAGGGTTCGACGTCGCTCAGGCAAGAGGGCCTCCAGCGCCAGCAACAGCAACGCCAGCGCCAGCGGCCACTGGTAGCGTTCGGCGTAGGTTTCGAACGTCTCGGTTGCCATCGGGGTCCGGGCAAAACCTTCCAGCCGTTTCAGCAACAGGGACACAACGCTGCCGGTGCGTCCCAGGTGGAGGTACCCGTCGGGTTCAGCCAATGCCTGCAGGGTAGCCGGCTCCAGACGTGTATGCACAACGCGGCCTTCAGTGTCGCGCCGAAAACCTGTGCGACGTCCGTTGCGATACACGGGGATCGGGGCGCCTTCGGGTTCGCCCACGCCGATGGCCAGTCGTTCGATGCCCGCCTCTTTCAACTGCTGAAGGGCCTGCTCAAAGCCGGCCGCATGGTTTTCTCCATCCGAAACAACCAGCAGCACACGGCTGCGTGGCGTTTCTTCCGGCTGCGGCGTCTCAAACGCCTGCAGGGCCACCTGGAGCATCCGAACGTAGTCGGTGCCGGGCGTGGGAATCAGGGACGGATCAGCCACGTCTAGAAACAGCCGTACGGCTCCGTAATCGGTGGTGAACGGGCACTGCAGGAAGGCGTCGCCCGCAAACAGAATCAGGCCCACGCGGTCCCCTTCGAGCCGCTCGAGCAGGTGGTACAGCTCGTAGCGGGCACGGGCCAGGCGGCTGGGCGCTACGTCTTCGGCCAGCATAGAGGCCGATACGTCCAGGGCGATCAGTAGATCGAGGCCTCGGCGTTCTACGGGGCGTGGTTGCAGCCCGGTGCGGGGACCGGCCAGGGCCAGGCTGAGCAATGCAAGGGCCGAAAGCAGCAACGCTGCGCGCAGGCGGGCGCGACCGGGCGCGGGCGCAGTGAGCCGGCCAATCAGCGCGGGATCGCCCAGGCGGTGCAGGTCGCGCTGGCGGCGGCGCGCGGCCCACCACCATAGCAGGGCCATGCCGGGCACGGCAGCCAGCGTCCAGAGTCCTTCCGGATGGAGCCAGTGCAGGTTCATGTGACGACCAGTCGGCGAAGCCGGGTAGTACGGAGTACGACTTCCAGCAGGAGTAGCAGCAGGGCCGGTCCCAGAAAGACGGCGTAGCGTTCCCGGACCGTTTCGTAGCGGGTAACCGCGACCGGACTCTTCTCGAGGCGATCGATCTCTGCGTAAATGGCTTCTAAGGTGCGGGCGTCGGTGGCGCGGAAGTAGCGACCGCCGGTTTTTTCGGCCACGTCGCGCATCATGGCCTCGTCAATCTCAACGGGTACGGGCTGCGGCCGGGTGCCGGAAGGCGTCTGTCTTGGATAGGGGGCCTCGCCCCGGCCGCTGAGACCGATGGTGTAGATGCGAATGCCTGCCTGGCGCGCCAGCTCGGCGGCAGTAGGCGGATCGATCTCGCCCCGGTTGTTTTGGCCGTCGGTCAGTAGAATGATCACCTTGCTGCGAGCCTCGGTGTTTTTCAGCCGGTTGACGGCCGTGGCAATGGCGGTGCCGATAGCCGTTCCATCTTCAAGGCGCCCGACCTGAAGGCGCCGCAGCATGGTCAGGAGAAAACGATGGTCCAGCGTAGGGGGCACCTGCGTGAAGGCCTGTCCGGCAAAAACGACCAGTCCGATCCGGTCGACCGGGCGGCCCTGCACAAACTGGATGGCGGTGCGGCGGGCCACTTCAAAGCGACTGGGCGTGAAATCCTGGGCCAGCATGGACGACGACAGGTCGAGCACCAGCATCAGATCACGCCCCTCAACGGTGCGCTTTTCGAAGACATGTGGCTGCTGAGGGCGGGCCAGTGCCAGGATACCCAGCGTCAGCGTAGCCAGTCGGAGGGCGAAGGGAAGGCCGCGGAGACGGCTCCAGAAAGTAGCGGGCACTTGGTCCACCAGCGCCGTGCTGCTGAAGAGCAAATCCCCGCTTTGACGCCTCGTGTGCCACCAGCGCACGAATGCCAGGAAGGGGACCAGCACCAGCAACCAGAGCCACTGTGGCTGCGCAAAGGTCATCAAACCGCAGGTAGATTGCAAAATCTCCAACGCAACGTCTCACGAGCAGAGGGGAGGAGGGTTTCAACCGAGGCCGGCCCGAGCGTCCTTGTAACGTAGTCCAGCGCTGGCACCTTGCTGGATGCATCCAGACGTTCCGGGCAACCTGGCGCCGGCGCAAACACACCTGCCCCCGACCGCGCGCCGCAAGCGACAAGCTACCTGCGCCCATCGTACCCTGTGGTCCCAGCGACCCGGCATTTCTGTATCCCCCAGCTTTTCCCACAGACCCATCCAGACAGCAGCTATGTGCGCTACGGGACCGGTCTGCTGTTGCTGAGCCTGTTGTTGCTGGGCTGCGAGGCGGAGCGCGTGCTGGGGCCGTTGCCGCCGGCCTCGTTGCCAAAGGAAGGGCCTGCGCCGTTGCCGTCGGTCTCGTCAGGAGCACTGCCGCAGGTTTCGGGGGACCGGTGGGCGGAGGTGGCCTGGTTGCAGCAGGTGCGGCGGGCGCTGGGGGCGCCGTATGTGGCGTTTGTAAGCTGGCGCGACGAGGCGGGTCGTTGGCGGTATCGGTACGTGGTGTTGCGGGTGCCGCGGCGGTGGGTGCGGGAAAGTGGAGGCCGGGAGCAGGTGTACTGGTTTCGGAGGGAGTGGGGGTGCTCTGGGGGCAGGTGTTGGCGTGGGTGCCGTCGCATGAGCGGGTGTTGTGGGCGTTGCGTTAGTGGGTAGGACGCAGGGGTTCGTCGTCGGGTTCGGCGGTGGTGCAGGGGAATGACTGTGCGGTCAGCGGGGGTGCGTCGTTCATGTACGTGCCTTCGTGTGGGTGTTATGTGTTTGAGGAGGTGGAGGTGGTGTGTTCGGCAGCTGGGGGCGGGGGGAGTTGGCCGCCGACGCAGGAGGATCCGCGGTGGTGGCAGCAGGAGGGGGGAGTAGGGGACTGTGCGGATCTGTGGTGTGAGGAGCCGCGGAGTGGTGGGGGAGGTGGGGGCAGTGGTTCGGGTTCGGGGGCGCCGGAGGAGGCGTGCACGGAAGATGCGCTGACGTGCGAGGAGAGTTTCCCGCTCTGGGGCAAGGCGGTCCGGTTGGGCAAGCGGTTGCTGGAGCTGGCCCGGAAGGGGGAGGATTTGCTGGATGTGCAGACGTGGAAGCGGTTGGCGCGGGAGGAATGGGACGAGCTGCTCAGTTGCGGTATTGATGCGGTCCGTGTGGTCGGTGGGGACAGCGGGGCGTTATTCGGGGTGTTGGACTGTGCGGCGCGGTTGCTGGTGGGGGTGGATTTTCTGGAGATGGTTCGGGGGTTGAAGCTGGCCGATCGTCTGGGGGTTTCGGCGTACCGGGAGTTGCTGGGTTTCATCAAGCAGTCGCGTTTTGCGTCGGCGTTTGCCAATCGGATAGACGATCTGGAACTGTTAGAGGATTATGGCCGCCTGGATATGGATAAAAGATTATGACGTTCTGCGGATATTTGAGGCGAATTCGGAGGTTGTCGCGGACAATTTTTTGCAGAAGTGGGGCAATCCACCGAAGATTCCGCTTTCGAACAAGCCGGCGGGGTCGTGGAGGGTACAGGCGCCTGACGGGACCTGGCTTACGCGCTATCCGTCGACAAAAGGGGATCCGGGACGATGGACGTTACGGTTTCAACTTCCCGATGGAAAGGTTGTTAAGGTTCGGTTTGGAGATCGGGTGGAGAATTAACTGGAGAAGACGATGGGGCTGAGAAAGTACCGAAGTGCTTTTTTGTCCAGAGAGGATTTTGAGCGGGTGTGGCGTGTTCAGTTTGAGCGGTTGTTTTATGTGGATTCGGAGACGGGTTTGCCGGTCTGGTTTCCCCATCAGATTTTTCGGATCCATGGAAAGTTTCTGTTTTATACGCCTTCGTATAGCTTTTTGAGTTCTGACTATGCTCGTTTTGAGGAAGTACTTTCGCACTATGAAGAGAAAGAGTTTGTTGTTGTTGATGTAGAATTATTAGAATCGAATTCAGAAAATGTAGGGATTATTTTTCAATTAGGATGTGATTATGAAGGTTTAAATATTGATTATTTAGAGTGGATTCCCTTTGAGTTTTTGATATTTGGGAGGAGGCATGATTGGGCTTTTGTAAGTTCTGATGGTTATAATATTATGGTTTTGTGTGCGGAGGGTGCGCTGTGGGATGCATTTTCGAAGGTATATCCAGGGGTAAGCCGAGCTAGGTTGGAAGAGTATTTAAGTCATTGTCCGGATGATTATCGTGATTTGTTTGAGATGAATTATTTGAGGAGGGAGGGGGATTAGATGGGTAAAGAGGGGGCACATGATCCATTTGCTCAGGGATTAGGCGGGGGTTTCGCTTTTGTTTGGAGGAAATGCGGTGGGTTGGATGCGGCGCACGATGGGGCGTCGTGGGTAGGTGGTCTTCAGGTCTTTGAGGGTTGGTTGGGCGCACGTTGGGCTGGTAGGATAGGAGATCGTTCAGGTGCAAGACAGGAAGCGGGCGCAGGATTTCAGGAGGAGCCGCGGGCCTGCCGGACCGTTTCGACCAGTGCCGGTAGAAGCTCGCCGGCTTTGCCCAGCAACAGGGCATCTACTTCGTCGGCGATGGCACTGGGGTGCAGGTTGATTTCGGCCACGTAGGCACCTGCCCGTTTGGCTTCGAGGGGCAGCCCGGCCGCCGGATAAACCACGGCGCTGGTCCCGATGCTCAGGAAAACCTCGGCCCGCTCGCAGGCCGCGTACGCTTCGGCCAGCGCATTTTCTGGCAGCATTTCGCCAAACCAGACCACATCGGGGCGAATCAGCCCCCCGCAGGCAGGACAACGGGCAGGCCGGCCCTCTGCGGCCGCTTCCAGGTCCACTTCCTCGGCCGAGCGGCCGCAGTCGATACAGTAGCTGCGCAGCAGGTTGCCATGCAGCTCCACGACGCGTCGGCTGCCGGCTCGTCGATGCAGGTTGTCGACGTTCTGCGTGATGAGCGTGAAGTCAGGTACCAGGCGCTCCAGTTCCACCAGCGCATAATGCCCGGGGTTGGGCGCTACTTCGCGCACGAGCCGGCGGCGGTAGGCGTACCAGCGTTGCACCAGGTCGGGATTGCGCAGGAAGGCTTGCACATTGGCCAGCTCTTCGGGACGAAACTGCTCCCAGAGACCCCCAGGGTCGCGAAACGTCGGCACCCCGCTTTCGGCACTGATTCCTGCGCCGGTCAGCACGGCCACCGAACGCGCACGTGCGAGGCGCTCGATCAGCGCAGGCGGGAAGGCGATGGTTTCACGGTGCATAAGGCTACAGTCGGGTCGAGTGGGTTGTAAGCGTATCAGGCTGTATCGAAGTGCCAACCCGGCCGCTCAGTTCCAGCCGTTCGATCAGGGTGCGGGTAACGCTTAGCACCTGGCGGTTGTAGTCGGGCGGATACGTGCGACCGGCGAACTTGGCCAGGTCGGCCGTTTCGAGCACCTGGCGAATCGGAGTGGCCAGTCCGGCAATAGGCCGGGAGGGATGTTGCGCAAGGCGGGTGGTAAGCTCACGCGTGGTCATTCGACGGGCCGGCAGTTGCAGGCGGTCTTCCAGATAGCCGCGCAGCACATCGGCCAGCGCTATATAAAAGCGTCTGGAGGAGGACTGCGCCGTTACCGCTTCCAGTTCCTGCAATCGTTGCAGGGCGAGGCGGTAAGGATCGGGACGGGGTTCGGGGGGAGGAGGCGGAAAAGGGGGCGATGAAGGGCGACGGCGAAACCAGAGATAAGCGGCCAGTCCGAGCAGCAGGGCCAGCAGGGCCGCGCCGGCCAGCCAGGGCCAGCGGGCGGCCGGAAATGCCACGATGGGCGCCAGGTCGCGAATGCCCGTCGCATCGGGGGGAACGACAGAGCGAACGATCACCTGGAGGGGAGGGGTTGTCAGGGTGTGCTGCTCGGTTTCGGTATGAAGCACCAGCGGCAGTGGGGGCACCCGCGCCGAATCGAGCACAAACGTGGTCACCCGGTAGACGATGCTGTCGCGCAGGCGGCCTGCGTCGAGAGGGCGGCTATAGCGCAGGGGGCCTTCGATTACCTGCAGGTCTCCCAGCAGGCTGTCGGTGGGCAGTTTCAGCCGAGCAGCTGCCGGGCGTTCGAGGAGCAGCGTCAGCGTAAAGCGTTCGCCAATGGCCACCGTGTCGGCCGACAGGCGTGCTTCCAGCCGCGTCTGTCCAGAGGCGATCGGAAAGGGGCCGAGCACAAGCAGCAGCCCGAACAGCAGGCGGTTCATCGGCGGCGACGGTTCCGGCGGTGGAAGAAGGCCAGCAGCGGTTCCACGTAGTCGGCGTCGGTGCGCAGGCGCACGTGGTCGATCTGCAGGCGGCGGAAACGGGCTTCCAGCCTGGCCTGCTGCTGCCGGGCGTGCTGGGCCAGCCAGCGGCGCACACGCTTGCTGCGCGTGTCGAGCCAGCACCTGCGGCCCGTTTCCGCATCGACCAGCGCGACAAGCCCGACGTCGGGCCAGGTCTGTTCGATAGGATCTTGAAGCTGCAGGGCCACGACGTCGTGGCGGCGGGCCAGCGCCCGCAGCGGGCGCTCAAAATCTGGCATATCCAGAAAGTCGCTCAGGAGCAGGATAATCGCGCGGCGGCGCTGCACCCGGATCAGGTAGTCGAGCGCCACGCGCAGATCCGTGCGGATCGACTGCGGCTGGCAGGCATAGAGATCGCGCACGAGCCGAAGCACGTGCCGGCGACCTTTGCGGGGCGGTACGAATCCTTCGATCCGATCTGAAAAGAGGAGCAGCCCGACCCGGTCGTGGTTGCGCAGCGCGCTGAAGCCGAGCACAGCACAGATCTCAGCGGCCAGTTCGCGTTTGGTGCGCCCGCGCAGCCCAAATCCCTGAGAGCCCGACACGTCGACGACCAGCAGCAGCGTCTGTTCGCGTTCCTCCTCGAAGAGCTTCACGTAGGGCGTGCCCATGCGGGCCGACACGTTCCAGTCGATGGTGCGCACATCGTCGCCGATCTGGTAGGGCCGCACTTCGGCAAACGTAATGCCCTGCCCTTTAAAAGCCGTGTGATACTCGCCTCCAAACAGGCTATCCACCAGCCCGCGCGTGCGGACCTCCAGCCGGCGAATTTTCTGAAACAGTTCGCGCGGAATCATGCAGAATAACCGAGCACCTGTTTGCCTACGGCAACGCCCTGCCCACCAACCTGTTCACAGAAGAATGTACATCGTTTGCAGGGGCTGCAAGACGGCCGGTGCTGGTGCGCCGGATATACGATTTTGTGAATTATTCAACGTTTTGTTCAGGGTCTGGTAGGGCGTTTTGAGAGAGGGGGACGGCGTGCAAGGCCTGGAGGAAGGCGCGGGCGGTTGCTTCGAGGTGGTCGGCCGCTTCCAGCTCGCGGCGCCAGGCTTCGGGAAAGGCGTGCCAGCCGTGACGGGCTCCCAGCAGGGCCCCGACCATAGCTCCTATGGTGTCGGCGTCGCCGCCGACGTTGATGGCCGATAGCAGCGTTGCTTCCAGCAGGTCGGGGTTGCGCGCGAACATGGCCACGGCAAAAGGCCAGCTTTCGTCGGCCCGGGCACTGGTGCCGTGGCAGAGATCCTGGAGGTCCAGCGGAAAATCGTGCAGGTGGTCGCTCAGCAGTTGCAGGCGGCGAGAGCAGGCAGCCGAGGCATCGCCCAGGGCTGCTTCGGCTTGCTGGACGACCTTGAGGAGGCGTTGCCAGAAGACCATAGGGGCAAAC